>NZ_CP020946.1:1884768-2198896 GCF_002208115.1 Bdellovibrio bacteriovorus | reverse complement strand
CGATGAACCCACTTCTGCATTGGATCCGATCTCCACTCGTCACATCGAAGAACTGATTCAGGAACTTCGTAAAGACGTCACCATCGCGATCGTCACGCACAGCCTGCACCAGGCAGCCCGCGTGTCTGACTTCACGGCGTTCATGTATCTGGGCGACCTGATCGAATTCGGCGCCAGCGATCAAATCTTCACCAACCCCAAAGATCAGCGCACCGAAAACTACATCACAGGCCGCTTCGGGTAAAACCGTTAAAAGGTGCCTGGTTGTTTTTTCTGGCTACGGCGCATCGAAAGTGCGCCGTTTTCTTTTATTGGAAAGCGACTTTCAGGGCCATTTTGGCGTAGTAGGCGTTGCCGATGTCGACTTGGTTACCTGGGTTGATTTCGTAGTTTTCGGCCATGAAGAATCTTCGGTCAAAGGCGTGACCCACTTCAAAGTCGGCAAAGACAGATTTTGAAAGCGGCGACTTGATGCCCATCAGGAATTTCTTTTCATCATAGAACAAACGGTCGTCGCGGTTTTCGCGGCCATAAGGCAGGTAAGTCACCTGACTGAAGTCCATTCCGGCATACACTTGCGCAAAGTCATTCAGCTTATAGTACACGGTGCTTTTGACCACCCACGGAACCAGGGTGAAGAAAGTCAGGCCGAACTTGTCAGCAAACTGCCAGTTGATCGAGGCAAACGGAGCCCCTAAAACCATCTGCAGTTCACGTGACGGATAATAGAACCACGCAAAGCCCGGCAGCGGGATGTTATTCAGGATCGGGCGGTTGTTGGAATAGTTCGCCAGCAACAGCCAGCTGCTTTTTTCATCGCTCGGGTAGGAATAAAAAGCGGTGATACCCAAGGTGGAAACTGTCGGGTCATAGAAGGGCTTGTCGCTGGCAGAGCCATAGTTCAGCATAACGGACCACATGCGCTTTTCACCCAGCACTTCTGTGTAGCTGACACCAAAATCAATGTCGTAAAGTTCGGAATGACCGTTCTGAGCCGGGTCCACGGTCATCTGGCTGCCGGAAAAACTCAAGCTCACTGCCTGGGTTTCAGTTTTGTAAACCGGGGAGCTTAAGTCCACCAGTTGATAGCGCATGTTAGCGCTTTCTTGCGGGAACTCGGCTTTGTCATAAAAAAATCCAATATAGTTGAACGTCGGACGCTGGCGGCCCGGCGGAGTCAGTCCTTGGGACAATTCAAAGGCTGAAACGGAGATGGAGGAGCTGATAACTGCTAATACTGTAATCAATAGCTTTGTCATATCTCACAGCATAGAAGTCTCTTTGCTCACGGACAACAGCTATTTAGTCAGGGGTTCGAAGTAAATGCTTCTTCACGATCTTACATCATCTTAACTCGAGTTTTTTAAAAGACCTCGATAGCCTTGGTTATCCCTTTCAAGTAGGTGAAGAATGAGACTTCAAAAAGGCGCATGGTTTCGCTCCATGGTTCTTTTGGGGCTGGTGATTTTCGGCAGTCTTGGCATCGCGGCCTTTCGCGGACTGTCGCAGACGGCACCCATGAACTGTGTGCAGATTTATTTTGATTCAGAATCCCGGGACCAATTGGCCTCAGGGAAAGCCTTTGCCCAACAGTTGCGCGGGCTTTTGGCTCCGTACATCGGCTATGCCATTCATTCTTCACGCATTGCTGATTATCAGTCTGGCGAGGTTCATCGCTGCGATAAAAATATTTATGTAGGAACTCATTTTGACCACCGCGTTCCCCGGGTGTTTGTTGAAGACTTTATGAACTCCAAGGGGAGTGTCGCGTGGTTTGGTTATAACATCTGGCAGATGGGGCCGCGTCTTGAAAACGAGATGGGCCTAAGATTCCTGCGCATGGCAAGGCAGGAATTCACAGGCTTTTTTGATGAAGTCCTGTACGAGGGTGGCTTCTTTAAAAAGACCGGCAAAACCCTGGCTGAACAAGTGGAGCTATTGCCTTCGGATATGAGCAAGTTCTCGATGCTGGCTGAATCCCGCAATTCGGTCACTCGGGAAATCGTGCCTTACATTGTCCAATCCAAGAACCGCTTCTATGTGGCTGATGTTCCCACTTTAGGCGAAGCCCCAAATCATATTAGCTTGATGTTTACTGAGGTGTTGGCCCGCTTCATGGAGGGAAGGGTCTCAGAACCAAGTTCAAAGCAGGGAAAGCTTATCGCGGCTAGCGAATCCAAGCGACATTAATCCGAATTTCGACAACTTAAAGAGCCATCCCTAAGGTGTTGCGCCTCGGGTGGTTCGTTCGTTTATTGCAGTAAAAACAGACAGTTAATATTTGTACATAATGGATATGTACAAAATACGGAGTCTGTTGTACTATGAGTATAGAGTTTGTCTGGAGCCAAAAGAAAGCCGACTCCAATAAGAAAAAGCACGGAGTTTCCTTTGATGAGGCATCAAGCGTTTTTCATGATGAAAGAGCTTTGTTAATCAGAGACGATATTCATTCCGTCGGAGAAGAGCGATTTGTTCTTTTGGGGCGAAGTTTAAAAGGTGCAGTCCTGATCGTGGTTCATCTTTATTGGGAAGATCAGAATATGATCCGGATCATATCAGCTAGACGGGCTACTAAAACAGAAGCCAATCAGTATTTTGCAAGGTGAGCTTTTATGAAAAAGAACTATGATTTTTCCCAAGCCGAAAAGAATCCTTACGCTAAAAAGCTCAAAACACGTACGACAATTCGTCTTGATGATGATGTTATTGTCTATTTCCAGGGCTTGTCCGGAGACACTGAGATACCATATCAGACTTTGATAAATCTCTATCTTAGAGATTGCGTTTCAAAAAAAATCAAACCAGACCTTTCGTGGGGTCGAAAGCGACGTTAGTGTGGGCTGTGCGTCAGATGTATTATTTTCGTTAGCCTGTAAGCGTCACTATAGTTAGGCTATTGGGATGACATCACTTCAGACTGATAAGTACTTTATTCGTGAAAGCATGTTCAACCTTGTTGAGCTTTCTTTGCTGGCCCGCCTTTATGAGGCTCACTGCACGCCATCAGCATCCAGCGGGAAAATCAGCCCTGAATCCCTGGCTCAGACCCTTTTGAAAATGAAAGCGACTGAAAAGAACGGCCAACTGCGTGTGGCGATCTTTGAAACCGATCCTGTGGGCTTTTACTGGAACTATGAAGGCAAGGTTCTGGCGCACTGGGTGCATCCGGATCATCGCGGTCAGGGTGTTGAGCAAAACCTTCTTGGCGGCGCTTAAGCCGTGACTCATTTTTGGAACGGCAAAAGAGT
This sequence comes from Bdellovibrio bacteriovorus, assembly GCF_002208115.1. Lineage (NCBI taxonomy): Bacteria > Pseudomonadati > Bdellovibrionota > Bdellovibrionia > Bdellovibrionales > Pseudobdellovibrionaceae > Bdellovibrio > Bdellovibrio bacteriovorus. Next base: position 2,195,645 of record NZ_CP020946.1, on the reverse strand, counting down.
TTTCATCACCTGCCCCACGGGTTTTCTGGGGGCGTGGTTGGTGCAAACGCTGCTGGATTCCGGGTCTCAGGTGTTTGGCTTTGGTGAGCCAGCCAGCACTTCTCCCAATCTTTTTGACCTGAAAAATCTTGGACAGAAAATCTCGATGACCTACGGGGACCTGCGGGATGAGTCCGCTTTGCGCGAAGCTTTGCAGTTTGCGCAAGCCGACGTGGTTCTGCATTTAGGTGAAAGCGGTCTGATTTCAGATCTTGGCAAAAGACCTTTGGAAACTTTTGCCAAAGCGGCATTAGGGACAGCCACCCTGATGGAGCTGATGCGGGAAACAGCGTCGGTTCGCTCGTTGGTGGTGGTCAGTTCAGATAAGGTCTATGCACGGAAAAGTTCCGGAGAGGATCTGGCTGAAACAGACGCCGTGGCCCCGTCCGCGATTTTGCCGACAGCCAAGTTGTGCGCCGAGATGATTGCGCTTTCTTATCGTCAGAGTTTTTTTGCTCCTGAAAAATACAACAAACATAAAATCGCCGTTGCCACAGCCCGCATGGGTTCTGCTATCGGCGGTGGGGATTTTACCGAGCACGCGTTGGTTCCGCAGGCCGTGCAGGCCTTCGTTGCGGGGAACAGTTTTGATTTAAAGAACCCGCAGTCCGTGCGTCCGTGGATTCATGTGCAGGATCAGGTGGCGGGGTTGATGTGTCTTGCCGAAGCCTTGTATGAGCGCGGGCCGAAGCTGGCGCCCACCTATAATTTTGCGGCGAAAGATACTAGCACAGTCGGCGAAGTTGCGCAAGCTTTGGCTGTGGCTTGGGGAGAAAATGCCCGGGTGAATTTGGGCGAGGGGTCGAAGTCCTCTTTGTCAGTTCATGCGAATTTGGATTCAAAGCTCGCTCAGAGCGATCTGAACTGGAAAGTTCAAAGAAATCTCACAGATGCTCTGAAAGAAACAATTCACTGGTATAAAGAATTTTATTCTTCAAGGACTTCTGCTACCTTGTAGGGATGGCCTTTTCCGGATTAAGTCTTCAAAAAATTTCTCATTTAGTCAGCCCCAAGGATCTTGCGACCCTGGAGCAAATGCCTGTTGCTGAAAATGCATTTCGCATTCTTAAAAAAATGTCCCTGGATGGTCACAACATCCAAAAGAAGGAAGACGGCGGACTGGAAATTCAGTTCGTTTATGCGGAAGAATCCTCTTTGCGCAAATCCTATGTGCAGGTCGAAGAAGACGGCGAGGGCGGGGATCTGACATTCCACTGTGCCCAGTGTGCTGAAAGCCGCAAGGACAAAGAAGACATCTGTGTTCATGAGTGGGCGTCGTTGATTCTGATTTGGTGGGCCCTGTCGGTGGATCGCGGATTCCTGCGCAATCACAGTTTTCAAGTCAGTAACTTCTGTGAGGATTTCTGGGATCTGACGGAAACCCAAAAAGCCCGTCGCGGTGAAGGGGATGGCAAAGGCCTGCCTGACAACTTAAAACTTGAATCCATCAGTCTGGTTTCTGAAACCCTGTCTTTGGACGACGATCGTGCCTTGGAAGAATATCTGCCAGATTGGAATAAGGTCTATGAGCTGACCCGCGTTCCTGAAGGGGATGATGCCAGCACGGGGGCGGTATGGGGTCTTCCCCAGGCCTTCCGCGGCTCTTTGCAAAAAGAAACCGTTTATTGGGCGGATGTGCGCCATCAGGATCAGTTGGCCGGGCTCTTAAGATATAATTTCAGTGACGGTGTGCAGATCAGCAGCCGAGATATTCTTCGTCATGCTTATCGTTCTGTTGTGCCCCGCGATCTATTGCCAGGCCCGGCGCGCAAAGAGACCTTTGAGGTTTACTGGCCGCTGTTGCCAAGCGATCCACATCGCTTCTTTAGCCGGGATCTTTTGGATATTGAATCCGTCATGCAGGAGCTTCTTTCTCGTATCACGCGTCGGGTGAACAAAGGGGACCTGAAGTTTTATTTGCAGGATCAAAAGGATCTTGGCAAGGCCTTCCAGGTTTCCAATATCAGCGTTGAAGCCGAATACGCCTTTGAATGGAAGGTTGAATTCAGCGGTTCTGAGGAAGTAAAGACCTCGGCACTGCTGACGGCGCAAAAAGACCGTCAAAAATACATTTTCTTTGATAACTTCGCCGTGGATTTTTCAAGCGGAGCGGTGGTCGCTTTTGCGTGGAAGAAAGAAAGCGAAGCTCTAGATCAGTTTTATTCCCGCCAGTTGAAGGTGGACCGTCCAAGGACGTTTTCGCACCTGCATGTGGAAGGTAAAGGCGAAACCGCGGCCTTTATGAAGTTCCTGCGCGGTCGCTCACTTCCGGTGCGGGTTCAAGGTGGCAGTCATGACATGGGGGCGATTGCGAGTGTCCTGAATCTGCACCATCAGGACGATGCGGGCTTTGTTCCGGAAAAAGTCTTCACGCTAAACGAAAAAGAATCCGTCAGCAAAAGGGGCTTCAGCACTCCGGTTGTGTTGATCATGCGCACTTTGCAAGAGGGCCTGGGCTTTTTGCTGCAAACGGAGGTTAAAACTCTGGCCTCCAGCAGTTTTAAAAAGCGCGAATGGGATTTGAAGATCCTAAAGCATCTGGGCGTCTTGCAGTATCTGACTTTGGAAGCCCTGACTTATCACTTTGAAGGTCAACTGACTGACGGAACGACTTGTGATCCGGCGAATATCTTCCCGGCGTTGCACACCCGGGTCCACAGCCTTTTAGTGACTGGTGACGGAACTAGTCTTACCAAGACTCAGCCGTTGGATGAACTGTGTTCTAAAGGCGTTTTAGGTATCTTTGCCGACTATGTCGCCAAGGTCCTGAAATCGGTGGGTGAGCGTGAAGCCATTTACAGTTCCAAGGGTGAATACCTGTTCTCGGGATCTGTTGAACGGGAGTTCCGCGTTCTTTATGAAATTCTAAAATACATGGCTCTTTCCACTCAAGGCAGTGCCTTTAAGCGGGCCCGCACCGGTCTTCTGACCAAGACCTGGGATGGAAAGATCGAAGAAGATCCAATGTTGGAGCAAGGTCATTTCTTTATGCCGTCATGGGGCAAAGAAGACGTTACGCCGACGCAGTCTTTGGGGTTGTTGCAGCCCCTGGTAGATCATGGCATTCGCCTTTACGTGCGTGGTCAGTTGTTGCAAGAGCTGGGGCAGAACGAATTCGTTGTCGACTTCCAGATCGTCAGCAAACTTGATGAAGGCATGCTGAACTGGTTTGAATTGAATCCTCGTTTCTTCCTGCAAGGCAAAGAAATCGATGCCACCCAGTTAAAAAGCATGGGAAGCGGTGGCGTGGTTGAATACGACGGAAAGTTCTTCCTGGTGCCGCGCAAGGAAATCCCTTCACTGCGCCGTTTGGAAGGTTTCTGGCAAAAGCTTCAGGCGGGTAAAAAAGATTCGTCGAAAAAAGCCTGGACTGACAAGTACTATCAACTGCCAAAGCATCAAGCGCTTGAATTGCTGGCCTTGCGGGCGTCAGGTTATGCCTTCCGCGGGGATGATGAATGGAAGCGCATCTGTGCATTCTATGATGGTTTGGGATCACGCACGGATTTGGTGAAGCTGCCGGGTTCTGTGAAAGCGGAGCTAAAGACTTATCAGCACGAAGGCGTGCAGTGGTTGCTGGATCTCTTCACTCTGCGCATGGGCGCACTGCTGGCGGATGACATGGGTCTGGGGAAAACTCTGCAAGCGCTGTCCTTCCTGGATCTGCTTCGCACGCGCGAGCAACTGGGGCAGGTGTTGGTCGTCGTGCCTTCAAGTCTGGTGTACAACTGGGAAAGCGAAGTGGCAAAGTTCACTCCAGAGCTGCCATTTGAGATCTTTACCAGTAAAGACCATGATCGCATCGGCAAAAGGCTTGAGGCCAAAGAACCGTTGGTGGTGGTTACGACCTATGGTCTTTTGATGGAAAACGACGAGTTCCTAAGTCAGTACAACTGGAATGTGCTGATCTTTGACGAGGCCCAGAATTTGAAAAACATTACGGCGAAAAGAACCAGCTCGGCGCGTATGTTAAACGCCCGATTTAAAATGTGTCTGACCGGTACGCCGATGGAAAATCACTTTGGTGAGTTCTATTCGTTGTTGGATCTGGTGGTGCCGGGATGTCTTGGTAAGTACGATGATTTCCGCCGTCACTTCGTGAACACTGAAGTGGTGTTACTTGAAGACGTCGAGGATCTGAAGCTTAAAACCAAGCCTTTGATCATGCGCAGAACTAAAAAAGAAATCCTGGATCAACTTCCTGAAAAACAGGAAACCAAGGTCAGCATCGCCTTTGAAGACAAGCAAAAGCAGATCTATCGCGACATTGCGATTGCGTATAATCAGCGCATTCAAGACACCATCCGCGAGGCGGGGGAGGCTCAGTCCCAGTTGCAGATGTTAACCGCGCTTCTGCGCCTTCGTCAGGCTTGTTCTGATCCGGGGGCCTTGCCGGAAGTGAAGTACGAAAAGACTCCGCCGAAGCTTGAGGCCCTGATGGACTCTTTGCAAGAGATCATCGAGTCCGGTGAAAGTGCGCTGGTCTTTACTCAGTTCCTGCAGACTCTGGAGCGCACCGAAAAGCTTCTGAAAGCAGTCGGCATCCCGGTCTTTGTCCTGCACGGGGCGATTCCGACCAAACAACGTCAGAAGATCCTAAAGGACTTCAACGAAACCAAGGGCGGAGCCGTTCTGGTGATGACTCTGAAAACGGGCGGGGTGGGTTTGAATTTGACCAAGGCCAGCTATGTCTTCCACTTGGAGCCATGGTGGAATCCGTCAGTGGAAAATCAGGCCACAGACCGTGCGCACCGTTTGGGGCAGCGTAAGGCCGTTCAGGTCTTCCGCTATATCATGCATGAATCCCTGGAAGAAAAGATGGAGCTGTTGAAAGAGCGCAAAAACCGCAAGTTCCAAAGCCTGTTCTCGGAAGCGGAAGCCAGCACGGACCTGACCGGCGCCGGTGGCGCCCTGACCAAAGAGGACTTCGACTTCTTGTTGGGTCTTAAGTAAAAGGTTCCTGGTTCTTTTTAGGGCTCATGGCGCGTCAAAACTGGCGCGCCGATTTTTAAGAGGACTTCCGAATCTGGACAGTCATTTTTAGTCCGGCTTTTCGCAAATAATCGTGAATGGCACGTTCGACAGCCAATACTTCGGACAAGCCGCATCTCCTTGCAATCTTTGCGGCAAGATCAATGCTTACATTTTGCCGGCCCTTTTCGATGTCGCAGAGAGTGCTTTTGGAGATATCTAACAGCTCCGCCATTTCTTTTTGGGAAAGGGACTTGGCGGTCCTTGCCGCGCGCAGGAAGCCACCAAAGGACATCGGGCCCAGTTCTTTCTCTAAAATCTTTGTCAGGCTCTTAGAACTCATGCTTGTTCACCTCAATGACGATGATTTCAATCTCTTTGACTGTTTCGACGTAGATTGCTCTATAAGAACGATTTAGTCGTATGGATCGTTGTCCCTTGCGGTCTCCCTTTAGAGGCTCGTCATGGTAGCCAGGGAGCTTTCTTGTCTGACTCAAACCGATCAGCTCGATGGATTCTGCCCAATAACGTAGGGCCTCTTTAATGTGTGAAGGGATTCTTTTTAACTGTTTCTCTGCGAATCTGGATATTCGAACCTGTGTTCGACTTTCCATAGAACCTTTCAGTACGGTAAAATACCGTATTCTGGTGAAATTGTCAATATGGGGTTTGAGAGCAAGAAGCGGGAGTTAATAAATTGCGCAATACCTGCTTCTGAAGGCGACCGAGTCCCAGGTTCGGATCTGAAATTGCCTGTTTCTTTGGGGGAGAGTGACTTAGACGCACTGTGACCCAAAAACAGCAGCAGAACCTTTTTTCTGAGTCATTTTTTGGGTAGTGTTTGCCCATGCTATTTAATTCCTACGCCTTTTTATTCCTGTTCCTGCCGTTCACTTTGCTGGGCTATTACTGGATCACGAAAAAGAACCTGCAACTGTGGTTCTTGTTCCTTTCAAGTGTGTTTTTCTATTGTTACTGGAGCACGGTGTATGTGTTCCTGCTGTTGTTCACGGTGGTGCTGGATTTCTATTTAGCAAAAGCCATTTCAATGACGACCTCACAGGCTCGCCGAAAGACCTTCCTGCTGATTTCGGTGATCGCCAATCTCGGCATTCTTGGATTCTTTAAATATTACAACTTCTTTGCCGACTCTTTGAACGGAGCCCTGCAGGTGACGGGGCTTGCTCCGCCGCTGCCGATTTTAAATCTCGTACTGCCCATCGGTATTTCCTTTTACACGTTCCAGTCCTTATCTTACGTGATTGACGTTTACCGCAGGACCTCCAATGCGCATGCGCACCTTTTGGAGTTTGCGGGTTATGTGACTTTGTTTCCGCACCAGATCTCTGGTCCACTGGTTCGCCATAACTATATCGTTCCCCAGCTGGAAGATTCCAAAACCTACTTCTTCAATCCAGAGAACTTCTGGAAGGGTTGTTATTTCTTCGTGTTCGGTCTGGCGAAAAAGATGATGATTGCTGATCGTATCGCGGCGGTGGTGGATCCGCTGGTGATGAATATGGCCGGGGCTTCTACGGCTGAGGCTTGGATTGCCATGATCGGCTACACCATGCAGTTGTATTTCGATTTCAGCGGTTATTCCGACATGGCCGTGGGGTTGGGACTGATGATGAACATTCAGTTCCCGCAGAACTTTAATTCTCCGTACAAGTCGTTGTCGATCACAGAGTTCTGGCAACGTTGGCACATCACGCTGTCTTCGTGGTTAAAGGATTACCTTTATATCTCCCTGGGGGGAAATCGCGCCGGGGTTTTGAAAACCTACCGCAATCTGTTTTTGACCATGGCGATCGGGGGCCTGTGGCACGGGGCGAACTGGACATATCTGGTCTGGGGTTGTTTCCACGGCGGGATCTTGGCGATTGAAAGACTGTTTAAGGACCGTGGTTGGAAGGGTGTTGGTAACAAGTACGTCAAATGGACTTTCACGTTCTTCCTGGTCTGTGTGGGTTGGGTGTTCTTCCGCGCGCATTCAGTTGATCAGGCGCTGTTCTGGTTGCAGAAGGTGTTTATGTTAAATGGCGACATCAACTGGGACATCACGTTGATTCCGCTGAAACACAAGGACCGTTTCTTTGCAGCTTTGGGTGTCGGGATCTTGGTGGCCTTCCTGGCCAAGAACACCTGGGAGCGCGAATTTAAGCCCACATTGTGGCGAGCGGCTTTGATGGCCCTGATGTTTGTAGTGTGTCTGATGTACATGGGTGAGGAATCTCCATTCCTTTACTTCCAATTCTAGGTGGGGCGTATGAAAAGCAATACTTTGAAAATGATTCTTTTTCTTGCGGCTTTCATCATCGGACTTATGGGGCTGGTGGCGGGGTTTAACTTTGCTGTGGATCCGATGTGTTATTATCGCTGTGACGTTATTGATACCAACAGACAAAGCCAGAACGTCTATTATCAGGCGGCCCAGATTGTGGGGGCTAATCCCAATGCTGAAGTTGTGATTTTGGGGTCTTCCCGTGGTGAAACGACTTCCGCTTTGTGGGTGGAAGAAGTCACCGGGCTAAAAACGATCAATCTTTCCAAGGGCGGCGCAGGCCTTCTTTTGAAAGTGTCGCTGTTAAGAACCGCTTTGGATCAAAAGCTGCCTTTGAAAAAAGTCATCTGGATTGCCGACTATTTCGAACTTGCGGGGGAAGTGACGGACGTGAAGGTTCGTCAGACGCCAGTGTTGCGTGAAAAGCTTTTGGCAGACGTCGAAGGCCTTGATGGGATGAAGTACTATCTAGAGCACCTGCAAAGTCTGATCAGTCACAACACGTTGGAAGCGGCTATTCATCAGTTGAATCAGAAAAAAGCTGACGGCATGTTTGCGCCCAAAGGCAGCGGCAGTGGCATTGATTATCAAAAGTGCGCGGCGGCTGACTATGCCGGAAAAACCACTCCGGATGTTTTAGCCAAAGAAATCGACGTCAGCTATTCCACTTTCGGTGGTCCGATGAAGGCGCCACTGAATGCCAAATTTGTCGATTTATTCAAAAAGCAGATCAAAGCCACGGCTGAACAGGGTGTGGAAGTCCTGGTTCTGGTTCCGCCGTTCCATCCTGAATTCGTTCGCAGACACGCGAAAGACCACCCGGAAGCGGCGAAGTCTCACCAAAATTGGCTAGAGATGATCAAGGGCCTCGAGTCCGACAAGGTTCACGTGCAGTCTTACTGGGACGGAGTGCCCGGGGATGATGCCGGACCTTCTTTCTGGGATGATGGATCTCACGCGACGTGCAAGGCGATGATGTTAATGCTGAAGCCGGTGCTTGTTGGAAATGCAGGGATCGGCAAGTAAGAGCTGGGTGGAGGTCCAGGCATAGTGGTGAGCTAAAGCTCGCAATTCTTTTAAAAAACCAACAGTTGTTTGTTTTATTGTGATGATGTAATGTTTGTTTACATTACAATGAGGCGACAACATGCGTGGGACTAGTGTCCTTTGGATTGGACTTTCTTTTGTTTTTTTTGTCTTTGCTAACAGCTGGGAACCTGGGGTTGGATTAGACACGGCCACCTATGGCGCAATAGCGCGTGGACTGTTAGAGAGCGGGGATTGGTTTCGCCCCAAGCTGGCCCCTGGTATCTTTGATCCCTTTGTAGAGCATCCTTATTTGGGCCTCTGGCTTAATGCGATTTCTATCAAGTTGCTCGGTGCGACTGCCCAAGGAATACATTTCTCAGCATCCATTTTGGGAATTGTAGGGGTGCTGGCTTTCTTCTCGGCTATTCGCCGTTTGGTTGATGAAAATACGGCCTTGGTGGCGACGCTGTGTCTTTTGTCTATTAATGTTTATATGAACTTTATGTCCAGCGGTTGGCTCGATATGCCGATGGTTTCCTTTATGCTGGTGGCGTTTTACTTTTCCAGCAGGGTTGTTCCTGATGGCTCGGCCCTGGATAGTTTGGCGACAGGATTCTTTCTAAGCTTGGCAGTGCTTGTTAAAGGAGCTGCCGCTGTCGGGATATTTCCGGTGGCGATTTTTTTCCTGATGAGAAGTGGCTGGAAACTCAGAGCGGTGAGCCTCGCGTTGATTGGTTTCTTGGCTCCGCTGGGGCTGTTTACCTGGGGTCACTATTCCTCACAAGGATTTCTTTTCTGGAAGTCGTACTGGTATCGCCAGTTCGTAGTTCATAACGATATTCAGGAGGCGGCGACTGATCCGGTGGGGGCTATTTGGTATATTAGGGATGCATTGACGCATGCTCATTTGGTGGCTCTTCTCTTTATTCCCGGACTGGTGTTGATGTGGAAACGAAACCATCGGTTGCTCGCCTGTGCAGTGGCCCTTGAATTTATTATCCACTTTGCGGTGTATGGTTTCAGTCATCGCCACAATCGGCAGTATTTGGTGCCTATTTTCCCTTGGATCGCTCTGGGGGCCGCTTTTCTGATTTCTCAAAGAGTCAAATTGAACACATTAAACTGGAGTCGCGGGCTTTTCTATGTTGGGGTGGCCTATTTCTTCTTGGTCAGCTTTTTGCCCGTCACGGTTCACAATGTGGGGAGTGCTGGAATTTTCGCTCTTTCTGACGATGTGAAGCGGACTCCGATAAAGAATATTTATTTTGAAGCGACGGAAGAAGACCGGGTTCGCGGTGAAATGACCAGTTCGTATGTGGCTTGGTACTGGGACCGGGTGCCTGTGATGTTTGATTCTGAAGATATGCCAAAGGTTCTTTCAAATTTGACTCATGAGGATGGCATCCTGTTATTTCGTAATCTGAAGAATGATTCTGTCTTTCAGATTGCCGAGCACATTTGTGCATGGAACGACCTTTGGATTTTGCTGTCTACGGCAGAGAATTGCAGTACGTTGGAAAGAAAACGTCGAAATCCGATGATCAAAAGAGTCCCCAAGCCACTGGCATCCAGGACTCTTTGATAACATGCGGATTGTCACTTAAACAAAAGCTCCTGCGACTCTTTGATATAGCTTAAGCCTTCTTCGTGCATTTTTTTTCCTTGGGTGGGACATGGGGATTCTTTGGTGAAGCTCATGTCCTCTTTCCACTTAAAGCATCTTTCTTCACCCGGTTTGCGGATGTTAAAGACCACGGCCCAATCACCATCAAACCAAGCCGACTGACCCAGATGGAAAATGCTGGCGCCCGGGCTGAATGATTCGGGGCGAGCCAAGGAGCGACCCAAAAACGTCGGAGCTTTCACGCCTGTGATGTCAGCCAAGGTGGCCGCGATGTCGGGCTGAGAGAAAGCTCCCGGTAAAAGTTTGTTCGGTAGCACGCGGCTTTCTTTGCCGTCTTTGGTGTAGTGTTTCATCAGGAACGGAATCGCATAGTGATCGAAGATGCTGGATCCACCATAAGTGGTGTGATCAGCAACCAAGACCAGCAGCCAGTCTTTTTCCCACTTGCGACTGGCTAGCAGCTTATGGAAATCTTGAAGTTCCGTATCAGCCCACTGGCGGATGGTTTTATACTTCTGGCGATCGGCTCTGGCCGGGAACAAGTTGTCATGGGTGGTGTTGGTGTTGATTCCCACCAGGAACGGCTCACGCAGGCCGTTCATTTTATCCAGTGCAAATTTATACAAATCCGTGTCGTAAACACCCCAGGCGTTTTGCTCAAGCTTCTCGTAATCAGGAATGTCGCGTTTTCCATACGAGCTTTGGAAGCCGGTCTTTAGCACCAACAATCCCGTGCCGCTGGTGTATTGATCAGATCCTTGGAAGAAGGCCGAGCTATAGCCTTTTTCGCTGAGCAAACGGGGAAGGCAGACAAAGTCTTTGTTTTCAATTTCCGAGTACATGATGCTTTTTCCCAGTGGGTTGGGAAGGCTGCACATGCTTGAGAAAATCCCTTCGGTGGTGCGATGACCGCCGGCCAGGAACAGATCTGTGTGCAGGGACTCGCGGCGAAGTTTGTTGAAGAACGGCAGGATCTCAACGCCGTCTTGAATACGGTCGACCTCGGACCCCCACCAACTTTCCAGAAAGACAATCACGATGTTGCCATCAAAGCCGCCGATGGGTGTATGGATGCCACGCTGGGCTTTCCATGCGGCAAAAACTTTCTCGGTGTTGATGTCTTTGGGGAGGGCGATGTTTTCTTTACTGGATTTCTTTTCACCCACCGCGGCCCAGAAGATTCCATAGGCTCCGTTCAGGGCCAAGAAGGCCCCTTGGGGGCCTCCGCCTGCGCGATAAGCCCAAGATGGGTCCTGTGGGATGCCTTCAAAGCCTCGGAATCCCATGACCGCCATCACGGCTGCCACCAGCATGGCAAAGATGCGACCCGCGGGGCCCGACGTGGTTTTATAGTTGGGGGACACCCAAAGATTCAAGCTGGCCGCCGCCGCCAAGGAGACGAGCACTGCGATCCAGTAACGACCAAAAAGACTCAGCATCGATCCTTCGATCGTGAAGAGCGAGTAAATTTCGTAAGACAAATGACGTCCGGTCTCTTTGGCGTACAGAGAGTCGGTGACGATCATGACGATGTAGAACCACAGAAACAGGAAGTTCCAGCGTTTGGCGGCTTTCGGCGAAAGCTTAAACAGAAGAATCATCCAGTACAGCAAAAGGTAAACAACGGAACCAATCGCCAGATCAAAGTGCCAGCCGTGCAGGAAGGCCGGAAAGGTGTTTTTGATGGAGGCAAAGTCCATCAAATCCCAGATTTGCAGGTAAATGGCCACAATGGCGCGAAAGACTGCGCCAATGACGGTGATGCGAAGAAGGAAGCCCAGGGATGAAAACAGGAAGCTCATGGTTTTTTCATACTACGAGGGCTTGGGGCTGTACATCCATTTCGACAGGCTGTGTCTTATGAATTGACGCAAACCCTTTGAAGACTTACTGGTACATTTTTGCCAGCATATTCGGTATTTTGGGCCCATGGTATACGATTGCTTTGTGTTTTATGATGAGCTGGATCTGTTGGATATTCGCCTGAACGTACTGGATAAGGTCGTCGATAAATTTGTTATTATCGAATCCAAAAAGACCTTCCGCGGGACTGACAAGCCGCTTTTTTATATCGAAAACAAGCAACGCTACGCCCAGTTTGAATCCAAGATCATTCATGTGGTGGTCGAAGACTTCCCGAAAGTGAATTGGAAGAAGCTAAGACCCTTCAGCAACTGGGACCGTGAAGACTATCAACGTAACGCCCTGGCGAAAGCACTGGTGAATTGTGCTCCTGAGGATGTGATCATCTTCTCTGACGTGGACGAAATCCCGACTCCGGAAAAGGTCACCGAATACCTGCATAAGCCGGGGATTAAGACCTTTTATCAGGAGCTTTACTACTATTACCTGAACAACTTGGCGTATGAGCACACCGAGCCCAACGAAATGTACAAGGACTATATCCCTTGGCATGGAACGGTGATGGCGAACTATTCCTATTTCAAGAAATACGGCTGTAACAACATGCGCACCTATCGCAGTAAAAAAGACAGCGAACACACCATGGTGATGGACGGGGGATGGCATTTCTCGTTCATGGGTGGAACCGAGATGATTCTTAAAAAAATGCGCGCCTACAGTCATACAGAATACATGACCGAAGATATGTTCAACCCCCAGTGGGTAGAAACCCAGGTGCGATCCGGGAAGGACATCTTCAATCGCCCGATGAAATTTAAACCGGTTGGGGTGGAGCGCCTGCCAAGGTACGTGCAAGAATACCAGGCCAAGTACTCTAAATTGCTTTTGTTGTAAGGTTCAACGATGCGAATCAGATGGCCGGAAAAAAATCAGGTGCTATGGGGTTTGTTGCTGCTAAGTGTGCTTAGCGTACTTCTGCAGGTATTTGCCTTTAAGTATCTTCTGATTGTTAAACTCTTGATGCCCTGGCTGCTGTATTTCTCGGTCTTGGTCTTTTTAAGGCCCTATCCAGCTGCATTTTTCGTTTTCCTACTTGAATGTCTTGGGGCGCGTATTCATCTGATGAAGTTAGCCTTAACGAATTCGCCGTTTGAGGCATCAGATCTTTTTGCTTGGAAGCAGGCCTTCTTTTTAAAAAGCTACGTTGACTATGTGGTCCCAGCGATCATTATAGGGATCCTGATTTCCCTTTGGAAAGGACTGTCTTTTAATAAAAAGCAATTGCTATTCTTACCGGTCTTTTTCATGGTTGCGATGTCCTTTGTGCAGGAGCGCCATCCCACTGAGGCTAAGGCAAATCCGGTCAGTTCCTTATTTAAGCTTGCCCGTGTGGTTTATGTGGATTGGAACTTTGCCACCAACGTCAAAGAAAACGGAATTCTGAATCATATTTTTTTAACCATGTCGACGGGGCAGGTGCCGGCCAAGGGGAAGCTTCCCTACGACAATCTTAAGACGATGATCGATCCTAAGAAAGCAAAGAATCAGCCCGACGTGTTTTTAGTGTTGTGCGAATCCTGCTATACCAGCAGCAACGACAGCTTTGAGACGCCGATTATGGATCTCGAAAAGGACGGTTTTGCACATGCGACAGTCATTTCGCCAGTATATGGGGGGATGACGGCCGAGGCGGAGTTTGAGGTCCTGACCGGCCTTCCAAGTCGTCGTTACAAGGGGATCGACTATATGTACTTTGCAGAAAGGTACTCCGAAAAGCCCGATGCGATTCCTCGTATTTTTGCAGACAGTGGTTACGACACTTTTTCGTCACACCCTCTGCCGGGTTTTTTCTGGAAAAGGGAAATCGTCCACCCGAAATTTGGATTTAAAAGGACTTTTTTCTCTGATTCGATGAATCTGGAAGGGAAAAAAGGCACTTATCCCGAAGACAAGATTCTTTTTGATCTGGCACTTTCAGAATATAAAGAAAACCTGAAGGCGGGGAAGAAGACTTTTGCATTCCTTCTGTCCCTTTACACACACGGTCCCTATACAGAAACTGACGGTGATGGTGGTGAGGCCGACTACAAGCAAAGGCTTGCAATCACCGTACGTCAGTACTTGGAATTTAAGAACGAAGCGGTAAGATTAGCTCGGGAGAATAACCGCCCGGTGATGTTCGTGATATTTGGGGATCACAAACCCGCCATGACGATCTCTTTCTATAAACGTCATGAATTCAATGAAGACTTTTTTAGCTCTAAAGGTGCTAAAAACGAGTCTTTTCAGTTTTCGACCTTGAATCCAGCGCAACAGATCGTGTTCGGCAAGGTGCCATTGTACGTGAAAAGCTATGGGATGGATGATTCAGCGGTGGCGGCGGAAATTACTAAAGCCAACAGCAATCGGCCTTTGTTTTGTCTGCCGGGCCTTATGTTTGAGCAACTGGGTGTCCACACGGCATATTTCACCTATCTGGTGGACACCTGCCGCAAAGATCCGGAAGAGTTGGTCGATCCGGACGTCTTAAAGAATTACTTTACAGATGAGATTTACGGGGATCGGTTGTTTGACTAGTGCCCGCGCCGCGAGACAGGTATCCATAGGAAAAGCCCAGCACTATAAGCACGTAATTGCGGGTTTCCTGTTGGATGATCGGGGTTTCTGTAAAGGAGCAGCCGAACAAGGCGACGATGCAAAGTAAGGAGCCTAAGGAAAGCTGTTTTGATAGGATGTCTGTCGCGGATTTGAATTTTTTGTGGAAGAAGACAAAGCCCGCCCCAAATACACCCAGGTATCCGATCAAGCCGACAATCCCAGATCCGGATAAAACGTCCAAGAATTGGTTGTGAGCGTGGCCAGGGATGTAGACCGTAGATTGACCTAACTTGATGTAATAGTCTTTGTAAAGTTTTACAGCATACTCAAAGCCAACGCCAAAGACAGGGTGATCCAGGAAGATGTGCCATGTGGCGTTCCAGATCTCGATGCGAGCTCCCTGAGAGACACCGGAAAAATCAAGGGTTTGTAAAATCCTATCCTTCATTTGGAACAGATTAAATAGTACTGCTGTTGTGGCTGCTGCCAGTGTTAAACCAGCTACCAAAATTGCCTTTTTGTTTTTGGTGTAGAATAAAGTAAAAATTAAAACGGCAACCATGGCAATCCACGATGATCTTGTGTAGGTCGCGATAAGAATGACAGTAAGGCAGGTGAGAAGAGCTGTCGCCCCAAGTCCCGATGCTTTGGAATGGTTGTAAATTAAGTAAGGTATCAAGGATGCCCAAAGTACCACTGCGGCCATGGCAAAAAAGGCGGGATTGCTATAAAATCCCTGAAGTCTGACCGCTGGGCTGAAGAAAGCTCCCGACGTCACATTCAGATGGTTGAAAACTATCGCAAGTAGGACTGTCAGCAATGCTATAAAGTGCCGGTGATCAAGCATTTTTTTGCCTTGTGCAGCAAGAATGTGCCCGATGGAGTAGCATGCAAATAATCCCCAGATCCAGCGTAGGTTTGAGATTTTAACCCACTCGTTGGTCTGCATGGGGCTATGCAGGACATATCCAGTAATTCCAGAAAAGAAGTAAATAAGAAGTAGTACAAGCAAAGTCTTACTTTTTAAACCGAAAACCTCTTTGAGGTCCGAGTGGCTCCTTTTTGCCCAAAACAATGCTCCGATAGTGCTCAAAATAAAGACAGTATCCATCCAGAAAAAGTTCACAAGATTGATGGCAAGCGACAGAGGAAAAAAAGCTAAAATCAAGGTGGAAGTAAACTTGGATGTATTGATGGACATTGAAGAACTTTATTTTTTGAACGCTAATCTGTCACTGAGTTTTTGCGCTCACACGCGTTAATGCTGGTGTGGGGGGACGAAATTTATGTAGGATATCCAGCTGATGCGTTTGAAAGTGCCAAATAGAAATCTAGTCTTATGGGGTTTGTTGCTCCTAAGTCTTCTAAGTATATCGTTGCAAGTTGCTGTTTTTAAGATCAGCTTGCCCGGCAAACTTTTGATGCCCTGGTTGCTGTATTTCTCTTGTTTGTTGTTTTTAAGGCCTTTCTCTGCAGCCTTGTTGGTGTTTTTCGTCGAATGTTTTTTTCTGCGAATCCATCTAATGAAGATGGCATTGACGAACTCTCCGTTTGAGGCTTCAGACATCTTTGCATGGAAGCAGGCGTTGTTCCTAAAAAGTTATGCAGACTATGTTCTGCCAGCGATTGTGATCGGAATTCTGGTAACTCTATGGAGGGGGTTGTCCTTCTCGAAGAAGCAACTCTTGTTCTTGCCGGTGTTTTTTGTTGTTGCGACATCTTTTGTGCAGGAGCGGCAGCCAACTGAAACTCAAGACAGTTTGGTGGGTACCTTGTTTAAGGTGACCCGGGTGAACTATGTGGATTGGAGTTTCACTACCAACGTCAAAGAAAATGGCATTTTGAATCATATTTTCCTGACTTTACCAACGGGCCAGATCCCGACCAAAGGCAAGCTTCCATATGACGATGTAAAGTCTTTGGTGGATGTAAAAAGACCGAAGGAAGAACCCGATGTGTTCCTGGTGCTTTGTGAATCTTGTTACACCAGCAGTAATGACAGCTTTGTGACCCCGATTGCAGACCTTGAAAAAGAGGGCTTTGCCCATTCGACGGTGATTTCTCCGGTGTATGGTGGGATGACGGCCGAGGCCGAGTTCGAGGTTTTGACGGGCTTGCCAAGCCGCCGCTATAAGGGCATTGATTTTCAGTACTTTGCTGAGCGGTATTCCAAGGAGGCCATGGCGGTTCCTCGAATATTTGCTGAAAATGGCTATGACACTTGGTCAGCCCATACCAATGACGGCTTCTTTTGGAAGCGTGATATCGTTCACCCGAAATTCGGATTTCAAAGATCTTTCTTTGCAGAGGATATGAACCTGCCAGAAAAAGGCAAATATCCAGAAGATAAAGTGCTTTTTGATTTGGCCCTTGCAAAGTACCAAGAAAATCTTGAAGCTGGAAAAAAGACTTTTGCTTTTCTTATCACTGTTTATACCCACGGACCCTATGCTGACACAGATGGTGACGGTGGCGAGGCGGTTTATAAAGAAAAACTTGATAAAACTGTAAAACAGTTTTTAGAGTTCCAGTCTGCGGCCGCAGAGTTGGCGAAGAAAAGCAAACGTCCTGTGATGTTTGTGATTTTCGGTGATCATAAGCCTGCGATGACACTGTCATTTTATCGCCGACATGAGTTTACCGAGGACTATTTCAGCACGACCGGGCCAAGAAACCAGTCCTTTCTGTTTTCGACTCTGAATCCCTCACAGCAGATTGTGTATGGCAAGGTGCCGATGTATGTGAAGGGGTATGGTCTGAAAGTAGATGGCGTGGCTGAGGCTATTGCTAAGGCCAATGAAGAGCGTCCGATTTTCTGCCTGCCTGGTGTTTTGTCTGAGAGAATTGGGATTCAAAATACATTTTATAACTATCTGGTGGATGTGTGTCGCTACGAACCGGAGGAGCTGGTTGACCCGGACTTCATAAGAAAGTTTTTTCCTGAAGAGATCTATTCTAATCGCCTATTTGAGTAGACAAGGGGTGGTGGGATATCTTTGTTACTTGAGGTGACGTTGTTTCTTTATTGGTCCCAATTAATATTATCTACCGGTGAATTCACCCCTTTATCTGGAAGAGGGATTTTTGAGTCTCGACGTATTTTGCCCTATCCCCACCGAATGATCCTAAGACTTTGTGAGAATCATCGCAGCATTTTAACGGTCTGTTGCAATATTCTTCTGTGTGCAAATTCTTGGAGTGAACCCCGTTTATTTGAGTTTGGTATTGTCACGGAAAAATCGTTTGATGTTAAAAATAATTGGTGGATTTGGATTGATGGCATTGGTGCGGCGAACTTATTTGGACTTCAAATTTGTATACTTTGCCCTTCCAACTGATAAATCGAATTGGTCAAGATAGTCGGCTACAGCATTTATCCATTGTGATGGGTTTATGGAGGATAAAAGATCCTACCTCACTTAGTAAATTTTGAACTTTTCAATTCGGCATCTTCAGCTAAAGAATCTAGAAAGAAAATTAATGTCGTTTACGTTGGTAATTTTCATAAAGGCATTCGTGAGCCAGACCGTATGCTCGCTATTTTCGCAAAACTGGGAAAGATGAATAAAATTCCTTATGAGTTTAATGTTTATGGCCCCCCGAATGGTTTTCACTTTGAGGTGGATGGAGACATAAGCAAGTATCATGGGCCTTTGTCGAGAGAGGGGGCGATTAGTGCCGTGAAACTGGCAGATATCCTTGTGAACGTCGAGAACACTAATTGTGTTATGACTCCTAGTAAAGTAGTGGAGTATGTGGCGACAGGTAAGCCTATTATCAACATCATGGCGGACTTAGGAAGCACGCCTTTGTTGAGAAGTCTAAGTGCAGATCGCTGTTTGAACATTAGACATGATGCCTCTGTTGACGAGGCGGCGAGACTTATTGAGGTCTTTTTGGAAGAGTACAGCAGGCAAAATAAAGGTGCCTCTAAAGAGTATATTCGAGAACGTGATTTAGTATTTCAGTCTGGCTATCTATTAGATCAAATTCGAGCGAGCCAATTATAAAAGCAGTGGAATGCAAGCGCAGCTTTTTTGCAAACTGCACTCAGTATCCAGAACAAACCTAAGTTAAAGATCAAATAGAGAGAAG
This sequence comes from Bdellovibrio bacteriovorus, assembly GCF_002208115.1. Classification (NCBI taxonomy): domain Bacteria; kingdom Pseudomonadati; phylum Bdellovibrionota; class Bdellovibrionia; order Bdellovibrionales; family Pseudobdellovibrionaceae; genus Bdellovibrio; species Bdellovibrio bacteriovorus. The sequence continues at coordinate 2,177,142 of NZ_CP020946.1, read as the reverse complement.
TAATAAAAAAGTCGTGGTAAATTGTCAGGGCTAACCCTGATAATAGAATGATGTAGCTTGCCCCAAAGAAGCTATGAAGATCCTTTAGTCTATAAAATACACCAAAAAACATGGCTTTTATAAAGAGGTAGAGAAGGGCTCCTGCCCCAAGGTAATTGTCTAATACGGCATAACCTGAGTAGACATTAGTATCTAGATTTTCGAATATTTTTACGTAGTCGATAATGAAGAATTCCTTTGCTCCAAGTAAATGTGCATTAGGTCCTAGAAATTTACTAACGATAATATCGAAGGCACCCCAGTATTGGCTGATGTCGTAGGACCAGTAGTGCGGAAATGATAGAATTGTACCAAACGCGTACACACCGAAATATTTTAGTCCAATGACAAATGCTTCCCAGCTCAATGACATATTTAGGCGGAAAATAGGATTTGAAATCGAAAACAGGACGATAAATGCGGTGACTGCCAAGGAAATTTTTAAGTAGTGAACTTTGGATGAAGTAAGGTATGCAATAAAGAAGCAGATAGCATAAAAAATGATGTTCGATCGATTGCCTTCCATGAGACTAGCTAAAAGTACCAACGAAAACAATGCCATGTAGAAAAGGAACATGGATCGCGTAACTAAATTTCGCGTTCGTTCATAATAAAGTAAAAAAGTCCCGGCTAATCCGAAGTTTATGATTCGATAGATATAGGGGTGTTTAACATCAATTCCATGGCCGGCGTGGGCTAAAGCACGCACCTTTAGAATATATTGCCCAAAACCTACTCCGCTTTCTTGCACATTGATGAAAACTTTTGCCAAGTAAAAGACAGCTGGAATTGTGAATAAGACAACAAGCATTGGAGCTATTTCTTTAGAGAATATGGCTACATTTTTTAAAGTTGGAGGCCGTTGCAGGGTAAGGCCTTGACATATGAACGACAAAAAGAAGTATTCAAACATTATAAATGAAAAGAGAAGAAGGTATTGCAGTGTCGGGACGAAAGGTAGCATTCCCGCGGCAGTAAGGACGGTTGTGCCCGCAAGCCAAGGGCTTACTAGAATAACTTCCGGAGAAGTAACCCGACCGCGTGAAGCACCAAAAAGAAAAAGAATCAAAAGCCCTATTGCCAACATGGTTTAACTTTGGTGAAAGCGGGTAGAGAGTGCATTTTGAATGCGAGTTAAGAAATTATTGTCGCGTATTAACACCAATGTGAGTGCCCCTAAAAAGCTGATCACCGCAATAAAGAGTGCCACAGAGATTGTATATAAATTGCTAGTCGATGCATCTATTTGAGGCTGTGAAGCCACCACAATAGAATCTTGTATTTTCCCCCGGTTCTCTAGCTCGAGATTAATTTTCTGAGATACTCGCAGGGTCAGGTTGCGCGTTAAATTTTGTTGGAGATCTTGGAAAAACTGTTGTCTTGTAGACAGAGGTAGATTTTCTAATTTCTTTAGAAGGCTTAAGCGTCTTCCCAAAGTGCGCTCGTACTTTTTATTTCCATTACCTTTATTATGAGGGGAAGAATCTTCTTTTGTAGAGCCAATAGAATCTAGTTGCTCTAGAACTAGGTATTCTTCTAAGACTAACAACTCCTGAAATGTTGCAGTGGCATCTGGCAAGTATTTGTTATACTTGTCTGCTGAGAAAATAGCCGGTGCATTTAATGTATGAATCTCGCCCGTAGTATCTACGAAAAGAAGACCAGGTATGATTTCCGCCATCGCGTTGACACGCATTAGGAGTTTGTCTCCTAAAACCTTTTTTAGGTTTTTAATATAGAGGTCTGCAAGATAGCGAAGACGTTGCTCGGCTTGTTTGCCAGCGACTCCGACGATCGAGATCTCCACTAGGCCAAAGATGCCAGGAATACTTTGGACACGAACTTTTTTCTGTAAATCACTAAGAAACTCTTGGGTAGTTCCAAGAGCAACTTCCATCATCTTACCAGACGGAGCAGAAAAACGGCTAATTAGGAGATTGGTCTTATTTTCCTCAGAACGACATAAGGTGCCCACTACGCACTCCGTCGTGGCTTTTGGACCTTTGATGTGGAATTTGTCTCCTTCGTATTTCTCCAGGAGCAATGTTACAGTTTGTCCTTCGACGTCCGTGGAAATGGAATCTATCGTTAGAACTGAGTTTTCTCCCCAAAAAATGGGGCTGCTAGCTTCAAGGCGAGTAGCTTCTTGTGGATATTCGGAAACTTTCAAACGAAGGACATCTTCATTCCAAATGTTGTCAAGCCCAATGCTTTTGCCTAAGTATGGAACAGCCCAATCTGCAATTTGAACTACAATGCGTGCGCGTGGGGTGCGAGGATTCAAAGAAATGCAATAAGAGAAAAATGCTAACAACGTGACCAGAGTCACGCAGAACACCCACTTGTTTCTTTGAATTACACTTGTAAGTTCATTCAGAGGTTTGCAGTTTTTGAACATTTATTTAATGCCTTTCCAAGTTCTCAAAACCGAGAATCCCTGTTCCCAATTCGATAAGGTTCTGTATACACCTAATTTGAGCGCAAAATCATCATGCTAACACAAATATATGGCATCATGGCGCGCCACGGCGACACGTGACGATAGTAACTATTTTTCGTTAACAGTGGTGGAATTAGTCAATGAGTGTGAGCTTCCCCCTTTATCAGGAAGGAGGTTTTTCGAGTCTCGATGTGTTTGACCTGTCCCCTCGGAAGATCAGGGTCTTTATGAGAATCATCGCACGAATAAGCTTATCCACAAAAGTAAGGTAGTGGATATCTCGACCATCGAGCAATTGGTCCTGAATAAAATCCATCGCCCATACTTTGGCGGCAGACGCAAGTTATAAGGGAGGGGGGCAAAAATGCTCCGCCAAGAAATGAAAGGAAACTTTGGGATTAAAAAAAACTATGTACTAAGCTTCTTCGTTAATAGTCTGGCGAGAGAAAAGTGAGACACTTTGGTCAATTAATGGATGGGTTTTTCTTGACTTGCTTGTAGCTTAATTCCGAATCATCTCTTGTAATGCCTCCAATGTAGTCATCGGGGCTTTGTATTCAATGGCTCTGTCGCTTTCGGTGCTGTTCATTGCGAGAGTTCCAAATAGTCGTAGGGAGACCTTTGGGGTTAATGCAAATAATGCCTTAAGAAGCATTTGTGGCGGCTTAAAGATGATTCGTTTTACCTTTAAGGCAAGAGCAATGGATTCAACCAGGGTTCCAATTGAAATAGGCTCCCTATCTTGAGGAAGGAATATTCCGCCAGCTCTCTTTTGGATAATCAGAGAGAGTTGGTAGCAAAGATTCCCTACGTAAACAATACTCCTGGCGTTCTCTTTGTAGCCCAAAGGCATAAAAGGGACAGTTTTTACCAATTTGATAAGGCTAAGGATGTTTCCTTTGGCACCTTTTCCATAAACCATTGGTGGTCTTACGATGGAAACTTTGAAAGTTTCATCGGACAAAGATTGAAGATATTGCTCCGCTGCAAGCTTGCTTCGGCCATAAGGATCATGCGGGTGGCATGGTGATTTTTCATCCAGTCTTCTGGCGTGGTCGTATAAATCTCCCGAGTCGCCAAAGACGTGTGCAGTGCTGACAAATACAAAGTGGGGAACTCCGGCTCGCTTTGCAGTATTAGCCAGTTTTTTAGTTAACTCGTAGTTGACTGCAAAGTATTGATCTTCGGGCGCACCTTGCATCTGGTGAACCAAGGCGGCGCAGTGAAGTATGCAGTCGTAGCCACGAAGGTTTAAGGATTCTGGAGAAGATGATTTTAAACTTACCGTAGTTATGGTGAAATCTTCACCATGACGTTGTAAGAAGTTGCTGCCAACAAAGCCGGATGCACCAGTTAACAAAACTTTGAACATTAGTGGCTGACTCCGTCACTGCGCATAACCTTGAATACAGTCATGAGCAGAATCTTGATGTCTAAGGCTACGGATTGGTTTTCTACGTAGTACTTGTCAAACTCAACTTTAACAGGAATAGGCAGTTCGTCTCTCCCATTTACTTGGGCCCAGCCGGTTATGCCTGGTTTAAGTTTTTCAATGCCATGCTGGGTTCGCAGAGCTACCAGGTCATCTTGATTGAAAAGGGCCGGACGCGGCCCGACAAAGCTCATATCACCCTTTAAAACCGACAGTAACTGCGGTAGCTCGTCCAAGCTCGTTTTGCGGATTAATCCGCCGATAGGGGTAAGGTACTTTTTTGGATCTGTAAGCAAATGGGTGGCAACTTGCGGGGTATCCACCAACATAGATCTGAACTTAGGCATTAGAAAAATTTTATTGTCTCTTCCAACTCGTTTGGACCAGTGAAGTGCTGGTCCTTTAGACGTAACTTTCACGGCTACGTAAACTAGCAACAACGGTATTCCAAAAATTGCAAAAGCGATAACACAAAGAACAAGGTCAAAAATACGTTTAATCATAAATGAAAGCTGATGGTACAGTGAGATGGATGGCGTTGTCATTGAAAGCACTGTTTGCGCGCCGTTGCAATTACGGTTCCTGAGGCTATAATGGAGTCTTCTTTAACCGCAGCAAGTTTTTCAATTATGCTTCCCGGTCCGACGAGTGCATTTGACCCGATCTTTGCACCGCCGGAAACGAGCACTCTTTGGCTTAAGTGCGCGAATGAGCCGACAACGGAGTCATGATCTATGATAGCGCCACAATTTACAATGGTGCCTTGTCCTACGATGGCAGAGGGGCCGACAACAGCCATCGCGCAGACTAAGACTCCTTGCGACAGTTGGGCGCTAGGGGACACCAAGGCTGATGGGTGGACAAAGTGAGGAAGTGTGTAGTCATTTTTAGAAAGAATATTGGCCCATTTGGATCTGGCTTCATTGTTGCCAATAGCAATGAAGGCATGGTCGACTGACGGATTGGCAGACTCAGCTTGCTCCAAGCTCTTGAATACGGGCTTCCCAAGGAAGTGGTCTGAGGTGCTTCCTTCGTCAATGTAGGCTAAAATTTCCCAGTTTTGGCTGGTGATGATTTCTGACGTTACTTTGGAATGTCCGCCAGCTCCTATGATGAAAATGGGTTTTTTGTTCATTGTTTCCTCTTAAAACTCAACGATTCAAAATATCGAGATCGAAGTCAAATGTTGGTATTTTAGGTCGAGTTTTTTTGATAGGGGTGCGCCATGGCGTATATATGAAGTATTGTAGATCAAAGTTCCTTATGTAATGATCCATCACTGATTTTATAAGGAATCTCAGATGTTTGTGCGTATTGCGGGACTGCCGCGAAGAATTAAGATTTTCATCATGCTTTTCTGCGACGTCATACTTCTTCCTTTGGCGTTGTATTCCGCGATTGCTTTGCGCTTGGGTACAGTTCGCCCTGAAGTTTCGTCGTTCTGGTGGCTGTTTCTTGCTATTCCGTTTCTGACTGTCCCGATCTTTATTCGAGTAGGATTGTACCGAGCTGTGATTCGATACATGGATGATCGCATTATTGCGACCGTCTTTTATGGTGTGAGTCTTTCTGTGCTATTGCTTACTGCGGCCGTTGTAATGGGAAATGTTACGGGCGTTCCACGCTCATCTATCGTGATTTACTGGATTATAGCGATTGCCTATATTACTTCTAGTCGTTTTATTGCGCGAGGCGTGTTGCGCTCTTTAGAGCGGGAGCAAGATCGCAGACAACCCGTGGCTATTTACGGTGCGGGCCGATCTGGTTTGCAAACAGCTTTGGCGCTGATGTCAGGTCCTGAGTTTAGGCCGGTTGCATTCTTCGACGACAATAGACAGCTGCACGGGACTAGTGTTGCCGGTATCCGCGTTTACTCTCCTGACGAAGCTTTGAATATCATGGGTGCTGAGGACTGCAATCAACTTCTCATCGCAATGCCTTCAGCCAGCAGGTCCCGCCGTCGTGAAATAATCCAGCGCTTTGAAAATGTCGACATTCGCTTGAAAACTCTTCCAGGCATTGGCGAACTCGTCGATGGCAAGGTCCGTATCGAAGACATTCGTGAGGTGGGCGTCGAAGATCTGTTGGGCCGTGATCCTGTTCCGCCGTTTGAAGACCTGATTAAGTCATGCATTCGCGACAAAGTCGTATTGGTGACAGGGGCGGGTGGATCTATTGGTTCTGAGTTGTGTCGCCAGATTATCTTGAATACCCCGAAAAAGCTGATCATTTTTGAGCAGGCCGAGTACGCTCTGTACAAGATCGAGCAAGACATTCTTAAGCACCGTATTAATTTTGAAGTTGTTCCGGTTCTGGGTGATGTTCTAAATACCGAACATTTAGAAAAAATGATCGCAAGCCACGGAGTTCAAACGATCTATCATGCGGCTGCCTATAAACACGTGCCCCTAGTTGAATCCAATGTCATTGCGGGCATTGTGAACAATGTCTTTGGAACACTGTCGGCATCAAAAGCGGCTATCAAATGTAAGGTAGAAACCTTTGTTCTGATTTCCACCGACAAAGCTGTTCGACCAACAAACATTATGGGGGCTTCAAAACGTCTGGCCGAGCTGGTTTTGCAAGGGTTGTCTCAGGACAAGTCCCATTCTACGCGTTTTTGTATGGTTCGTTTCGGAAATGTATTAGGGTCCTCCGGCTCCGTCGTACCTTTGTTTAAAGAACAGATTCGTCACGGGGGCCCGGTTACTGTAACTCATCCTGATATCACTCGTTACTTCATGACCATCCCCGAAGCGGCTCAGCTTGTTTTGCAGGCCGGAGCCATGGGTAAGGGTGGGGATGTCTTCGTGCTTGATATGGGCGAATCAGTAAAGATAGTGGATCTTGCTAAAAAGATGATCGAGCTCAGTGGTCTTGAGGTTCGAAACCCAGATACCGGACAAGGTGATATCAGTATAGAATTCACCGGACTTCGCCCCGGCGAAAAGCTGTATGAAGAATTACTTATCGGTGAAAACGTAAGCTGGACTGCTCACCCTCGAATCATGACAGCGGAAGAGGCTTCGATCGAATTGTCTAAGCTTATGCAGTCTTTAGATCAGATGCGCAGCGCATGCAGTACGGGTGATGAACCCGCCGTGCGCGAGGTGCTAAAAAGCTTGGTGCCGGAGTATAAGCCGACTTAAGTGCCTAAGTGGCAAGTGTGATCGGACGATTGCTGGCGAGCACTAGCGTCACATTCTAGAGTTGAAATCATATTCCAACTAAACAACTATAGAGTTTCATCAACCTTCATGCGGCTGGAACTATGTATTTCTTCGGTTCAAAAGACATTAAGTTTTACGTACAAAAGTGGATTGAGAATCGAAAGGATTTCTTTGCTGGCAAAGATGTCCTGGATTTGCCAGCCGGGAATGGTGTTTCTGCAAGGCAGCTTCATGCTCTGGGTGCCAACGTCGTTGCCGGCGACCTGATTCCAGAATTCTTCCGTGTTCCAGAGATCAACTGTGCCTATGTCGACCTCGCCGAAAAACTTCCATATGCAGATCAAACCTTCGCCTTTATCTTGTGTCAGGAGGGCATAGAACACGTAACCGATCAGCTCCGGGTGCTGTCCGAGTTCGCGCGAGTTCTTAAAAGCCAGGGTACACTATTAGTCACAACTCCCAATTATTCCAATTTGCGGGCTCGAATGTCGTACCTTTTTAATGAAAGTGAACTCATGGGTAAGATTATGCCACCCAATGAAATCGACAGCGTTTGGTTCAATCCTGATCGCCAAAATAAGATGTATTTTGGGCATGTGAATCTTATTGGTATCCAAAGACTTAGGCTCTTTGCAAAACTTGCCGGCTTGGAGCTGGTCAAAGTTCATGCGAATCGGGTGAACTATACAGCCCTGATGTTGTTTCCTTTGATTTATCCTTTTGTCTGCTATTTTTCATGGGCGTCGTATCGTCGAATGAAAAGGAAGCAGGGGGCTGATGCCGCAAACCAGGTCCGCGAAGTTTTTACGTTAGCGCTTTCTCCTGCTATCTTGTTGCAGAATCATTTGGTCGTCGAGTTCGTCAAAACGTCGGAACCCCGCACAGCGGTTGGTAGAAAAACTAACTTGGCCCATGACTTTGTGACTTAGCGAAATTGTCCTGGTCGTATGTCGAAAAAATAGGTGCCTCTTGAGCTTGAAAACAAATAACGATATATTTACAAGCCATGATTGGTTTGAAGAATGTATTGATTTGGGCGTTGTTATTTTGCGTGAGTGGTTTCTTGGTAGGCTGCGCCCAGGAGTGCGGCAACAATGCTATCTACCCGGCCGATATTTCTTATGAAGGCCATCGCATGGCAACTAAATCTTCAGGACATAGCTTCCCCCATAATTCGCTAGAGAGCTTGAAAGACCTAATTGCGTCGGAAGTCTCAACCGTCGAGTTTGACGTGCGATCCACCAGGGACAATGAGTTGATCATCATGCATGATTCGGATACCTGTAGCTATGGTGAAAAGAATGTTGTGATTTCTAAAACAATGCTGTCAGAAATACCAAGAATGAAGGGTGGGTTTAAGGTTCCCACCATGCAAGAAGTCGTAGGTATGTTGGAGGGACGAAGATTCGCAACCGTTCTTGTCGATATGAAAGCTGCCGGAAGTGACTCGATCAAGCGTTTTGAGGATTTGGTTAAAGACTTGATCATAGATCATGATAAAGTAGTTATTTTATATGACTATTCCGACAGAACATTAAGAAAATCCATGTGCGATATTGCTTATAGAAACGGTATAGAAGTCCAAAACTACAAGTTTCAGGTTATTTGTAGATAGCTGTCCTACGCCTTAATAACATTCCCATGAACCCCGCGGTATCTCCCGCGGGTATCCACGATCAGTTTCGCACTTTTCTGAATCATTCCATAGTCAAACCGATCATGGTCAGTCGCGATCAGCACGCAGTCGTATTGCTTCAGTGAGTCCTCATTGACCTCAACACTCTTCAAATCAAATTTATGCTCACGCATTTTCGGGAACACCGGGACATGCATGTCCGCATAGTCGATGTTTGCCCCTGCATCACGCAAGTGCTCCATAATCATAACACTTGGACTTTCGCGCATATCGTCAACATTCTTCTTGTATGCGATGCCAACGACCAGCACGCGAGATCCATTGATGGACTTTTTGTGAGTATTCAGTCCGGAGTTAATTTTCCCCATAACATATTCGGGCATGGAGGAGTTCACTTCACCGGCCAGCTCAATGAACTTTGTGTTTACGCCATAAGCACGGGCTTTCCAGGTCAAATAGAACGGATCGATAGGGATGCAGTGGCCGCCAAGGCCCGGCCCCGGGCGATAAGCCACAAAGCCAAATGGTTTGGTGCTGGCAGCATCAATGATCTCGTGGATATCAAGGCCCATTTTGTCGCAGACCACTTTGAGCTCATTCACAAGACCGATGTTGACTGCACGGTGAATGTTTTCAAGCAGCTTGGTCATTTCCGCCGCTTTGGTTGAACTGACTGGAACTACGGTGTCAATAACGCCGCCGTAAAGCAGCTTGCCGATCTCAAGACATTTTGGCGAGAAGCCGCCGACAACCTTCGGGATGGTTTTTGTGGTAAAGTCTTTTCTGCCTGGATCTTCGCGTTCTGGAGAGAATACAAGAAAGATATCTTCGCCAACTTTAAAGCCGCGGGATTCAATACGTGGCAATAGCTCTTCGTCGGTGGTTCCCGGGTAAGTCGTGCTTTCCAAGCTGACGACTTGGCCGGTTCTCAGGAATGGAAGAAGGCTTTCTGTTGTGTTAATAACAAAGCTAAGATCTGGTTCGCGATACTTGTTAAGCGGAGTTGGAACGCAGATGACGATGGCGTCTACTTTTGAAATCTCGGAGAAATCAGTAGTTGCTCGAAACCCTCTTTGCGTTGCTTTTTTGATGGATTCTGAAGTGATGTGCTCAATGTAAGTTTGCCCAGCGGCGATTTTTACAGATTTGGTCTCATCAATATCGAAGCCAACAACGGGGAACCCTTCTTCCGAGTATCTCAAAGCAAGTGGAAGTCCCACATAGCCAAGTCCGATAATTCCAATAACTGCTTTGCGATCTTTGAATAGGGAAGTAAGAGTTCCAAAAGGCATAAGTTCTCCGTAATCGGCGGAGATATAAGTCCTAATAAACTTGTTAACAAGATGTCACAGGGGCTTTGAAATTTTTGAGTGTTCTGTGAATTTCCGCACGGAGTTGTGTTCGCGTATTCTCGCTTTTTTTGTGCCGAGGGGGTGTCCCCTTTTTCTCGGTCAGCCTCTAGGTAAGACTGAAAAAAAAGGGGGGAGATAACTCCTATTAGTCTAATTAGCACTCAACTGCATGGGCGAGGTGAACGCCACCTTTGATCGAGAATTCACTGTCTATACCGTTGCACGAGTAGCACAAAGGGACGATGCGTTCTCCGGTGACATTAGAGTTAAATACGTGAGCGCCAACTGATGCGGTGCCGACGCAGCCACCAGCTGAACATGGTGTGGGCCAAGATTGTTTTGTCTTGCTGACCCAGTGGTCTTTCCAACTGCCGCAAGGAGAACAGCTTCTTTTGGCGGTGCCAGATTTATTTTTCCATCCATTATTTGGTAGTGACATGAGACCTCCATTTATTGTTGAGGTCATCTTAATAAGGATTTCTTGTAGTTTAGCAATGAGAAGTTATGATTGTTTTTTGTGGTCGCGAATTTAAGCTGATCTTAGCACAGCTAAAATCTGCTTAAGGGTAAAATATTTTTTGTAAACCGGCAATGACTGTTGCGGTGTTCTATGGAGTCTTTTGTTCTTTGGGGTGATATGGCAGCACTATGCCGGTAATATCGTTTAAAAGTTAGACAGCACTCTGAATTGCCAAACAGACAAAAGCCCAGTGTTTTTGGGTCTTTATGAACTTGCCCTTTATGGACCGATTGTTGTATGTAAATATGTATATATTAATGTATTGATTTGAGTATGTTCCTAATGTACATAGACATGTACGCCGATAAGAAGGTAAGAGGTTCTTATGCAGATAGGTAAACTTAAAGAAGAGAATGTTGAGCTTTTGGAAAACCATTCTGGTTTGGGTTTTGCGAATAAGACCAAAATGCTAGATTTTGCGATGGATCTTTTGCGTGAAAAAATGAAGCGCGAACGCCGCCGTAAAGAGAGAGAGCAGTTGTTGGAAGACTATAGCAAGTCATCGGTTGAACATTACTTTAAGGCATTGGACGGAGAAGACTTTGAGTAAGTATTCCGTGGGCGATGTCGTGGAATTAAAGCTAGATCCTGTGCAAGGTCAGGAAAAAGGAAAAACTCGACCTTGCCTGGTTATCTTTCAGCATCCAAAACTGGATTTGATAACGGTTCTGCCAGTCACCGATGCGTCGGGGAAAAAGGGTGCAGCTTTTGTTACCGTGAAAAATCTGGCTGCCGCTGGCCTTAGTAAGGATTCTGTCATAGATACTTTGCAGATCCGGACGTTATCCAGTGGTCGTATTACCAAAGCTCTAGGCAAGGTTTCAAAGTCAGAGCTTTTCCTATGTAGAAAAAGCTTGGCTCTTATTTTTGAAATTGATGAGGTACATCTCTGATAAGGTTGTCAGGTGATGCACCTTAAAACCTCAACCGCACCCCAATCCCCACATCCAAATCCACATCCGTCTCCGGCGTCAAATCCACCGCGACGGAAAGCTCCCCAAAGATCTCAATATCCGGATTATTGATATTATAAAGCAGCCCCAGCGGGGCCCGCGGACCGATGGCCAGCTCGCCATCGTGTTCACCCTTGTTGAAGTTAATCAACCGCACCCCAAGCCCATAATACATCTCAATCGGACCGCCACCTTGCACAGCAAAAGTCCGAGCGCGGTCCCAAAGATAAGTGGCGTGGATATGAAGTCCGGAATGGTCCCCCGTGGCATAGGCCAGGGCGCCTTCAATTGAATGCTGTCCATCCAGGGAAGCTCTTCCTGAGATCCCCGATGGATCGCCCAGCACAATACCGATGGCATTGTCGGCAAGGGCGTTAGAAGTGGTAATCATCATTGATAGAGACAACGTCGCTGCTGCCATTAACTTCTTCATGAAGTCCTCCGCTGAAGTTCATTATCCGCATTGGGAATAATAATTCCATCGAAAAACTCAGCCTGTTTCAAGCTGAGTGGCAACAGTCAAAAACATCGACAGTTTATTAAACTTATACTGTCAGCGGGGCCTCAGATTGAACTGCAACCTGTGCCGTGCCATCAAGGCCCAGCAGATAAGCCACAACGTCTTTAGCGCTGTAAGAACTTTTCCCACGCAACATACGAGCGACATTGTTCAAGTCATCACCCGCAGTCAACAAAGGCTGCTCTTCCACGCCGCCGGCCTGGATCTGGCCCATGCCCACGTCGGCCATCAAAGCATTGCACAGACATTTGCGTCCGACAGTGTCTTCTTCCAAACCGCCTTTTTTAACATAATCATTCACCGGCTCGGCAGGGCAGCGCTGGCCCACAGTGCCGTCGGGTTTTTGATAAGCATGGCGCAAGTAACCCAGATCGCAAATACGTTTGCGGGACAGGTACAAAGCTTCTTCAGAAATAGTTCCAGAAAGGCGAGCCGCCTTAAACGGGAATCCTGTTGGTGAAGAACGAGGATCGGTAAAGATCCAGCCGCCTTCAGGAGCCGTTTCGGTTGTGATTTTCTTCAAAGCCTGGGCTTTGTGTTCTTCCTTCACTCCGGATTCTTCCGAGAAGGCAAACAAAGTTCCCACTTGAACTCCGTGAGCACCTTGCGCACGAACTTCCGCCAGCTTCTCCGGAGTCGCGTAATAACCCGCCATCCAGAATGGAAGCTCCAAAGCTGCCATTTCTTTTAAGCACACTTCGTCGCGAGTTCCATAAACCGGCTCGCCGCGCTCATTCAGCTTCATCGGCCCGCGCGGAGGCGCGTTGTGGCCACCCGCCAAAGGGCCTTCCACGATAAAGCCGTCGACACGGCCCGTGGATTTCTTTTTCAGATTCGCAGCCAGAATTGCAGAAGAAACAATCGGGAAGAAGTAAGGGCGTTTCAAAGGCGCAAGCTCAATGCCTTCCATCACAGACTGTGGATCAAAAGATGTAACGCCATCTTCAGCAGCGCCCGCAACCGGAACCTTCAAAGTCGCTTTTTGGTTCTGCGCAAGCAGATCCAAAGCGCCCGGGATTTCACGCGGAATACCCGCACCCATGATAACGTAATCCACACCCGCCAGCAGGCCGCCGTACAGGCAGGCCAAGTTCGGCAGAACCACTTTTTCCAAAAGGTTCAAGCCGATCAAACCATTGTGACCTTCACGCGCCAGCCACACTTCAACAAAGCTAGCTGCCACAGTCAGTTGCAACAAAGCCTTTGGAGATTCCAGATTGAACATCGGAGGACGTTTGTAGGCCTGAGTCGCTGGACGACCTCCTTCAATGAAATAAGTGTCCAGAATCTTCTGAGCGATTTCCTGGGACGGGAAGGCTTTCAAAGCACGGCGGCAGTCGCCGGCGGCATCACCATCTTGCAGACGACGAACCAGAACTGAATTGATCGCAGTTCCAGAAACAACGCCCAACTGGCCTGTTTGAGAAACTGTTTTTGCCAAACGCCAGTCAGAGACTGCGATCCCCATGCCACCTTGAATTACGATCGGATGATTAAATTGCATCCGAGCAATCTATCGGGGGCCGAAGTAGGCATCAAACATATAAAGCCTCTCGGGTTAAATTTATGTTCGCTTCGGGGCGGCGGTCCAAAAGGTCTAGTATTTACATATAATTTACATATTCATTGACTAAGGCCGGGTTTGGGCAATAGAGTTTTTTAGAAAGCTTCGATCAGCTCCCTCTATAATCAGTAAAAACGTCTACCTTTAAGTAGATAAAATATATCTTTAAGTCTATCTAAAAATAGACGATATGATGTATTATATCTATCTATAGATAGACGAATGGGGGCCTAGTGAAATCCAAAACCGCAAAGTTGCGAAGAGCTCAGTTGGACCGGCAGTTTGCTGCGGCGCAAGAAGTTCGTGCCTTAAAAGCACCCAAAACGGGTTGGGTGCGTGAAATCCGTACAGCCTTGGGGATGTCGATGAACGACCTGGCGACACGTTTGGGTGTGATCAAACAGCGAATCGAAGGGCTTGAAAAGAACGAAGTGGCGGGGACAGTCACTTTGGAGTCTTTAAGAAAGGCAGCGGAAGCTATGAACTGTGACTTCGTTTATTGTTTTGTTCCGAAGCAGGGGCTGCAAAAGACCTTAGAGGCGCAGGCTTTTAAAGTCGCAGATGAAATCGTGAAGTCCAGCGAGCATTCGATGAGTCTTGAATTGCAAGCGACGTCCAAATCCGCACAAAAAGCGCTTTCCGAAGAAATTGCCCAAGAGTTGTTGCGCAACGAAGATCGCCGTATCTGGAGCCGGAAAAAATGAAAATCCAGGAAATCCCCGGAGCCACACCTTTGGATGATGAGACCTTGCGTGGTCTGATCCCGGGCTTGACCACTCACGGGGAACTGGATGAATTTGAGGCCGCCAATATCGCGCGGGCGATTCTGTGGGCCGAATCCAGCAGGTCTTTGAAAAAGGATCTGCTAAGCCTGACCGGGCTGAAGCGGCTGCATCAGAAGATGTTTGAGGACACCTGGCGCTGGGCGGGTGACTTGAGAACCCGGCAAACCAATATTGGTGTGTCGCCGCTGTCGATTCAGAGTGATATGGCTATTCTTTTGGGTGATATCAGCTACTGGCTGCAGAATCAGACTTTTTCAGTCGAAGAAATTGCCATCCGTTTTCATCATCGTCTTGTGTATATTCATCCCTTCCCAAACGGCAACGGGCGTTGTGCGCGATTGGCGACGGATCTATTTTTGAAGCAGCAAGGGTGTTCTGGTTTTACCTGGGGGCGCACCAGTCTGGCCTTGGCGGGGCACTTGCGCAAAGAATATATTCATTGTCTAAAGTTGGCGGATAAAGCAGGGGAGTATGGCCCCCTGTTAAATTTTGCCAAGAGCTAAATCTAAAAATGACTCAAGCCAAATTCTTTACTGGGTTGTGGCTGGGCGAGATTCGGAATCTCTGTCCTGCCAGCCTCCATTGTTAAGTCGTTCGTTTCTGCATAATCATTGCTTATCCCTATGGAATTACACAGATATTAAAAGTATGGCTATTTGCCATACAAGTAGGTATAATCTATGAGGCGGATAAATCCCTCCGGAAAGATATATAACCATGTATAAGAGCCGCAAACTTAAGAAGGAGTATGGATTATGAAAAGAAAACGAATTCCCACCCAAAAAGAGTTGGAAGATAATTTTTCAAGCTGGAAGTCCGTCAGTAAAGAAAAAGTTGCCGCAATCAATGCTCGGAACGAAGTTTTAAGACGTGAAAAAGAAAAGAAAGAAGCAAAGTTTACGGCGCGATTAACACAAGCGGACTTTGAAGGTTTTAAGGCGGTTGCAGAAAGAAAAGGCATTCCTTATCAAACTCTTTTGGGGTTTGTGATTCATGCCTATGTGCAAGGTAGTCTCGTCGATGTCGAAGAAATTCGTAAAGTATTTCCAGCTCTAAAACTTAAAAAAGAGGCTTGAGTCAGCGTTTTTTAATCACCAGTTCTTTGTATTGGGTATGTCCATCCACTTCCCGGTGGAAAGTCAGATCATGATTTTCCAAAAGCACAATCTCGGCCGTCGTGTGAATCACCGAGCCATCCATCAAATGCCCTCCGATCACCTGACCTTCATAGTTGCTAATCGCCATATGCAAGTGAGCCCCATCGGGCCCCAGCGTTCCGGACAAGGACACAATCTCAAACGGCCCCTGGAACTCGACAACGTCCTTGCCGCCAGACATACGTAAATGAGCCTTATCGACGCTGCCAACTGCGCTCACGACGCAGGCCGCATGAAGGTGGTACTTTTGACAATAGAACAAGAGTTCCTTTTTTAAGTCCTGCCCCGGTCTCAAACGGAAACAGTAACTGGTATTGGAGCTGGAAAAAGGTTCAGTTGCCATTGGATTTCCCCTTATTAACGAAATGAAAACAAAATTTTATAAACTTCATCTTTGTCCGGTCCCGCAACGGGAGTATCATGGAGGAACGGAGATCGGCATCTTATGAGAATATATTCTGATATCACGAAAACCATTGGTCAAACCCCGTTAATCGAAATGCAAAGAATCGGCAAGGATTTGCCGGGCAGGCTGTTGTTGAAGCTTGAGTTCTTTAATCCTCTGGGGTCCGTCAAAGATCGCATCGGCCTTGCCATGATCGAAGACGCTGAACGCTCAGGCCAGCTTAAACCCGGAATGAAAATAATCGAACCGACAAGTGGCAATACCGGGATTGCTCTGGCCTTTGTGGCAGCCGCCAAAGGCTATGACATCACTTTGACAATGCCAGAAACCATGTCTCAAGAGCGTCGTACGCTGTTGCTGATGCTGGGGGCGAAAATCGTTCTGACTCCGGGTCCTTTGGGTATGAAGGGTGCTATCGCCAAAGCCATGGAGCTACTGGAAAACACACCCAATGCCTGGATGCCTCGTCAGTTTGACAATCCCGCGAATCCCGCAATTCACAAAGAAACCACCGCTCTTGAAATCTGGAACGACACCGACGGCAGAGTCGACATGGTGATCAGCGGCGTTGGAACTTCGGGCACGATCACCGGCGTGGGGACGGTGCTAAAAGCAAAAAACAAAAACATCAAAATCATCGCGGTCGAGCCTGCAGAAAGTCCCGTACTTTCCGGGGGCAAACCAGGTCCGCACAAGATTCAAGGCCTGGGCGCGGGGTTTATTCCTAGCGTGATGGATAGATCCGTCGTTGATGGCGTTGAGCAAGTGTCGTCCGAAGAGTCCATGAAAGTGGCGCGCGAAGTGATCAAAAAAGAGGGGATTCCTGTTGGGATCTCGTCAGGGGCTGCAATCAGCGCAGGCCTTCGCCAGGCGGCGAAAGAGGAAAATCGCGGCAAGAACATCGTTGTGATCATTCCAAGCACCACCGAACGCTATTTGTCGACCCTGCTGGCAGAACAGGAAAGAGCCGAAGCTCTCAGTCTTCCAGTTGCGACCGTGGATGAAAATTACCTGAGTAAAGTGAAGTAAAAAATGGTTCCTTTTATCGTTCCGGCCAAAGAAAAAGTGCTGCTGAAGATCGGGGAGGCCCCAAAGCTTCCCGAAGCACCTTCGCAGTTTGATATCTTTGTCTGGAACGTTTACAAAGGACAAAAAGCTCATCTGTTTGAACAAGACTTCAAACGCTTGGGGGAAAACAAGGATTTCATCTTCCTGCAGGAAGCTTTGTTGGATCAGCGCATGCCCGCCATGTGGAGATCTGATTTCGCCGCCTATGAGTGGCATCTGGCGCAAAGTTTTCACTATAAAAAAGACCTTTCCAGCACGGGGGTGGCCATTGGCTCCAGGCTGACGCCTCACTCGGTCGATTTTATCCGGGCAAAAACCCGCGAGCTGTTCTGGCTGACCCCGAAATTAACCTTGTTCAGTGAATACAGTTTCGGTGAAAAGAAAGCCCTGTTTGTCTGCACCCATGTGCTGAACTTTGTGACCTTAAAGGCTTTCACGTCTTCGCTGTATGAAATCGCCGAAAAGATCGCGCGCTTTGACGGGCCGGTCGTCCTGGCAGGGGATTTCAACACCTGGAACTTCAAACGCTATATGATCATGAAATCTATTTTCCGGGATCTGGGGCTTGAACATCTGGATTTGGAAGATGACGGGCGCATCCTGAAACTGGATCATGTCTTTGTGCGGGGCTTTGATGTAGTGAAAGCCAAAGTTCACCACACCATCGTAAGCTCTGATCACTTCCCTCTGGAAATCACCCTGAAACTCTAAAAAGGTTCCCGGTTCTTTTTCGGGTCTCCACTGCGTCAGCTTTATTTGCTGTTAAGCACAGCTTTTTCCAGCCGATCCATCCTGGCTTTCAGTTCTGCCAGCTCTTTGTCTTTTTGGGCTTTGTCCTGCTCCAGAGCCAGAATACGCTGATCTTTGTCGGCCAGCGAGTCTTTCAAGGCACTGACTTCATCATACAGCGCCTTGATAGCTTCCACCAACGGGGACACCAAGTGTGAGTAATTCACGGACTTCATTCCCTGGGGGTCGGTTTCGACAAGCTCTGGATAAATCTTTTCAAGCTCTTGGGCGATAAAGCCCAGTTGCGGGCGCTTGCCATGTTCTGGATTTTTCCAGTTGTAGCTGACACCTTGAATCTTCAGAATGCGTTGCAAGGCCTCGGAAGAAGACAGCGAAGCAATGTCACGTTTCAGGCGGATATCTGAAGAGTCGGTGATCCCAAATCCTCGCAAGGTTCCATTCACATCCAGTCTGTATCCCGGGGTCGTGGTTCCAATCCCCACGTTGCCATTGATGGCAAAATGCATTCGAGCGGCATTGTTGGAATAGATCTGTAAAACCCCGTCAGACACCCAGTCCAAGCCCGTGTCCTGATCACCAATCGCCAGCGCAATACCCGGAGTCGTAGCCCCCCAGCCCGAGTTGTTATAAACGTACAGTCTGTCTTTGATAAAGGTATTTCCCTCGACATGCAGTTTGGTGTTGGGCGAATTGGTCCCGATACCGGTATTACCGGTGAAGACGTTCGTTGAGGCCGTGTCATCCTGATAGATGCCGTACTTTGTGGTTCCTGCAATAGACCCGATATGCAGTCCATAACCCGTATCGATAGTTCCGCCGCCGGTGTTGGCAACCGTCAGATAGGCCGCTTTGGCCAGAGTCACTGTACCGGTGGAAGTGTTTTGCACATTGGCCTGCAGACCCGTTGCATTGGACATCGTGGAGGCTGATTTGTGATGAACGTCGTTAACCGAGCCAATAGCATTACTGATGTTGCCTGTTTGCCCGGCTGAATCTTCGATACGATTTACGGCCCCGTAAAGCGCTCCGGTAAATGGCTGTGCAGATCCGACCACGATTGTATTCCAAATCGCGTGCAAGTTCTGAGTTACCGTCGCCGTCGGAGCCGGAGACAAAGAGTTACGCACGAGCACGGCCGGAGGTGACGCGGCTGAGGTGGTCACATGTAACAGGGAGGACGGGGAGGTCGTACCAATGCCGACATTCCCGACGTTATCGATGCGCATTCTTTCGTTGGATCCAGCATTAGTGTTGGTTGCAAAGGTAATGGCGGTGTTGGAGTAAGTGTTGATTTTGAAATTCCAGTTGGAATTCGATTCGATGTAAGTCAGGGCACTTCCGCTGCCCTGGCCCCAAGTGCCGAGGCTGAGGCTGTTGGTTCCGGCTTTGGCGTTGATGTAAGCGCCCCCGGTGTTGTTTGTATTGTTGATCTGGATGCCTTTGCTGGTGGTGGCAGATGCCTGAACTTCCAATGGGAATGTGGGGGTGGTTGTGCCAATACCCACTTCCCCTGTACTAAGCACCGTCATACGCGTCGTACTATTGGTTTCAAGATTCAACGCCTGAGCATCGTTAGTACCCAAAGTCGCCGCGGCACCAAAACTATTCCCGCCATTGGCAAAAAGGCCCGAAGAAGCGTAACTCGTGCAGCCCATCACTCCCGCAGCATCAAAGGTCACCAGTTGCCCTACAGCGCACGTAAAGGCGGTCACGGTGGCTCCGGTGCCGTCACTAGCCAGCAGGCGATTGGCGGTCAATGAACTGACTCCGGTACCACCATTTGCCACGGCCAATGTTCCAGTCACCGCCGCAGACTGAGCCAGATTGATGGCGCCAAATGAAGGTGCACCACCAGCTCCAGGAATTCGCAACACCTGATTGGCTGTTCCAGCCGCTGTGGCGGCCATCGTCGAGGAGGAATCAAAATACAAAACGCCATTGGCCGTGCCAGAAGATAAACCCGTACCACCTTTGGAAACCGGCACCACCGGCAACTGAGACGTGGCAATCGTGCCACTGATATCAGCAAAACCTAAAAGAGCATTTACCCAGTCCGTACCGTTATAGCGCAAAGTTTGGCCTGTTGCATAGGCCGCCGGGGTGACGGATTTCCCCTTGATTTTATCAACACTGGTCGTACTGGAGGTTCCACTCACATCACCAGAGAACGTCGAAGCCGTGCCCAGTTTGTTGTTAAACGTGTTCCAGTCTGTCGAACTTAAATACCCATTGGTAGTGGTGTTGGCCTGAGTGATCGTGATATTCGGAGTCGCACCACCACTGGAAGCCAAAGGGGCACTCGCTGTGACACTCGTCACACCATTGGATCCGGCGCCATCGCCGACTTTGACCCACGCACTTCCGGTGTCGCGGTAAAGGGAGTTGTCATCCGTGCCAATATAAAGACGTCCTGCCGTGGCTGCTGCTGGGCGGCTGGCGACCGTTCCGGATTGCACACTCGGTGTGCCACCGGCATTTTGAATTGAATCGGTGATACCATAACCCGACAAAGTCGTTGGTTTGCCGGTTGTGATTTTGCTCCAATCCAGTGCTGGAACATCGGAAGCAGACAGTGTCGTCCCAGATGTCACGCGGCCCTGAGCATCGGTAGTGACTTTCGTGTAAGTTCCCGCCGTGCCGGTGTTTTTCAAAGTCACCGCGCCGGTTGTCGACATCGTGGCATCGCCGCTGACTGAAGAGGGGCTGTACTGAGTGCCATTGTAAATCAGAATCTGCGCGGAAGTCGGCGCCGTGGCACTGACGGCCGTGCCTTTGATTTTATCAACACTCATCGCAGCCGATGTGCCGCTGACATCGCCCGCAAACGTCGAAGCCGTGCCGAGTTTGTTGTTAAAGTTAGTCCAGTCGGCCGAAGTTAAAAGACCTGTTGTGGAACCGCTGGCTGTGGGGATGGAAACGTTGCCAGCCGCAGTCAACCGACCTTGCGCATCCACGGTGAAGCTTGGCACCTGAGTGCCGGAACCGTATGAGCCCGCTGTAACCGATGTGTTCGCCAGGGAAATAGTCCCGGTGGAAGTAATCGGCCCGCCAGAAAGACCTGTGCCCGTGGCGATATTCGTGACTGTGCCGCCCGCATTGCTATCGTTGGCCGGAGCCCACTTCGTGCCGTCATATTTCAGAACCTGCCCGGAGGTCAGTCCGGTGGTGTCCACGTTCACGCCTTTGATTTTATTGACAGTCACGGCACCAATACTGCCGCTGACATCGCCTGCGACTGAAACGTTAATGGCCTGACACTGGAACGATCCAGACACGGAACTCCAATACGGAGTTTCATAAGCCGCGCAGTTAGCACTTCCCACCGCCGCATTAAATGCGGCCGTCGTGTGATAGCCCGCGAGATTCGTCGACAGATTATTCACGTCGGTGATTTCAATAGTCGAAGGCACCCACTGAGCACCGTCGTGTTTAAAGAACTTGCCGCTGGTGGGAGCTGTGTTTGAAACAGCCACGCCCTGAATTTTTACAACGGAAGGGCTTGGATAGGAACCACCAAGGTCTCCTCCTGCAGAACCCGTCGGCGTGCGGGAGTCAGACAAGCGGGGGTCATTGCCTGCAGCGACAGTGCCTGCGGCGGAGCCCACGTTCAGAGTCAGGGCGGGAGTCGAGGTGGAGTTTGCAACGGTGATATAGGAATTGCTTGAAGTCACTTCCGTGACTGTGCCACCAGCCGCCCCACTGACCGGAGCACAATCCATCGCTGTGCCATTCCAGGAAAGGAACTCATTGGCCAAACAGGTTGGAACTGCGGCTTTCAGAACAAAGTCAGCTTCAACTTTGTTTCCCAGTTTTTCCGCCGACAGAGCGTAGGCAGAGTAGGGAACAGAGCGAATCTCATTAGCTGGCGAAATCACCTTCCAGCCGGAACCGTCGTGGAACTGAACTTTCAACAGACGCACATCACCAGTGCCCGCCGTGTAAGTGGCGCCGCCAAAGCAGTTGTGCACCAGCGAGTTGTTGAAAGAATCCAAAAGTGTGAACAGAGGATCCGCCGGGAAAAGTTTGGTGCCAGATCCGATCGGCACATCAAAGACGCCTTTGGAATTCAGCATACTCACACCATCGCGTTGTTCGCGATAGATCACACAGTTGCCGTTGGGGCTGGTGATTTCAAATAAGAAGCTGGTGTTGCCGTACTCCAATGGAGTGCCATCGGCTTTAATAATTCGCCCTTGATAAGTCAGATTGGAAGGTGCTGCATAACCTAACTGGAGCCAGAAAGTACAGATGAACAGGGTCAAACAGAGCACCATTAACGTTCGTTTGCTCATGCCTCTCTTATCGGCTTCTTGACAGAAAACTACAGTAATTTCAGATTTTTAAGAATGACGTTCAGGTATGAGACGCACTTTTCCCCCAGGTGGGGGAGCAAAAATAAGCTCCTGACTCGTTAATTGAATTAAATATCGTGAAGGAGTCTTTTGAGTGCCTGCTTGCGTACGGTCATTAGTTCGGCCCCCAAGGCGGCGCCAAAGAACCATAACAGCGCACTTTCCCAAGTGACTTCGTGGCTAAGAGACGAGAACACTCCCAAAGATACCAAAGCCAGACTGGCAATGCTCAGAGTGCGGTTTTTCAAAAGCACCAGCCACTCTTCACGGTTCAAAATCATTCGCGCCAGCAGGAAAGTGGCCGCCAGATAGTAGGCACCACACAAGCTGTGACAGAAAGTTTCGCTGATATTCATAAACGAATGCATCAGATCATGACCGGTGTTAAACAGCGTCACACCAAACTGCGAACAGGAAGCTAGCGTCAGGGAAGTTGCCACCGTGTGGGCAATCCCCAGTTTGCCGGCCACTTTCCATGGGGAGGGTAGTTCGGCTTGCAGAGTGCTGTTGATTTTATTCAAGACAAAAGAGGAGCCAGCCGGGGAGCTGTCTTCAGCAAATGATTCGAAGTCTTTTTTGATATCTTTCATTTCGACGCTCCTTTCGGTTTTTGGCCTTTTAAGAATTTCAGACTGCGCGAAACAATCTGGCGGATGTTGCTTTCGGACTCCTGCAGCAGGGCCGCGATTTCATTGTATTCCATCTCGTCCAGATAGCGAAGGCGCAGGATTTCCTGCTCCCGGGGCTTGAGGTCCTGCAACAGGGCTTCGGCCTCGTCCTTCTCTTCCATGATAGGAGCGGACCCTTCGGTTTGTGACAGGGAATCGTCCCACTCGAGGAAATCTTTAATTTCGCGATTTCTATAGTCTTTTAGCTCACTTCGGGTGATGACATAGATCCAGGCCAGGGCCGAGTGTTTGGGGTCGTACAGGTGTTTTTTACGGTAAATCTGTAAAAACACGATTTGCAACAGGTCCTCGGCGCGTTCCTGAGACAGGCGTCTTTTCAGGGCATAACTGAGGACGCGCCCAGAATGTCTTAGATAGAGGATATCCAGGGCTTTTCGTTCGCCCTCGGAAAGTTTTATTAATAGATCCTCGTCACTCAAGTCATTCATGTTCCCTGAAGGTACGCTGAGCTTTTTAGGAAAGCAATGCATCGTTAAAAGAGCGGCGAAAGTGAATTGTGCCTAATCGTTGGGCATAATGCGGCGCAAATTCAACTGCTACGGCCCCCTACCAGATTGACTCGGTGTAATGAGACGCGGTAACTCTAAGCCTTCGTAATTAAAACGAGAAATCATAAACGGAGTGCAACATGTTTAGTGAATCTTTGCTGATCTCTCCTGCAATTGCAGGGGTCGTTGGTTTGATCGTTGCTTTGGCTCTGTACCTTCGCGTGAAGGCACAACCAGCGGGCAATGAGACAATGAATCGTATCGCGTCCTACGTGCGCGAAGGTTCTATGGCGTTCCTTGTGCGTGAGTACAAGGTACTTTTCGTCTACGCAATTGTCGTAGGCTTGGCTCTTTGGTTCGCCTTGGGCGGTATCGCAGCAGGATCCTTCATCCTGGGTGCGTTCCTGTCTTTGCTTGCGGGCTTCTTCGGTATGAAGGCGGCAACTTATGCCAACGTTCGTACCTCTCAAGCCGCAGCTGGCGGCTCTAAAGCGGCGGCTTTGCTGGTTGCTTTGGACGGCGGCGCTGTAATGGGTCTTTCCGTTGCAGGTCTTGGTTTGATCGGTCTTGGTGGTTTGTATGTTGCTTTCCAGGGTGATGCTCACCTTGGCACAATCCTTCACTCCTTCGCCGTAGGTGCTTCCTCTATCGCTCTATTTGCGCGTATCGGTGGCGGTATCTACACGAAAGCGGCGGACGTGGGTGCCGACATCGCTGGTAAAGTTGTAGAGAACATCCCTGAAGACGACCCTCGTAATCCTGGTGTAATCGCCGATAACGTTGGTGACAACGTGGGTGACGTTGCTGGTATGGGCGCAGACATCTATGAGTCCATGGTTGCTGCGATCGTTTCTGCTATGGCGATTGCTTTGACAATCCCTGCAGAAGGTCTGTCTGCTTTGATGACGGGTGCGGATGCTGAAACTGTGCGTATTGCCGGTGTTGCATTGCCGATCCTGTTGTCCACTTTGGGTCTGGTGATCTCTATCATCGTGATCTTTGCTGCTCGCGCGTTCAAAAACGGCAAGCCTGCAACTGTATTGCGTAATGCTTTGATCTTCCCTCCAATTCTTTTGACGATCGCTGCTTACATCATCCTTCCGATGTTCGGCATCAACCAGGGTGTGACTGTGGCTTTGGCTGCGGGTGCGTTCGGTGGTGCTTTGATCGGTTTGATCACTGAGTACTATACAGCGGCTCGTCCGATCCGTCTGGTTGCGGAAGCAGCTTTGACTGGTGCGGGCACTGGTGTGATCCGTGGTTTGGCAGTGGGTATGGAATCCACAGCAATCCCAATGTTGATCGTTGTTATCGCAGCTTACGTGGCTGACCAGGCTTTGGGTCTGTACGGTATCGCAATGGCGGCAGTGGGTATGTTGGCTGGTACTGCAGTTGTAATGACTGTGGATGCTTACGGTCCAATCGCTGACAACGCGGGTGGTATCTCTGAAATGTCCGGCTTGGGTAAAGACGTTCGTGCGATCACTGACGAATTGGATGCTGTTGGTAATACAACTGCAGCTATCGGTAAAGGTTTCGCGATCGGTTCTGCGATCCTGACAGTTGTGGCATTGTTCTCTGCATTCAACATGGAAGTAAACCACGTTCGTGAGGGCGCGGGTCTTGCTAAAATGTCTTTGGATCTGACTTCTTCCGGCGTTCTGATCGGTATCTTGTTGGGCTCTATCCTTCCATTCCTGGTGGGTGCGACAACAATGACTGCGGTTGGTAAAGCGGCTCAGAAAATCGTTCAGGAGATCGCTCGTCAATTCAAAGAAATCCCAGGTCTTCGTGAAGGTAAAGCGGAACCACAACCAGCTAAGATCGTGGACATTGCAACTCAGGCTGCATTGTTCGAAATGATCCTGCCAGGTATGATCGCGATCCTTGCTCCAGTGGCAGTGGGCTTCATCTTGGGCCCTCAAGCTCTTGCAGGTCTTCTTGCGGGTGGTTTGGCTGTCGGTGCAACTATGTCCCTGTTCATGGCGAACGCGGGTGGTGCATGGGATAACGCTAAAAAATACATCGAAAAAGGCGGCCTTCCAGGTCATCCAAAAGGTTCCGATGCTCACAAAGCAGCGGTTGTTGGTGACACTGTCGGTGACCCGTTCAAAGACACTTCCGGTCCTGGCGTTGCGATCCTTATCAAAGTTATGTCCGTCGTATCTTTGTTGATCGCTCAATTGATCGCTACTATCGGCGGCTAATCGGCCCCGGCCGAGGAAGCGCAGGCGCCCTCTGGGCGCCGTAGCTGGACTAGCTTCTAAATTTATAAACCCCGCAAGCTAACACTTGTGGGGTTTTCTTTTTTGTCCACAGGACTTCCGCCTATTCTGACACCAAATTTGTGACAAGCCGGCTTTGCAGGCCGTATAAACAAGTATGCCTAAACCACAGTTTGTACTTTTTGTATCGTTAATGGCTCTTATGCTTTCCTCCTGTGGCGGTGTCGAAGCTCTGATTGGACCGTCTGAAATTCTTCACGAAATTCCATCTGAAATGTTTTATCAAACCAAGGGTGACTGCGCTCAAGGGGACTTGTCATTCAGTGTGCTGGTGGCCGCGGGCACCCAAATGTGGACGGACCCGTCTGCGGTGCTACATTCGCAGCAGGAGCTTTACCTGCACTCAAATCACACTTTTGATATGCGCTATCGTGAATTCACTTTGGATGATGTGGCTTTTGATACGAGATTGCAGTCGCGTTTCAGCATCGACGGCCACAGTGGGCGCGTGAAATTAAACGGTGTCGGTGAAGGATTTGTGATTCAGGACAACGGACGCCGTTATTTGCAGTTGCAGTTCACTCAGGCGGTGAATTCGCCAGAGCTTGTGGGGAAAACGGCACGCTTTCGAATTATGAATTCAATGACGGGACTCGACACGGATCGTGCCGAGTATTGCGGCTATTCTCTGTTCTAGGACTTGGCTGCCAGAACCCAGATACCGACCAGAATAAACAAACTGCCAGAAACGTACTTCATGATTTGGGGGCTTAACATAGTCCCCAGGAACTTTCCAAAGATCACTCCCAGTGCCCCGGCAAGACCCAAGGCCAATACAACGGCCAGCATCACTGTCATGGTCGACTTTGTTTGTGAAGATGCAGCCAACGCGGCAAATTGGGTCTTGTCTCCCATTTCAGCCAAAAATATAGTGATAAAGGTGCTGGCAAAAATCTTCCAATCCATCATGGGTCCTTTGTTCGAAAAATGAAAACCTAGTGATAAAAGGATAGGTGAGGGAAGGCAAGTTTGAAAAGTCGATTTATTTCCGCCATGGATCTTTTGCAGGAAGAAGCTTCCAAAGGACACCTCACTTTGCGAAGAGTTTTCCATTTATTGGGAGAAGAAGGCCACGCCATGCTGGTGCTGTTCTTCTGTCTGCCTTTTATGCAGCCTATTCCCATTCCTGGGCTTTCAACGCCCCTGGGGATGATGATCTGTGTGGTGGCTTTTTTTCTGTACCTGCAACGACCTCCGTGGCTTCCCAAACGTTTTGAAAATGTGAAGCTGTCCTCTGAAGTGGTGATCAAGGTCTCGGAAGTGGCCGAAAAGATCTGGACCTATGTTTCCCGCATCGTCAAAGAGCGGCTGACCTTCTTCCACGACATGTGGTTTTTCCGCATCCTGAATCTGATTGTTTTCGTCGGGAATGCGGTTCTTCTGTCTCTGCCTTTACCCATTCCTTTTTCCAACACCGTTCCCGCCGTCGGGATCATTCTGTGCGCCATTGGCCATATGGAAAAAGACGGTGTTTTTATCCTTTTTAGCTACCTGTGGTGTCTGATAGTTGCATCGTTCTTTGCAACACTGGCCCTGGGGGCGATCAAACTTGTCTGACTTCCCTTAGGTCCAGTCTCACAGAAAGGACCAACAAGACCTCAAGCTCTTTGTGTGCTTCCGGCAGCTGCTCTAACATGAGTATCTATAGGGGGTACTTTATGGGAAAACTATTAGCAGCTGTGTTGGTTGTCTGCTTTGCAAATGGGGCAGTGGCAAAAGGCCCGAACGACGTCTGCGCCAAGGATCGTGAAACACTTTGCGGGACCGTTGAGCGCGGAGAAGGCCGTGTTTTGAAGTGCATGATGGACAACAAAGACAAACTTTCCGCCGACTGTAAGGCAAAGTTTGAAAAGATGAAAGATCACGCGGCCGAGATGAAAGACGCTTGTCACGAGGACCATGAAAAATTCTGTGCGAATGTTTCCATGGGCAAAGGTAAAAAAATGAAATGCATGATGGAACACAAGGATGAACTGTCTGCAGACTGCAAAGCGCAGATGGAAAACATGAAAGATGCGCACAAGAAAATGAGAAAAGGAAAATAACGAACCTTATGCGCGAAAGAAGTCTGAGACTTAGTCTTTTCGACGCTTTTCTTTGTTCACTGATGATTGGAGCCGGCGAAACTTATTTGCCGGCTTATTCTTTATCCATCGGCATGGGTGAAATCTTTGCCGGTATTCTTTCAACGCTCCCTATTGTCAGCGGCGCGTTCCTGCAACTGATCACTCCGCGCGGCTTGCAGCGCATTCGATCTCATAAAAACTGGGTGGTGGCCTCGGCCACGCTGCAGGCGTTGACCTTTATTCCTTTGATTTATTTCTCGGCCACGAAGGCGCCGAACTTCTGGATGCTGTTTTTGATTTTATCCCTGTACTGGGGTTCGGGCTTTGCCGCGGGACCGGCGTGGAATTACTGGATGGGTCGCCTGGTGCAGGTCGAAGAGGGCAGCCGCTATTTTGCCAAACGGGCACGCGTGTCCCAGATCGGTATTCTGCTGGGCCTTATCGGAGGCGGGGTGGCCCTGCATAACAATGTTGAAATCGGACCGTTCTCGTCCGTTTTCACCATGCTCTTTGTTTTTGCGTTTGCCTGTCGTCTGGTTTCGTCCTTTATTCTTTCTTCTCAGTATTTTGATCCGGCTTGGAACAAAGAGCCAAAGCTGGGATTCCGCGCATCCTGGAAAGTCTTTTGGGCCAACAAATCCAAGCGTCAGTTTTTCTTTTATCTGGCGCCTTTCCAGGCCGCAGTCTTTGTGTCTTCACCCTTTGTGACCCCTTATATGCTGGCGCAGGTGAAAATGGATTATGGCGCCTATATGACAGCCATCGGGGTTTTATTCATTGGTAAGATTCTGACTCTGACTTTGATTGATCGGTTCCGTCAGAATGCCTCGGGCTTTAATTTGCTGGTGTTTGGCGCCGGGGCCATTGTGCCGTTGCCAGCGATGTGGGCGGTCAGCAGTGATATGTACTTTATCTTCTTCCTGCAATTCATCAGCGGTATGGCCTGGGCGTTTGTGGAAGTGGGGCTGTCCTTGATCTTCTTTAAAGACATCAAACACGACGAAAAAGTTCCGATGCTCACGGTTTATAATCTTTTGAATTCACTGGCGATCATTTTGGGAACTTACATCGGCGGCAAAGTCCTGTGGGTGATGGGTGAAAAAGTCAGCAGCTATTACGCCGTATTTATATTGGGATCCCTTGTTCGTGGCGCAGGGTTCTATCCGCTGTACAGGTATGTTCGCAGCCACTTGAATGTCTCCGACCGTCTTCGGGAAGATCTTTCCCCCGAAAAAGCCTCCTGATTCTGACATGCCGCAAAGGCTCTTGAATTGCGCCTTTCAATGGTGTTTCCAGTATGGAAACAGGCGTGTTCCTATTTGTAATAGGCGCCTTCCTCAATTCTGTTTATAACAGTTTTAACAGAAAAAGGAGCTCTTATGAAAAAACTGATTCTTTCAATTTTTGTTCTGGGGTTTGTTTCAACGTCTGTGGCAGCGCCGGCGACAGTGCCTTTTGTGGATCTGAATAAGTATCTGGGTAAGTGGTTTGAAGTCGCCAGCATCCCAATGGTCTTTCAAAAACAATGTATTGGAAACACGACGGCCGAGTATGCCTCTGCCGAAGATGGTCTGATCGCGGTGGTGAATTCCTGTGACACACAAAGTGGTGAACGCTCGGTGGCCGAGGGGCGAGCCAAGGTTCTTGATAAAGAAAGCAACTCACGCCTGAAGGTCACTTTCGTGAAGATCATTGACTGGGTGTTTGGCTTTGGCGGCGATTACTGGGTCTTGGATCTGGCATCAGATTATTCGTATGCGGTGGTCGGCGATCCGACGCTGCAGTATGCGTGGATTCTGTCCCGCGATCCATTCTTGGCACGCGAAACATGGGTGTCAGCAGAACTTAAACTCAGATCTTTGGGTTATGACACATGCACGGTTTTGACGTCCGTGCAGTCGGGCGGGCTTAGTCAGCGAATTCCCCTTTGCGAGTATGTGAAATAGTCGGATGGATAAACGTCTTTCGAAAATCTCATTTTTTGATTTGTTGTTGCTGGCAGAGCTGCCGGATCATAAATCCCTGCGTTCGCTGTCGCGTTCCCTGGGGATTGAGCCTCCGCGTTTGACCAAGGTTTTGCAGTCCGTGCGGCATCAACTGCAGTTTGAGATAATCAAGACGTCCTCTCACGGTTATATCATGACGGCCGAGGGTTCCCACGTCAGCCTTCAGGCCAAAGAACTGCTAAGAAAGGCCGAGGAATTCATTCCCCGCAAATCGCAGCTTCTGGCACCATCGGTCACCTACACTGTGGGTGGCCGGGGTTTCATGAATGTTTTCTTTTCCGGGGCGATGATTGAAAGCCTTCAGGTGGCGGGTGTGACGGCGCTGCTGCGTTTTATGGATCTTTCGCCGGAAGAACTGCGCCAGACCGCCACCGAAGGGGTTTTGGATGTGGCTCTTCATTTGGAAGAGATCCAATGGCCCCAAACCTGGAGCGCGGCCGAAGTGGGTTCTATGCGCTGGAATCTGTATGTCGGAAAGAATCACCCCTTAAAGGGATCTGTTTCCAAAGAGGAGCTGTTGAAATTTCCATTTGCCCGGTCGGCTTATTGGAATGGACGTGCGATCGCGCAAGCGGCGGATCATTTGCCGATACCGCGCAGCGAGCGGATCATGGGACATGAAATGCAAACGGCCCTGACGGCCATCGAGATCGTGCAACATTCCAACAACGTGGCACTGATCCCGAACATCATTGCACGAAAAGCCGAAGAGGCCGGATTGATACGCAGTCTGAAAATCCGGGGATTGGACCCCATAGAGTCGCGAATCTATCTCTCGGTTCGATCTGACAAGATCAGCCAGCGTCTTTTCAAGCAGTGGCAATCCCAACTGAAAGGTCTGCTTAAAGAATAAGAGTATGTCATTTGGCAGTCCTTAATTCCAATTCTAGTGCGGACATTGATTTTAATGACAACATCAGTGAGTTATTTCAAATAACGTTTTGGCCCCGGGGCAAGTTTTGAGGAGTTCATAGTCGTGAATTTAGTTCTCTCTCCAGCTCTTCAGGTCAGCTCACCTTCCAGTGTCGAGCAATGTTGGGGTGCCTTTTTGCACGGTCCGGCCCAGGAATTCATGTCTCGCCCCAAAAAAGAATTTCGGGCGGAGCTTGTGTCCATTGGCTGCCGACTGTATCTGAAGGGTGTTCCGTTCAGCGAAAAACAAAAATCAATCATAGCAGAGCTTTCCCGGGTGCTGGAGTGGATCCACGCCGGCTCCCTGATTGTTGACGATATCCAGGATGACAGCCTGGAGCGCCGTGGGGGCCCCACCGTCCATCGCCTTTATGGTGTTGGGCCGGCGCTGAATCTGGGAAATTGGATGTATTTTGAAGCGTTAAAAGCTTTGCATGGTTTGGCGGTGGATGACGGGGTGAAACTTAAAATTATCTCCTGCACTCACGAGGCCATGCACCAGGCCCATCTGGGCCAGGCACTTGATCTGGGGGCCAGCATGAAGACTCTCAACGCCGGTCAGATTCAGGAAGTCGTGCATAAAAGTCATTGCCTTAAAAGCGGGGCCCTGGTGGCTTTGGCTCTGCAAGTGGGGGCCTTGGTCGCAGAGCCAAAGCCGGATCTGTTGCTTTTGCAGGAACTCGGCACGCAATTGGGCTCGTCATTGCAGCGCTTTGATGATCTTGGGAATTTGAAGTTCCACTGTGCTGACAGCAAGGCCCTGGAAGACCTGAAGCTTGGCCGTCCCTCGTGGATCTGGATGTATTTGGCCACTTGCGGTGACAGCAGTCAGATTCAAGGCTTCAAGGAGGCGCTGGAGTTCCTTCCTGAAACCCATGCTCTGGAGGCCTTCGTGCAGAGCACGGATCTGAAAAAGCGCGCCCATGCCGAGGCCTTGAGGCTTCACCGGAACATGGAAGAAAAAATGAAAAAGTCTTTTGCCGGTTTTGAAAATGTTCAAACCCTGGGTCTTATAAAAAATCTGACAGAGAGAATTGTCCATGCCTATGAATAAAAAAGTTGCCGTGATCGGAAGTGGATTCGGCGGATTGAGTGCTGCCATTCGACTTCAGGCTGCAGGTTTTCAAGTTCGAATTTTTGAAAAGCGCGATATGCCGGGGGGACGGGCTTATGTTTATCGGGACAAAGGTTTCACCTTTGATGCCGGCCCCACGGTGATCACAGCCCCTGAGTGTCTGGAAGAGCTTTTTGCCCTAAAAAACAAAAAGATGTCCGACTATGTCGAGATGATCCCCGTATCGCCTTTTTATCGTCTGCTCTGGGATGACGGGTATAAGTTCGACTACAGCAACAACACCCAGGAGCTGTACTCTCAAATTAAAAAGAAATCCCCCGAAGACGCCAAAGGCTATGAAAAATTTCTGAAGTATTCAGAAGAGGTCTTTAACGAGGGGTACACGAAACTGGTGGCGACACCTTTTTTGCATCTTTGGAGCATGGTGAAAGTTTCCCCGCAGCTTCTGCGTCTGGGGGCTTATCGCAGCGTCTATTCCGTGGTTTCAAAGTACGTCAAAGATGATCATTTGCGCCAGGCGTTTTCTTTTCACTCTTTGCTGGTGGGCGGAAACCCCTATAGCACGTCTGCCATTTACACCTTGATTCACTTCCTGGAACGCAATTGGGGTGTTTTCTTTCCACGCGGCGGAACCGGGGCCCTGGTGCAGGCTTTGGTTCAGTACTTCACCGAAATGGGCGGAGAAATCCGTTGCCAAAGCGAGATCGCACAAATCCTCACCACCCGTGGCAGAGTGACCGGGGTGCAAACGGTTCAGGGCGAAGTCTGGAACTGTGATGCCGTGGTCAGCAATGGCGATATTGTTCACACCTACCGTGACCTGCTGGGGAAGGAGCCCCTGGCGGCAAAGAAATCAAAGGAAATGCAAAACAAAGACTTCAGCATGAGTCTTTTCCTAATCTACTTCGGGACCAGAAAAAAGTATCCGAATCTGGCGCATCATAACGTTTTATTCGGTCCTCGCTATAAAGGTCTTCTTGAGGATATTTTCAGTAACGGCACACTTCCGGATGATTTTTCGCTTTATTTGCATGTGCCCAGCCTGACGGATCCGAATCTGGCTCCGGAAGGGCATGAGTGTTTCTATGTTCTGGCTCCGGTGGCTCACCTGGGTAAAATGAACATCGACTGGAAAAAGGAAGGGCCGGTTTACGCAGAAAAGATCCTGAAATACATGGAAGAAAAATACATGCCGGGTCTAAGAGAAAATATTGTCACCCAGAGAATTTTCACACCTGAAGACTTCTCAACCGAACTGAATTCCTTCCATGGTTCGGCGTTTTCTCTGGAGCCGAAGCTGACTCAAAGTGCATACTTCCGCCAGCACAACAAAGACTCCCAGATTCAGGGATTGTACTTTGTGGGGGCGGGAACTCATCCGGGGGTGCCGGGGGTTGTGAACTCTGGCAAAGCCACTGCGGGCCTGGTCGTCGAGGATCTTAATTGATGGATCAGGCCTCTGATTTGGATCTGCACAGGGAGTCGATTCAAAAAGGCTCCAAAAGTTTTGCGGTGGCCTCGCTGTTTTTTTCCAAACAGCAAAAAATTGCCGCGTGGAAGCTTTATTCCTGGTGCCGGTATTGTGATGACCAGATTGATGAGGCCTCGGTGGATCAGGCTCCGCGGCGGCTGCAGGAGCTGCTTTGTCTGACAAAATCCCTGCCGGCGATCAAAGCGGGACTGCCTTTTCAGTTTCGTGGGCTGGCCGAAATCCTGTCCGGCAATAACATTCCTGTTCAGTACCCTTTGGATTTGTTGCGGGGAATGGAAATGGATGTGAAGAACCGCCGTTACCGTAACTTGCAGGAGTTGGAAGATTACTGCTACTGCGTCGCCGGAGTTGTGGGACTGATGATGTGTCACATCATGGGGGTTCGTTCTGACCAGGCTTTGAAATATGCAGTCTCTATGGGGAGCGCCATGCAGTTGACGAACATCTGTCGCGACATTCGCGAGGATGCTGAACGCGGACGCTGTTATCTGCCTCAGGATTGGTTGCAGCAGGCCGGTATCACCGAGTCGACAATGTTCCTGCCTGAGCACCGCAAGTCTCTGGTGGGTATTCAGGAGCGCCTGCTGCAAAGGGCCGATGAGCTGTACCGCGAAGGGTTTGCGGGACTTCGTTTTTTATCACTCCGTTCTTGCTGGGCGGTTTTGATTGCGGCTAAAGTGTACTCTCATATTGGCGAGCTGATACGCAGGGATTCTGACCGCGGTCTGACCCGGCGAATTTATGTGAGTGTTTGGAAGAAGATAATTTTGATCGTTTCGACCGTAAAGTATCTGGGCCCCCAGGTCTGGTGGGCGTTGAGGTCGAGGGAAAGTGTGCGTTTGCCACTAAGAATTTGGAGTGTAAAGTGAGTACCAGCTTTGTCAAAGAAACATGGATTTATGCCAGCCGTGTTCGCGAGTTCAGTCTGAAAGACTGGATCGTGTACGTGCTTTGGGTGGGGATGATGTACGGGCTCTTTGCCGTGGTCACTCTGTTTATCGGCGTGGGGCATTTCAACGGAGTTCAGTTCCCGGCCTATGTTTACAACATTCCACTGGGGATTTTCATTTTTTCAACTGCGATTGCTTTCGACACTATCGGGCACCGCACGGTTTATAAAGAGTTCCTGCAAAAAGCCGAGGCCCTGGTTCATCACATCACGATTTTTGCCGGTATCACCAGTGTGCTGGTGTTGTGTCTGGCGTACCATTTCCCGGTCTTCCTGCGCATTCCAGCTCTGGTGCTGGTGGCTTTGAGCATCGTTTATTCACTGATCGATGAGGGGTTGCACTGGTATCGCTATCTGGCCCAGCATTCTGACCGGGTCGAAATGTGGAGTCATTTTTTCATTTTCGTGGGTCATCTGATTATGATTCTTGCCTGGTGGCAGTGGTACAGCGAGGGCTATCAGGGGGTTAACGAAACTCTTGCTCTTGGGTTTTTCTAAATAACAGCAAAGAGCCCGCAAAAAACAACACGGCATAAATAGCAAGACCCCAGACATACTTGCTGTTTGTGTCCTGCTTCAGCAAAGCAGCCCAGACCACTTCTCCCATAAAACGTGTCGGCAGATACTGAGATATTTCCTGAACGACTTTTGGTAATGCCTGCGGTGGCATCCAAAGTCCGCCAGCGAAAGAAAGTGGCAGATAAACCAGATTGGCCAGGGGGACCACCGACTTGCCGCTGGCAGAATATCCAAGGCAGGCGCCCAACAGCGCAAACGGGATCGAGGACAGCATTAAAGTGATGAAGAAGTGCAGCCACGGAATCTCCGGCCACTTCAGAGGTGTCGTGATCACGGCGACAAGAATCACCGTTAAAATGGATAGCAGCGAAACAAAAAGGGCGTTTAAAACCCTGGGTAAAAAAGTCAGCACATGAGGCAAAGGCAGAATGTGCAGATAGTGGGACCAGGCCGTGCCCTTTTCCTGTGCGATGCCGATGGCAAATTGAAAAAGTACAACTCCCAATACGCCAAAGCAGGCAAACGAGCCTGTCAGCATGGCGGCGGCAGCCTCGGTTTGTGCGTTTGGAACTCCAAAGAACCAGAAGAACATCGCGGGAAACACCAGGGTCGACAGCAGGTACATGGGCTGACGAATCAGTTCCAAGAACTGGTAATAAGTGTGAAGCAGCGTCAGTTTAAGGTGTCTTTTCATGATGCTTCTTTCTTAAGTGAATGAAGGCCTCTTCCAGGGTCGCCGTTGAAACTTCCAGATCTTCAAGCGGGAAGCTGTTTTCAAAGAACTCTTTTAAAAGCTCTTCAGGGTGCTGGGTCAGAATACGATGGTTGTCACCTTCGGTGGTGCAATCCTCGATCAAAGAGGACAGCGGTTTTCTGGGACTGCGAAACTTGATGGTTCTGAATTTCAGGCTGCGCGTGATTTCATTGGTGGGGCCATCAAACAGCACGGTTCCGTGATCGATGATGACGACCCGGTGCGCGACTTGAGAGACTTCATTCAGGTCGTGGGTGGAAAGCAGGACGGCGCCGCCATCTGCGGCGAAATCACGGATCTCCTGCCACAGGTGAATGCGGGACTCCACATCCAGCCCTGCAGTGGGTTCATCCAGCACAAGCAAATGGGGTGCTCCCAGCAGGGCACAGGCCAAAGAAACCCGGCGCTTTTCCCCGCCGCTCAGGCCCCCCATCTGACGATGCAGGAATGAATGCAGACTGAAGTGGGTTGCCATGTGTTCAACCGAGGGGCCTCGGTCATAGTGCGCCTTTACCAGACGAAGGACTTCGACAGTTTTTAAATGGGCGGGAAAGGAAATTTCCTGCCCCGAGTAACCAATCAGGGACTTGTCAGGCTTTTCGATGACGCCTTGATCAGCGCTTCTTAGGCCCAGCAGAATCTTTAATGTCGTGCTTTTGCCAGCACCATTAGGCCCCAAAAGAGCGACAATCTGAGCGGGCTCGACAGAAAAACCCACATTGTGCAAGGCGACCTTGGCGCCGTAACTTTTACGAAGGTTCGTTATAGACAGCAGAGGAGAGGTCATTTGCTTTGATCCCATTCGCCTGTATTTTTGCGAAACTGAGTTTCATAGGCGGGATGCTGGGTCTTTAACAGGTGATCCCAAAAAGTGTAAAAAAGGCCAAAGTTGTATTTGTAATAACGGTGGTGGGCAGAATGATGAGTCCCTGAGATCAGCCATTTGCCAACGGGATGAACGGCCGACCCGCGCGGCAGAACTTCAAAGCCCAGATGATTGATGATGGCCGATACTGTCATCAGGGTCAGATAAACCAGCAAAACCAAGGGATGCAGCGGCAGGAAAAGCAGAATCAAAGGCAGCGGCAGGGCTTCGATGATGGACTCCACGGGATGGAACGAAAAAGAAGCCCAGGGAGAAGGCTGCAACGAAGCATGGTGAACAGAGTGGAAGCGACGGTACAGCCATGGGATATGCAAAAGCCTGTGGGTCACATAAAAGTAAAAGTCATGGAGCAGCGAAAGCAGGAAACCACTGATCACCAGATAGGTCCAGCCGTATTCATTGAGCGGCAGATAGAAGCGAGCCCATCCACTTTGCCATAATACGCCCAGTAGAACTCCGCCCAGTCCGAATATCCCCGAGCTTATGATGGACCATTTGATTTCAAAAAGTTGCATTTTTTTATCGGGCAAAACGGGATAGATCTGGCGACGCTGTGCCCACGGCCAGTTTTTCTTGTAAAAGGCTGCATAGAAGCAGGCTGTCAAAGCCAGATATCGAACCAAAACCACCAATGTCAGTGCCAACGTGGCAATCAGGAAATTTTGTGGCACCAGAAGATCGAAGGGGATGTAGGATTCATACTTCTCAAAGTGGTTCATAATTGATTGCTATCTTAAAGCACGATATTTGTAAAACATGTTTGGTCAGACAGAAGATAATATTTGGGATTGCCTTATCGTAGGCGGAGGTCTGGCCGGTGGTTTGCTGTTGCAAGCATTGCGTACAGAGCAACCAGCATTGAAAGTCTTGCTGCTGGAGCGGGGCACCAGTTTGGGAGGAAATCATACCTGGAGCTTCCATGGCTCCGATGTTCCACCCCAGGCAAAATGGCTTACGCCCTTGGTATCGAAATCCTGGCCGGCTTATGAAGTCCGTTTTCCAAAATATAAAAGAAAAATAGAAAGTGTCTATTGCTCCATCAGGGCGGAAGACTTCCATCAACGACTGCTGCGGCACCATGCAGATCAAATTCGTCTTGGAACCTCTGTTCAGGAGGTTCGGCGAGATTCCGTGACCCTGCAGGACGGCAGGGTTTTTAAAGCCCGACAAGTCATCGATGCTCGAGGCTGGCCCAAGAAGGAAGCCCTTCGCGGTTACCAGAAGTTCGTGGGCCTGGATGTGAAGTTGGCAAAGCCTCATGGGCTTGATCATGTGATTCTGAAGGATGCCTTGGTTCCCCAGACGGATGGATACCGTTTTTTCTACACTCTGCCGTGGAGTCCGACGGAGCTGCTTGTGGAAGACACTTATTATTCAAATTCTCCGGATTTGAATGTGGATCAGCTTCAACAGGAAATCATGAAGTACATTGCCACCAAGGGGTGGGAAGTTGAATCGGTGATACGCCGGGAGATCGGTTGTTTACCACTGGATTTATACGGCTCTGCCGTTTCCATGACGGGGAACGGGCCTTTGCAGTTGGGGGCGGCCTCCGGTGTTTATCAGCCGGTGACGGGATACACATTTCCACAGACTGTGGCATGTGTGCAGGCTTTGGCTGAAAGTTCTTTGGATAATTGGGGAGCGGTGCTTTCGCAAATGCAACAAAGATACAATCAACAGGCCCGCTATCTTCGTGTTCTGAATCGGATGATGTTCCTGGCGGCGGAGCCAGAAAAAAGATATGTGATTCTTGAAAGATTTTACCAGTTTTCAGAGCCCTTGATCGAGCGCTTCTATCAGGGGCGGCTGCATCGCGGTGATCAACTGCGTATCTTGTGTGGAAAGCCGCCGGTTTCTGTATGGCGTGCGCTTAAAAGTCTTTTCTAGCAGGACTTAAGTTTTTCCCGGAAAATTCTTTTGAAAATTACGGTGCAGGGCTTTGTCCTGATAGACATCTTCAGGTGTGGCAAGATCTTCAGCGCTGTATCCGGAAAAGATTTTCAGGATGCTTACGTGCTGTCCTTGAATTTCAAACTGCGCGCGCCATGTCCGATAGGCAATCACAAAGCCAGTGCCTTCGGGTTTTACGCGCTTCTTTCGGGAATTGTCCGGTTCGAATTCCAGTTGATGCTGCAAAAATCCGCGCAGTTGATGAAGATTATGCAGCTCCAGCCATTCCAGTTCCTGTTTGGCTTCCAGCGAATAATCAATCGTGAAGCGTTCGGCATTTTTCAGCCACCCCGGCTCCACACCGGGGAATGAATCCGCATAGGCCACATAAGGTTTGATATCCAAAATCGGACTGCCATGCAAAAGGTCCGCGCCCTCGACATGAATCTTCAGCTTATCGATGGACTTCACCTTTACGCAGCTCATACCCACGGGATTGGGCCGATAGGGGGACCGGGTCGCAAAGACGCCTTGTTTGGTATTGCCACCGCGCGGGGGCAGCACCATCGGACTCCAGTGGTCGTTATGATGAAACAAGAACACCACCCAGATGCGCTCACAGCCCTCAAGTCCGGTCAGCGCCTGTTCAAAGTTGTGACCGGCTTCAAGTTCAATCACACCTTGCGAGTGAAACTCATCAGGCTGGCGTCCAGCTTCGTAAGGATGCACCTGGGGACTTTTGAAGGTGCCAATGGCTGTGAGTTTTATTTCAGTCGCCATTGTCTCATCCATTCAAAGCCTGCCACCGCCGCAGTGACGCCGACGTTCAGGGAGTTTTTGCGCCCACGCAAAGGGATGATACGGACTTCGTCGATGATCTTTAAAACTTCCGGATCAAGACCGAAGCGTTCATTTCCCAAAACAAAGGCTGTGGGTTCAGATTCAAACTTTTCAAACAGATCTGAAGCGCTGGCCGCGGTCTCTAAAGCGACAATCCGGTAGCCTTCGTCTTTCAGCTCTTCCAAACACTCCAGCAGTTTGGGAGCTTCTTCCCAAGACAGATACTCTTGAGTCCCCATGGCGGTCTTTTCGACCTTCCATTGGGTCGGAAGCGGGGTGTAGCCACAAAGATAAATCTTTTCAGCCCCCAGGCACTCGGCGGTGCGGAAGATCGATCCAACATTGAAGGCGGAACGGATGTTATCCAGAACAAACACCAGCGGTAATTTGCTTTCAGCCTGTTCGCGGTCGTTTTCAACCACTAAGAATTCATCGTCCTGCAGGTTTTTATGTAAAAGGCGCTCAAAAGGGATGGCATAGCTGACAAAGTGTTTCAGTGTCATGCCCGGGGTCAGGTGCTTTTCCAAGGGCGCTAGGCGGGAAACATCAGGATTCTCACAAACAGACAAAGCCGAAATTAGAGTTTTCAGTTTTTTTAGTTCTGTCTCGGAAAAAGAAAAATCCCCCGAGGATTTCTCCAGCTTCAGAAAAAGCTGATGGATTTCTTCGAGGGATTTTTTATCCTGAATGGAAAGATTCATTATTTCACTCTCTGGCCGACCTGGGCACCGTCGTCGGCAGAAAGTACGAACAGATCGCTGCCGCCGGTTCCGGCTGCCAGCACCATGCCCTCAGACATTCCGAACTTCATTTTGCGCGGTTTCAAGTTCACGCAAACCAGGACTTTTCGTCCTACCAGTTGTTCCGGTTTATAAGCCGCTTTGATGCCGGAAATGATCTGACGGATCTGGCCTTCGCCGATATCGATCTTCAGGCGCAAAAGCTTGTCAGCTTCTTTGATTTCTTCAGCTTCAATGACCTGACCGATACGCAGATCCACTTTGTCGAAATCCGCAAATTCAATTTCAGCCGGACGATCGGCTGCGGTTGGCACCGTCGCCACAGGGGCTGCCGCCGGTTTAGCGGTGGAGGCTGCTTTCTTTGCGGCCTGGATTTCTTCGTTGATCTTGCGACCTTCCTCGACCATGGCTTTGACTTTGTCAGCCTCGATGCGAGTTGCCAGATGTTCATAGTCATTGATCTCACGGTTGGTAAGAACCGTGTTCAGATCAGACCACACATAGTCTTTTTCGCCCAAAAGTTTTGCCACTTTCTGGCTATAGAAAGGCAAGATCGGCTTCAGGTAGATCGCCAGCAAACGGAACATGTTCAGAGTGGTGGTGATCACCTGCTTGGTACCCTCTGGATCAGCTTCCAGGGTTTTCCAAGGGGCTTTTTCGTCAAAGTACTTGTTGGCGTCATCCGCCAAGCCACGGATTTCACCCAGTGCTTTGGCAAAGTCGCGGGCCTCATAGTGAGCGGCGATGGATTCAGCCGTTTTCTGGGCGTGCTCAATCAGCTTTTTACCTTCCGCATCCGGCACGCTCATTTTGCCGTCCATTTTCTTTTTCAGCATCTGGCCGCCACGGGAGCCCAGGTTTGTGATTTTACCCACAAGCTCAGAATTCACACGGTTGGTGAAATCTTCCAGATTCAAATCGATATCATCCACAGAGCTGCTGAGTTTCGTGGAGTAGTAATAGCGAAGATATTCCGGGTTCAGATGGTTCAGATATGTTCTTGCGGCGATGAAGGTCCCTTTGGACTTGGACATCTTTTCACCATTGACCATCAAGTGACCGTGCACGAACACCTGGTTAGGCGAGCGGAATTCCGCAGCCTTCAGGAATGCCGGCCAGAAGATCGTATGGAATCTTGCGATGTCTTTACCGATGAAATGGTAAATTTCACGGTTTGGATCCTGCCAGATGTCCTTCAGGGTTTTACCCTGGGATTTCGCCCATTGCTCGGTGGTGGACATATAACCCATCGGAGCATCCACCCACACATAGAAGAATTTTTTATTGTTCGTGCCTGGAATTGCGAAGCCGAAATAAGGCTCATCGCGGGAAATATCCAGATCCTTCAGGTCCTCGTTGAACCATTCCAGCATCTTTTTGGAAATTTCAGGGGAGCAGTGTTTGGGGATCCATTCTTCAAGGTACTGTTTGAAGTCGTTCAGTTTGAAGAAGATGCTCTCAGAATCTTTCATGACCGGAGCCGTCCCGCAAAGAGAACAGTGCACATCTTTCATGTCGCTCGGAGAATAAGTTGAAGCGCACACATCGCAGGAATCACCGTACTGTTCTTTGGCGCCGCACTTAGGGCACGTGCCTTTTACAAAACGGTCCGGCAGGAACATCTTGTCGTGATTGCAATACATCTGCTGGATTGGCTGACTGCGGGTGTGATTGCCTTCCTGCATTTTTTTATAGAAGTACTCACAAAGCAGACGGTTTTCTTCTGAATTGGTCGAACCAAAGTGCGAGAACTGAACCTGGAAATCCGCAAAGTCCTGTGTGTGTTCTTTATAACTTTGAGCGATCAGTGCTTCCGGAGTGATACCCAGTTCGCGGGCTTTCACCATGATCGGGGTGCCGTGAGTGTCATCCGCACAAATGAAGACGCATTCATTGCCACGCATATTCTGAAAACGGGCCCAGAAGTCGGCCTGAAGATACTCCACCAGGTGACCGAGGTG
Organism: Bdellovibrio bacteriovorus; assembly: GCF_002208115.1. NCBI lineage: Bacteria > Pseudomonadati > Bdellovibrionota > Bdellovibrionia > Bdellovibrionales > Pseudobdellovibrionaceae > Bdellovibrio > Bdellovibrio bacteriovorus. The sequence continues at coordinate 2,135,443 of NZ_CP020946.1, read as the reverse complement.
AATGTATCCGTTTGCGTAGGGAAGAGCACAGGTGATCAGAATCTTGCGTTTGTCGTTCATTTATCGAAACTCCACATTTCCAGCTTCCAGATGGTAGACAGCCTTCACTACCTTTACATCACCCGAGGCCACAGCGTCACGCAGGATTGCAGAGCGTTCTAGCAGTTCATTGGCAAGGCCTTCCGCTGCTGTCAGGTCACCGCAAGAGTCCGAGCCCATGATCACCACTAGATTCGTGCCCAGTGTGCCTACGGAATATTCAAGACTTTCCTGAACGTTTTTATCCAGGATCAGCTCGCCCGTGCGAACGACATAGATTTCCCCCAATTTCTGGTCAAATACGATTTCAGGCGAAACGCGGGAATCGCTGCAAGTGTAAATAACCGAATGCGGGCGCTGCAATGCGCTCACACGGCGGCGGTCGGCAGCCGAGGCACCGTCATTACGGAAGGTGCCGCGCACAAAACGGGTGTTGCCGTTTTTAAGCCAGCCATATGCTTTTTCCGCAGGCACTGGTCCGGCCTCACGGGGTGCTTTTCCATGGGTGTCTTGAATGTGTTGGGCAGCAGCGGCTACGGCCTCTTTCACTTCCGTGGCGTGGGCTTGTGCTTCAGCATCGCTGCCAACCTCAACGCGGGTCATTTCTTTTTCGCCGCCAGTGCTGGTGGCTTGAGCAGGGGCTTCTTTAACGCCGCCTTTGCCGTCTTTCAGGGTTACTTTCGTTTCCTGATTGGGTTCGCGATGGCTGGTGAAAGATGCACAGGCTGTAAGGTTCAGAGCAAGAAGCCCGATGATGAGATTGGATTGCATTGACGTCCTCCGTGATGTCTTATTGTCAGGACCTCCCTTGGGGATGGTCAAATTAAAAACAAAAAAAACTTCACTCTGATAAGGCCATGAATCTAGAATAAAACGGTGATTTTTTATTAAGGACGTTTATGAATCTACCCATTCTTTCTTCTGCGGATGTTCAGGCCCAACTTTTAAAACGACAATACCCGGCGCAAGGCAGCTATCTTGCCATGTACAGCAGTTGGTATGGAGGGGTTATCAAGGATCCGGGGTTGATGATGGTTCCGGTGGATGATCACCTGGTGCACCGCGGGGATGGGGTCTTTGAGGCGATCAAAGTCGTGGATGGTCAGGTCTTTTTGATGCAGGAGCATCTGGAGCGTCTGCAGTCCTCGGCTCAGCAGATCGGCATCAGTCTGCCGCACAGTCTGGAAGACATGAAAAAGATCATTCTGGAAACCACCCGCATTGCGGGGGCCCCCTATGCAGTCTTGCGACTTTATATCTCTCGGGGGCCGGGATATTTTACGACAAATCCTTACGATTCCATCAGTTCCCAAATGTATTTGATCGTGACGTCGTTCACACCGTTCACTGATGAAAAATACTTAAAGGGCGTGAAGGTCGGGCGCAGCCAGGTCATTCCAAAGGACCCGTGGCTGGCGCGGATTAAAACCTGCAACTATCTTCCGAATGTGATGATGAAAAAAGAAAGTGTGGATCGTAAAATCGATTTCACCATCGGTATTGATCCGCAAGGGTTTGTCACGGAAGGCAGTACAGAAAATATCGTGCTGATTGATAAGGATAAAAACCTGATTCGTCCCAAATTGCGTCAGATTCTAAAGGGCACAACCATGATGCGCACCTTTGATCTGGCAGAAAGTCTGCTGGCCGCCGGGGAGTTAAAGTCGATTCAGGAAAAGGATCTGACCGAGCAGGACATCCTAAGTGCTTCGGAAGCGATGATGATCGGAACCACTTTGGATGTGTTGCCGGTGACTGAATACGAAGGTCAGCAGATCGGCGAGGGCAAACAAGGTCCGCTGGCGTTTAAGCTTTTGCAGCTTTTGCGTGAGGATATGAAAAAGGGGCCGAAAACGACCCCTGTGAAATTCTAGCGAAACTCTAAACTTCCAGTTGGATTTTATCGAGCAGTTCTGGATCACTCAGAACTGCTTCGCCGCCCTTGGCGATCGCTGTCAGCGGATCTTCCGCGATGCGAACCTGCAGGCGAACCTCATTCTGAATGCGCAGATCAAAGTCGCGAATCAAAGCGCCACCGCCAGCCAGCGTGATACCTCTTTCGATGATATCAGAAACCAACTCTGGCGGGGTGTGTTCCAATGCACGGTGAATCGCATTGATGACCTCTTGAATACAACCGTTCATCGCCAGGCCGACATCTTCAGAGCTGACTTCCATTGTGCGATTCATGCCGGTATCGGCATCGCGTCCGGAAATGGTGACGCTGCGAATGTCTTTTTTCGGAACCGCAGTTCCGATGGTGACCTTCAGGTATTCCGCCGTGGTGTCAGAGATGATCAGTTTTTTGTATTTCTTGAAGTAATCAATGATTGCATCGTCCAAACGGTGACCACCCACGCGGGCGGCTTCACAGTAAACGATGTCGGCCAAAGCGATCACGGCCACTTCCGTGGTCCCGCCGCCGATGTCGATGATCATGTTGCCTTCTGCGGACTTTACGTTCAGGCCTGACCCAATCGCGGCCGCCATCGGCTCATCGATCAGATAAACCTCTTTTGCGCCCGCCGCTTTACAGGATTCAATCACGGCTTTCTTTTCAACCTCAGTCACACCGTAGGGAAGTGACACCACCACACGCGGGCGGGAAAAGGCGCCTTTGACTCCTGGCTGACTTAGGAAGTGCTTCAGCATCACTTCAGAGGTTTCAAAGTCGGCGATCACGCCATCGCGAATCGGCTTTTGAGCAAAGATGCTGCCGGGATTGTTTGCCAGTTTTTCTTTGGCGTCATTTCCCACAGCGATCACGCGTTTTTTGCCGGGGCTGGTCTGCTGGTAGGCAATCAGCGAGGGTTCATTCAGGATGATCCCTTTGCCGCGAGCTGCGATGAGTGTATTGGCAGTCCCCAAATCTACGTAAAGATCTGCGGCTGTTCCGGTTTCGTCCTTAAAGAACCATGAAAACATATTATTTCCCGAATCCTTTGTGGCTTTCAAAAGGGAATGTCAGATAAAGAGAGATGTAGGAATAAGACTTGTTCAGGTCGATACCCACTTCCGCCCCCATGTTGACCTCTTTCCAGTCAACATAGTGGAACTCGCTTCCCAATGCCAGATTGGAGGCAACGAAGTTCTCGTCTTTGGTATTCAGGAATGTAAACGGCACCGCCAGATAAGGCACGGTCAATCCGTATTCTGTGTCAAAACGTTTGCTGACCAGCGGAGCAAATTGCAGTTGGATCAGATTTTCATCTTCATCACGGGCAATGCCCGCGCCGGCACGAAGGCCCATTGCAGGCTGATTGTCCACGTCAGGGATCGGAATCCACTTAACACTGGCAAAAGTGTTAAAGTCCACCGCGCCGGCACCCATACTGATACGTGCGCTGGAAGAATCACTCAGTGCGGTATCAAAGAACACGTTGAAGTTGGCACCATTGCCTTTGTTGGTCAAAAGCTGAGGCTCAACACCCACTTGATATTTGCCCGGAGCCAGCAATTCGCCGGATTCCGCGATGCTCAGGTAAGCATGCGCTTGAGAGGTTAGAAACAGACCTAAAACGAAGTATTTAGCAAAATTCATGGATAAAAGCCTTTCGATTCAAAAAATGGTATCGAGTCGTGAATCGTTTGACAAGACCTTGATCCAAAGAGAATCTGATTCCGTGACGAAACTTCCCATTTCCCTCGTGATCATTACCTTGAACGAAGAGGCGCACATTGAGCGCTGCATTCGCTCTGCCGCCTTTGTAGACGATGTTGTCGTGGTCGACAGCTTTTCGACGGATCGCACCGTTGAGATTGCTCAAAAGTGCGGCGCCCGGGTGTTCCAGGAAAAATGGAAGGGTTTTGGTCCTCAGAAGGCCTTTGCCGCCGCCCAAGCCAAAAATGACTGGGTCTTGTCTTTGGATGCCGACGAGGCTCTCAGTCCCGAACTTGCTTCCGAGCTTTATGAAAGTTTCCATTCTTTGGATCCGGAGGCGGGTTACCTGTTTCCGCGCAAGTCCTATCATCTGGGGCGCTGGATTAAATACGGTGGCTGGTATCCTGACTATCAACTGAGATTGTTTAATAAATCCCGTTCCCAGTGGAATTCCGCAGATGTACACGAAAAAGTGGAAGTTAAGCGCATGCTGAAAATGAAGCGGGATCTGCTGCACTGGGTGTTTGATGGCCTGAGTGATCAGGTCATCACCAACGACCGCTATTCCACGCTGGGCGCCAAGCAGCTTGCCGCTTCGGGCAAGAAATTCTCTTACTTAAAGCTGATCTTTAAGCCCTGGGGTAAGTTCATTGAGACCTATTTCGTAAAGCGCGGCTTCATGGACGGGATGCCGGGTTTTGTGATTGCAGTCGGAGCGGCCTATTCGCTGTTCTTGAAGTTCGCCAAACAGTGGGAGATGGAACGTGTTCACAAAAAGCCTTAACAGTCTGTTTGCGATTTTGCTGCTGGCGGGAATCACTTGGGTGGATTCCCATGCTTTGGCTACAGTCCCCAAATACCCGGCGGTGCGCGAAGTTCGTGGTCAGGTCTGGTTGACGGGGAAAGACGGCAAGCGCCTGTCTCTTCGTGGCCCCACGACTCTGCGGGAAAAAGCGACTCTGGAAACCTCATTGGATGGGGAAGTTAAAGTACAACTTGATGAAAAGCGCAGCTTCACTGTTCTGGGTGGAAGTGAACTTGTTATTCCTGTGATCAGTTGGGAAGGGGGCGAGGCCCCTGTGCTGAATCTGAAGTCGGGCCATGTGCATTGGCGCCAGTCCCTGAAGGACAAGGGGCCCTACAATGTGGCTGTGCGTTCGGATCTTTTCGAGTTTATCGCTCCTGCTGGCGACTATGTCTTAAGCATCGATCCGGGGAAAGCCTTTGCCGGAGTGAAGATGTTTGAGGGCTCCATGGAGTTTTCGGCATTGAACGGCGAAGACTCGGCAAAAGTTCAAAGCGGTCAGCAGGTCGGTTTTCAAGGTGTGATCGAGGGTGGTGAAATAGCCTATGACATCCTTCTGCAGGGCCGAAAAATCCCCCGCGGTCGTTTGACCACGGTCACGGCCATTGATTTGAAAGAGCTGTCCAAAGCCAGTGAGGCCGAGAAAATGCGCCTGAAAAAACAGGCCTCTGAGCAGGCGCGGGCCGCCAAGGCCAAGGCGGACAGCAAGAAGGCTGGCGCTATCTGTGAAAAACCGGCCGGCCGTTTTAACGAGTGTTCCTGGACATGCTTCAACAACCCGAAGAAAGAAAAGAAAGCCTGTCTCGTGGCGGTGCCGGGGGTTTCCTGTGTTCGCCATCGCTGCAACGCCAATGGCGAATGGGCTGAGGAAACTGTCCTTGATGCCGAAAAAGGGGGCAGTGCCTGTAAGGCGCAGGTGGTCGTAGGCCCTTGTGATTACTAGGGCTTTTTAAAATCTGTATTTCGGGGCCATTTTCTTGCTTGCACTTTCTTTGGCAAGGCCCTATAAAAGATCTTCCTTTGTGGTGGGTATAGCTCAGTTGGTAGAGCATCGGATTGTGATTCCGAGTGTCGCGGGTTCAAGCCCCGTTACTCACCCCAATTTCCTTCTCTTTAATATTCCATTCAAAACAAACAGATCCCTGTATGCTGACGCGATTTGGAACCTATTGCTTGTATTCCTTATTCTAAGCTCCGCTTTGCAGGCAAAGGCTGGCATGTTTACTTGGCGTCGTTGGCGCCCTGAAGCTGTGAAAGTTTGCTTTGCCAATCCAGTGCAAAACTCGAAAGAAGACTACCGTCGATCCGTCTGGAAGTCCCAAGACAAAGAGCAAGTTCGTCGTTGGATCGAGGATGAGTTCACCGCATCCCGCACGGGCATTCATTTTGTCGGATTTGAGGACTGCGTTTTGGGTGACAAAAGTAAAGTCGTCATCAACTATCGCCCGAAGAATGCTTTGAAGTGGTTGGGTGGCACGCGGGCCTCCGCATCGGTGGGGGTTCAGCTTATTTATCAATCCAAGGACTTTCCGGGAGCTTCGGGGGTCGTGCACTTCTTTGCCGGAGGCTTAAATAAGTCCACGGTCGTACATGAGTTTGGTCATATCGCAGGTCTGTATCACGAACACGATCATCCTCACTCCACCTGCGCCATCGGTGGCAAAACGAAAGAGGGTATGAAGTGGGGCTTCGGCTACACAGAATACGATGCAGACTCGATCATGAGTTATTGTAACACCCGCAGATGGGACGACCGTGGTTTGAGCGCCGGAGACCTCTTCACCCTCCGGCTGATGTACATTGATGACATTGATTCTATGACTTCAACGGGTATTTTAAGATAACACCTGATGAATCCCGGGCGCCCCCTTGCAATTCAGCAGATTTGTGATTTGTGAGACCTCGAAATGACTATATGTGAGGGCGCCGCAGTCGCGATAAGATGATTTTATGAAATTAAAATTATTAATGCTGCTGACGGTTGTCTTGTCTTGTGGATGCCAAACCCGGCCGGGGCCCATTCAGATTGATTTGCCGCAATTGAAATCTTATTTGTCCCAAAAAAATGAAGTTGCCCAGTGGAGCACCAAGGCGAGAATGAGCTCCCTCGGGGGGCGGGCACCCAGTCAGCAATTGGCCCCCACTTTCGGAATGCCATTTAGCCAGGCTAAACTCAAAGCTCATGTGTTGGATGTGCGCAGGGAAGCGGATTTTGTCCAATTCAACATGAGTATGGACCCCATCACCAAAATGCCAGTCAGTAATATTCCGGCGTCGACGTTAAAACCCCTGTCGGCGGAAGAAGCAACAAAAGTGATCGCGGCCAAGGGCATGACTCCGGAGTCAATAATCATCGTCGTATGCAGTCAAGGCGGGGGAGCTCCGGATATCGCCCGGCAAATCTTCACCTGGGGTTACACTCGGGTGTTGAATTATCCTGGTGATTACTCCGGAATGGCCGGGTGTCAGAATGAGGAATGACCTGAAAAGCGGGACCTATTGTGTATAGTTAAATGTGGATTGTGTGCTGAATTGTGATAAGTATTTGCTTATGAAATACAAGATTCGCGATATCGAAAACTTTGTTCACACCAGCACCTGCACCACGATTATTCAGGCCGCGCAGAAACTGGAGATCAGTCAGCCGGCTCTTTCTGAAAGCTTGAAGCGCCTGGAATCAGATCTGGGGACTGTGCTTTTCTACCGCTCCCGTTCCGGGATTCAGCTCACTCCAAGTGGCCGGGTGTTTCTGGGGAAGGCGCAAAGAGCCCTGCAGTCTTTGCAAGAGCTTGATTTTGATGCTGATCATGAGCGTGTGTTCGCGGGTCGCACAGTGACGATTGGCTGCCACATGACGGTGGCCCAGTACTCGATTCCCAGGGCCGTCACCTATTTGAAGGAAAAAGCTCCGGACTATAAAATCGAACTTCGTCATGATCTGTCGCGCAGTGTTCAGATGGAGATTCAAAAGGGAAATATTGATATCGGAGTGGTCATCAATCCTGCCGAAGTGCCGGACTTGGTGATTCATAAAATGGCTCAGGACACTGTCGGTGTTTGGTCGGCCAAAAACGAAGCTCACGACACCATTATCTGCAATCTGAACCTGTTCCAGACTCAGTCCATTTTGAAAAAATGGAAGGACCGCCCGGAAAAGGTGATCTCGACCGACAGTCTGGAGCTGATTTGTAAAATGGTGCATGAACGTATTGGTTACGGAATCATCCCGGGCCGTGCCGTCGAGATGTCGGGTCTGTCGTTAAAGTCTCTGCCCCAGCTTCCCAGCTTCAAGGATCAGATTTCTCTGGTTTATCGTCCCGAGTTTGGCAAGATCCCGGCAGAAAAACTTGTCATCGAGGCACTCAAGCACTCGATCCTCGGGCTATAAGCCCGAAGGATACGTTTCGGGTATTTCCGATCGATCAATCTCCTGTTTGAGAGGACTTAAAGCCCGCGACTCATCGAAGAACAGAAAGCTGTCATAGCGCTCGGCAATTTTGGTTGAAACATAGTTGCCGCGTTCATGATGGGGATTGTAAACCACACCCACTGCGCGGTGACCGCGGGATTGAGCCCAGAGTTTGGAGCGATCCTCCTTGAAGAAATTCAAAGAAAAATTTTTGTATCCTGAAGCATAGGCCACTTGATGAAACAGGTCTTCATAACTGCCACTCTGCGCTCGCGGCAGATTCATCACCCGCACCGGGCCGGCCCATGCCGGAGAGGCAATAACACTTCCCTGATAGCTGCCAAACCCCACCAAGGCGACGTTCCTTTCGCCAAAGATCTCCCGGGCAAGTCCGCCGATGTTGACGCTTCCTTCCAGCACCATGTCCGTCGCGCGATAGTCGCCGATATGGGTATTATGAGCCCACACGATCGCTTTGGCATCGGGTCCGTAATGGTGAAGCAGAGCCTCCAGAGTTTCCAGCATGTGGCGATCCCGCACATTCCATGAACTGTCCTCAAAGTCCGTCATGGCCCTGTAGTAGCTTTCGGCATTCTTGATGACCCGGGCATTTTGAATCGCATCAAAAAGAGAGTTGTCCGGACGGGTCATGTTTTTTTCAAGCAATTCCTCCAGGGCCGACACGGCCTCGTCCCGGCAGCCTTTATAGTTTCGCATCAGGTCCTTCACGTATTTCTTTTCATCGTGCCGGTAAGATGCAAAGCAGCTGTAATACTCCTTCAGGGGCGCCAGCAGATCCGGTTCGATTTCTCCGACCGTTTTAAAAATAGCATCAATGGATTCAAACAATGAATACACATCCAGCCCATGAAAGCCCACGGGCTTTTCATTTTTCAGATGATTGTGCGATTTAAGCCAAGTCGTGAAATCACGCACCTCTTCATTGGCCCACATCCAGGCCGGCCAGCGTGCAAAATGAACAAAAGGAAGTTTGTCCAGAGTGCTGGAGCGGACATAGCGATCCAGATACTGACACGAAGGCCAGTCGCCTTCCACCGCGACAAAATGAAAGCCGTGTTTACTGATAAGTTCCTGCGTGATTTGTGCGCGCCAGTGATAATATTCGTGAGTCCCATGGGAGGCTTCACCAAGCATCACCACTTTGCGATCCTTGATGTGCAGAATCACATCCTGCAAGTCCCCGTGTTTAAGCAGGGGAGTCTGGCGCCGCTTCAGTACGTCAATGTGATCAGGGATCATGGTCCCTCCCGGGCTATTTTTTCGAGCTGTGCTCGGACGAGCTGCGATTTCGTGTGGTCTGGTCCTCGTGAACGGTGTTCGTGTCAATCAGGTCCGTTCCCTGATGTTCGGAGCGGTAGTTCTCGCCCTTTTCCTGAGAGTCGATGATTTTCTTTCGCAGATCCGGGCCCCGCACCGATTTATTTTTCTTCTCAGTCATAAGATCCTCCTGTCGTCTGGATATTTTCCGATGCGGCGACAGGAACGGAAATTAAAACCCCTGCCTGCTGATTTAAAACAAGCTGCGGCTTTGGCCAAGGTCCTAACTTTGCCAGTCAGGAACCCAGGCAGTCGTGCGTCCGGCAATTTCTTCGTGTTTTATTTTGTGTCCTTTGTGGGTTTTGGCAGTTTTCGATTTGCCCCAGCGTTCATGAAACAGCCAGGTTTTGGGAAAGCGTTCATAGTCCGCGTCGACGGCCACAGCTTTTTTTACAACCGCCAGGGTCACCTTGCGTAATGTCGCCACTTCGGCGGGGCTCAGTTCCGAGGCCAGGCGATGCGGGGATATTCTTGCCTGGAACAGAATTTCATCCCCCAGCCAGTTTCCGATGCCGGCAAAAAGGCCTTGATCCAGCATCACCGCTTTGATGGATTTTTTTCGTTTGTGCAGACGCTCGTAAAGATCTTTTCCCGTGGGAAAATCCAATAAAGGATCAAAGCCCAGCTTGGCGATGCGCGGGTGCTGCCAGGGATCTTCCGTCAGCCACATCCGGCCAAAGCGGCGGGGATCGCTGAATGCCATCTCGATTTTTCTCTCCAAGCGAAGCAGCAAGCGGCAAAACCAGATCATACTGTGCTCACTTTCATCCTCAAGACTCCACAGTCTCTTGCCGCCCCAGATGTTACGATGTTTGGCGTCTGACGGATCGGTCAGCAGCGAGACGTTTCCGCTCATGCCCAGATGAAATAAAGGCCAGGGTTTGCGATCCAGCTCCAGCCAGAAATACTTTCCTTTTCTGCCAGTCCCGGTGATGCGTGCTCCTTCCAGTGCTTTTTTCACAGCTTTTGCGGAGACAAAAGCAAACAGGTGTCGGTCTTTTTCTTCATAGATGACTTCCTTGATTCTTTTACCGCGCAGGGCTTTGTCAAGATGACGGCGTACGGTTTCGACTTCGGCAATCTCTGGCATAGGACCTCCGTAAGCGTTCATTATCCTTATGCGCACAAACAAGGGACAGGGAAAACTGGTTGCGATGACAGCAGTCAAGAGAGCTGGAAGCAAGCGAGGTGATTGACAAAAAGCAATCACCCCGTCCTTTTTAGAAGTTGGTGATTTCGCCGAAAGTGGAGCTGATCTTTTTCAAACCCTCGTAGTCGTGCTTCAGAAGGGTGTGCGCAGAAACAATCACCGCTGACATCAGTTCTTCGGGGGCTTTGGTTTTTTCTTCATAAGTGGCCAGTTTTTCAAAACTGCGCATGGACTTTTGCTGCTCTTCAATCCAGGCCAGATAGCTGGCTTTGGAGACTTTCACGACCTGGGTGGAGAATGTTGCCTGGTTGCGCTCTTCTTTTTTCTTTTGTGAATAAAGACCTTCACGCACCAGATCGATAAAGAAATAGGCGATGCTTTTGATGAAGGACTCTGAGTGGGCCCGCGCCAGGGCTCCGTTCCCCAGATTTGGAACCGTTTTGAAGGCCGGTTTGACTTTTTGTTTTCCGGTCACGCGGATCAGATCGTGCTTTTCAAGGCCGATCAGGTACTTGTCCGTGCTTCTGGCGGTGAGTTGATACTCGTCAGCAATTTGTTTTGGGGTCATTCCGTCAAACAGCTTCATCAGGTAGGCGAAGTAATTCTTGTTCTTCGCCAGAAAAGCGTCCTGTTCTTCGGTGAACGACGGGCTGCCGGTTTCTTCTTCTGCAGTCAGGGTTTCAATCTCTGCAAGATTGGTGTCCAAAATTTCACACAGATGAAGAAGTCGGTTCAGGGTAAGTTCTTCGGGCCCCAGAATTCTTTTGATTGTGGGAACAGAGCACTCCATCTGCTCGGCCAGGGCTTCATAGGTAAGACCTTTCTTTTTCAAAAGAACTTTAAGAACTGCTTTTATTTTCTGGGACTTAAACTCGTTCATCAGATCCTACCTTTTAAAGTTTCTGCGGAACTCGCGCTCCAAAATGTGACTGCAATCCACATCCAGACTGTCAAAACCAAGCAGTGCACACATCACATAAAAGATTTTTTTCATTTGATACCTGCCTTTTTCAGAAAGCCCCATTGCTTTCTGAAACCAGATTGCAGCATTTGGTTCGGAGTCGCAATCATCATCCTGAGGGTATCAAAAAATGATCCAAAATGCCACTAAATGGCTCATAAAAAGGTCATAGTATCGTATAAAGATCCCCACGAAAAGACTCCTTCGCCCCTCGAATATCTCTTCAGTTGTCCGGTTTCAGCCTAGCTGCTAATTTCCCGCCACTATGTCACCAGCTTTACTATCAGTACGCCAACCGGTTCTTATCATGTCTCTTGTCATCCTTATGCTGACTCTCGGAGGCATCTCTTTAAAAAATCTTCCCATCGATCTGTATCCCGATGTCACGCTTCCCACAGTCGTGGTTGTGACTTCGTATGCCGGTGCCGGTCCTCAGGAAGTTGAAACTGAAATCACCAAAGTGCTGGAAGATCAGGTTTCCACCATCTCCGGGGTTCAGAAGGTCTCTTCCCAGAATATGGAGGGGGTCAGTATTCTCAGTATCGAGTTCTCTTTAAAGACGAACCTGAACTTTGCTGAGCAGGAAGTCCGCGCCAAAGTGCAAAACTCCATGCGCGAACTGCCAGAGGATGTGGATGAGCCTGTTATCCGAAAGGTCGGTCCCTCGGATGCACCCATCATGTACATTTCCCTGCAGGCTGATATGGAGGACGGGAAGCTTTACGATCTGGCCAAGGAAATCATTTCCCCCCAGTTTGAACAGGTTTATCAGGTCGGGCAGGTTGAGATCCTCGGCGGGCGCAAGCGTGAAATTCATGTCAGCCTGAATCGGGACCGCCTGAACGGCACGGACATTTCTGCAAGCACGGTGGCCGAAGCCCTGCGCAGTGGGGGACGAAATATTCCTGCCGGTAAAATCGACGTCGGTGAGACTCAGTTTTCATTCCGTACTCTGGGGCAGTATCAGTCCGTGCATGAAATCGGCTCTACAGTGCTTCGTCTGGCGGACGTATATCACCCGATCACCATTGGCACGGTGGCGAAGATTGAAGACACCTTGCAGGACGAAAGTTCGCGCAGTCGTCTGAATGGGAAAAAGGCTATTAATTTTAGCATCTATCGCCAGTCCGGAGCCAACTCGGTCAAAGTCGCCGACGACATCGCCAGAAAAGTGGCCAAGATCAACGAGGACTTCAAAGCCCAGGGTGTGGACGCCCGGATGAAGATCGTCCAGGATACCAGCAACAAGATCCGCGCCAACGTCTATGACGTATATGAATCCATTATCTTCGGGGTGATACTGACCATTCTTGTGGTCTACTTCTTCCTGGGCAGTATGAAATCCACGCTTATTACGGGGTTTGCGTTGCCCAATTCTTTGTTAGGGGCGTGTATCATGATGGGTATCTTTGGATTCTCCATCAATATCATGAGTCTGCTGGCAATGAGTTTGGTCGTGGGTCTTCTGGTGGATGATGCCATCGTGGTGCGGGAAAATATTTTCCGCAAACTTGAAATCGGCATGTCACCGAAAAAGGCCGCAGTGGTTGGCACCAACGAAGTGACACTTGCAGTTGTGGCCACGACTTTGACCATTCTAGCGGTGTTCGGTCCGATCGGAAATCTGCAGGGGATCGTGGGGCAGTTCTTCAAGCAGTTTGGCCTGACGATCTGCTTTGCCATGATTGTCAGTTTGTTTGACGGGCTTTTTGTGGCGCCGACTCTGTCAGCGTATGTTGCAGGGGAGCATTCTCACAAACCCCCAACCTCGCGGTTCGGCATCTGGAATCAAAGAGCTCTTAAGGCCTTTGACCGCTTCCAGACCCGTCTGGAACAGTGGTACGTAAAAACCCTTGGCTGGGCCCTGGCACATCCAGCAAAAACCATCCTGGCTTCGGTGGGAATCTTCGTGTTCTCGCTCTTTATCGCCACGCGTGTGCCCTTCACATTCCTGCCCGCGCAGGACAATGGTGAATTCTATGTGCAGTTTGAGCTTTCTCCGGGAGCCAGTCTTGATGGCACTGATGTGATCGCCAAAGAGATCGAAAATCGCACCCGCAAGTTCCCTGAGATTGAGGATATTCTGACCTTCGTGGGTACGGGTAATGGCGAACCTCACAAAGGAAGCCTGTATATCCGTCTTGTGCCGTCTAAAAAGCGCAGCCTGAACACCACACAGACCAAAGCGGCTTTGCGTGAAGCCTATAAGGGCCTTGAAAAATACAACATCATCGTGACGGACAACCCGGGACAGCAGAACAGCCGTCAGTTCAACTTAAATATCGTGGGTCAGAACATGAACGATCTGATTCAGTATTCGGAAAAAGTGCTGGCCAAGCTGAAGGCCGAACCCGGTCTGTCCCAGCCGGATACAAGTTACCGTGCGGGCAAGCCTGAATTTCAGGTGCAGCTAAAGCGTGAAAATGCCCAGGCCTCCGGAGTGTCCCTGGTGGGTGTGGGAATGGAGCTCCGTACTTTGATCGAAGGTCAGACACCGGCCATCTATCGTGAAAATGGCGTGAACTATGATGTGCGCGTGCGCCTGCAGCCGGATCAGCGCGATTTGCGGGAGCAGTACCCCAGTCTGAAGGTTCCGAACTTAAGCCAGCGATTGGTGCCTCTGGCCAACGTGGCTCATTTGAAAGAGGCTCAGGGGCCGTCTGTGATCCTGCGTGAAAACCGCAACCGTTACATCCAGCTTTCTGCGGATATCACTCCGGGTGGCAAAGGCCTTGGTGGGGTGATTGCGGAAATCAACAGTCTGTCCAAGACAGAGCTCAAGCCGCCACCAGGGGTGACCTTCAGCTTCGTGGGCGAGGCGGAACGTTTCGCCGAACTAATGACCAACATTCTGGTGTCGCTGGGCTTGGGGGTTATGTTCATCTATCTGGTGCTGGCAAGCTTGTATGGCTCTTTCATCACTCCGGTGACGATCATGTCGGTGATTCCACTGGCAGCCTGCGGGGCTTTCTTGTCGTTATTTATCACACGCTCCAGTTTCGATCTGTTTTCGATGATCGGGTGTGTGATGTTGATGGGTCTTGCAACCAAGAACTCGATCTTGTTGATTGATTCAGCGGCGGAACAACAAAAGCAAGGCACTTCTCCGACGGAGGCGTTGCTGAAAGCCGGGGAAACCCGCCTTCGTCCGATCATCATGACCAGTCTTGCATTGATTGCGGGTATGGTGCCAGTCGCGATCGGGTTGAATGAAGCTTCAAAATCCCGCACAAGCCTGGGGATTGTCGTCATTGGCGGGACGATCAGTTCCACTTTGCTGACTTTGTATGTGATTCCCGCCGTGCATCTGTATGTCGATAGATTCCAGAACTGGTTCATGGCGAAGTATCGCAAAGTCTTCGGACATGATGAGACAGTGATCTAAACAATGAAGCCGTCCTTAGGGGCGGCTTTTTTTATGTCTAAATTCATCGGCGCCAAACCAAGGTGATGGATTGTTGAATGTAAGCTGGCACTGTTGGTGGATTCTTTCTGAAGCCGTCTCTTTAAGTAATAGAATAAAGAAAACGAACCAGGAGGTTCTTTATGGCTTCAAAACAGGGTGAAAAAGAAAGCCTCTCCCATAAGGTGGGGGACAAAATTGAGAAGGTCGGTCAGAAGATCTCTGAAAAAGCCCCTAAAACCGGTCAGGCCATTCATGATCTGGGGGATAAGATTGAACACATGAACGACAATAAGAAGTCCCGCCGTACTTAGAAGAGCGCTTTTAAAGGCCCTTTCTTATATAGAAGGGGCTTTTTTCGTTTTTGGAGGGTGCCAAAGGCGATGATATCCAGAGATTTCCTCTGAAATGCGCTATAAATGGGCTCCTCTTTTTCAGGCATGAAGCGCTGCGGAGCCGGTTTGTGCCCATTAAGGCGGCATAAAGCGCAATTTTTGCCCTATTTTTCTACATTTTTCTACACTTTTATTTATTTAAAAAAGGCCTTGCCAGTAAAGGGCAATAGGCCTATAAATCAGGACCTCACCGACGTTATGTTTGATTCCAAACACAGACAGGGTTCTTAAGTAGTTGATTTGAATTCAATTATTTTTGGCGCGTTTGAACGTTGATTGAGGATCAAATATTTTTTCGAAAAAGTTCTTTTGAAAATTTTCGAAAAAATGTTTGAGAGGGTGTTGACAAGACGCCAGCTCTATTTTACTTGAACCCGGGTTACGAAAGTAATCCGGGTTTTTTTGTGTCTAAAATCTGGAAGTGGATTGCTGCAAACCCACTTCGTGGACTTCCCTTCGAAATGCCTTCCTGGCATTTCAATGGCCCCTTGAATCTCTTTATCGCCTCAATCAGATGCAAAAGTTTACTGGTGAAGGTGCTTACCAGGGTTGGCGAGTGCGACCGCTGGCGAAGCGGCTCGGATCTTTTCTTTCATTTTCACATCATTCAGAGACGTTGAACTTGCCCTTTGGAGGTCCTTTTTTGTTTCAAAAGGGGAATTTCTATAAACACAGAAATGTGTAATCAAACAAAATTTGGACTAAAAATATTCGCTGTGTCTCACCACTAAATCCATGAAATGACTGCATAATCTCATTGGAGTCGAGTCATGAGAGCTTTTTTTAAAGGGCTGTGGTATTCTAGTTATATCAAATACAGGAGCTTTCTCCTGTTCGCTTTTTAAGTCTTTTTTGTCGACTGGTTCAAAAAAAGATCTCTCGGAGGTTCATCCGAGACACGGGGTAAACACAATTTAATACGATAGAAAGGGTCGAGATGCGACAGGGTGTCTTATGGCATACGTGTATCTTGCAGCAGCAATTATATTCGAGGTTTTCGGTACGATCACGATGAAGTACTCAGAGGGGTTTACAAAGGTGCTCCCATCCGTGCTCACAGTAGCATGTCATGGAATCTGCTTTATAAGCCTCACTGTGGCGCTTAAATATCTTCCGGTCAGTAACGTGTACGCGATCTGGGCGGGAGTGGGAACAGCCTTGATGGCATTCCTGGGACTGGTTATTTTCAATGAGCCTTTGCCTCTGCAGAAAGTGGTGGCGACAACATTGATCATTGCTGGTGTCGTTATTTTGAACCTGGGTGAAGGCAAAAAAACCGAAGAGCAAGTAGCCAAGGTTGAAGCCACACACATTGAGCCGATTCCGTCGGCCGTGGTTGTGCCGGTGCCAGCAGCGCCCGTTGCCTCGGCAGCTCCGCGCAACGCGGGTTAGGTTTTTTCAGCAATTACATTCTAAAAAATGCAAAGGAGTGGCGAAGACCACTCCTTTTTTATTTTATGCCGGGGTTTCGGCAGGTGCGGGAATGGCGGCAGAAGGGGCTGTCGGGAAATCGGCAGCAGGGCCTTCAGAAGGATTGTGATGGTTTTGAGACCGTAATTTGACTGGCACCGGCTGTGCAATTCAGTTAGACAATACCAATCATCACAAAGGTGTGTTTATGAAAACAAAATTTCTGACTGTCTCTGGACTTCTTCTTTTGCAACTGGTGTCTTCTGTTTCTTTTGCCTGGAGTGATGTGTTTCGCAATGAGTGTGATCTGGGGGAAGTGAAAGCCTTCGTGTCCACCGTGCAGCCCAATTCTGAGAAGTGGGCCAAGGCGGATGGTCACGTCATTGAATTAATGAGTAACGTCACTTTGTTCTCTTTGTATGGAAATAAATTCGGCGGAGATGGGGTTAGAACCTTTGCATTTCCTTTGATCAAGGATGTGACGGTCGACGCTCTGACTTTTTCCTATTATGTTTGCACCAAGGGGATTTTTCCGACCACCACGGGCGCCTCCAGTCCGATTTCTTTCATCAAGCAGTATCCGCTGGGGATGCGCTATGATTTAAACTACTTCCGTGCTCTGAATGACCAAAGTGGTCTGGCTGATGAGTACAGCGAATACGGCCAGGCCATCTTTGATGATTTGAAATTTGAAGCGCGTGGCGGCTCTGAGGGTGTTCGCTTCCCCCATGTTATTCTGCCTGCCGGAACTGAAAACAATGATGATGGTCACTCCAAACTTTATAACTATGTGGTCGTAGCTGGGGAATGGCCTTCCAGCGAAGCCAACTGTGAAAAGGGCGAGGTTCTGTTTGGTTTGTGGAAGCATAGGGCGCCAGGAAATACCAGGGAGTTTGTTCCCTCAACTCCGATCACGGCTTCTTTGGCTGATGGTCAGTTGAGAACCGCTCCGCGCATCTTTATCTGTCAGTAGTTTTTGTGGAGTTGAATTAAAAAGGGATGAGGTGATCATCCCTTTCGGTTGGTGCGATACAGCCGCACCTGCTGTCAGAGTTTTAGTTGTGTTGTTCGTGGATTTTTTCATCCACAAACTCGGTGAGCTTTTCAAAGGGAGTTTCTTTCCTTGCGGCAAAGTGGATAAAGTCCGCAATCATAGTCCGTAGCTTTTCAATCTGCTTTTCATCTTTTAACTTCCCCTCTTTATCAAAGGCCTCGTCGGCTTTCGCCACTCCAAAGTATTCGGGATAAACATAGGACTTGAGCACATGCAATGGCACTCGGGCGTGCAGGTTGCCGCGCACGGCCGCCAAGGCACCCGGGGATGCCCCCAGCAGCAGAATGTGCTTTTTTTCGAGGGGCACAGGTTTTAATCGCGACAGCCAGTCGATGGCGTTTTTAAAGGTGCCCGGAATGCTGCCATTGTACTCGGGGCTTGAAATGATAATGGCGTCAGCTTCGCTGAACTTCTTTCCCAGCTCTTTGGCGCCTTGAGGGACACCTTTGGAGGATTCAAGGTCTGCATCGTACATGGGTAAAGGGAACTCATTGAATTCACAAAGGTCCACTTCACAAAAAGGCAGATCCTGAACCATCTCGGCGGCCACGCGAATAAGTTTTTTGTTGTACGAGCCCTGGCGCAAAGACGCCGCGAACATAAAGACCTTCATTTGGCACCTCTTGAATAGAAGAGATTATCTCACTGTCCGTGAGGAGGCGCGGATGAAAAGTTGCAAATGTTCCAAAATACAAATTGGGGGGGGGAAGGGAAGCAGGTTACTGCCTCCAGAGACTCCAGAGAGAGGCAGTTTCAATTCTTTTTTAGAAAGACTATTTACTTTTTAAGGATGGATTTTTTCAAAGAGGCCACGCCATCGTCAGATGGTTTGCCCAGCCAGATGGAGAAGATCTTTTCGATGAATCCCGCCGGGCCTTTGATTTCAGACACGTTGCCGGAAGTTGTTTCGTAAAGAACAGCCTCAGTGCCGTCTTTCAGTTTGGCACCCAGTACAGTCAGTGCCTTGCCTTCCTTGGCTTCGCCGCCTTTGGAAACAGAATCCAGGAATTGTTTTACAGACGCTTCATCAGAGCTGACGCCATTGGCTTTCAAAGCTTCTTTGAAGGACTTTTGCACGTTGTCTGCATCCACACTGCGCAGGAAGTGCATTTGGATCGCAACGGCCTGCTGATCCTTCAGGGATGTCAAAGCCTCGGCATCGGTTTTTTTGAAAGTTTCAGGGGAGCTTACGAAAAGCTGTCCCACGTATACTTTCACATTCACAAAGACCACTTTTTTTGCGCGAAGGCCGGCACCCACGGAAGTCAGCTTCAGGGATTCAGATTCCACATTGGCGGTGGCGGAAGTGGACAGGGTTACTTTTTCCACTTTTTCGCCGGTTCCTTCCGGAGTCAGCAGGGCCGCCATGGAGTTTACAGACAAAAGAACAGTCGCAAGGGCTGCGATAAGGTGTTTCATACAGGTCCTTTCTCGTATTGGTCCAGATAGGATTGGTTGAGGGGGATTAATTGTCAACCGGGAAAAGTTTTGTTGGCAGCTCCCGTGCGGAAGTTTAGAATTTTTAGAGCAATGACTGACACCCGGACGCAGACCTTATTCAGACAAAAATTGGAACTTCTGATCCTGTCCGGGGATGAGGCGATTTTAAACCGCGCCAAAGAGATCATCTCCCGCCACTTTCTGACTTTCAAACAAATGCCGTACTCTGAGCTGGATAAAGGCTCCCGCATGGACTTGATGCGGGCCCAGATGGTGTTGATGGTGCAGGAGGAAAATGAAGAGCTGTCCTCATTCGCAGGGCGGGTGGATCAGGTCCTGAATCTTTTTCCGCGCTCCAGAATTGTGACCGTTATGGCGGCCTCATTGTCGCGGGAGAATCTGGAAGGAACCCAGAACCCGCGAGTCACGCCGCTTTCTCAAAGTGAGTTCAACCGCACTTTAAAATTTGAATACATTTGTCTTTATCGTTGCCGGGCGCAGTACTTTGAAATTCAAATCGGGGATCTGTTTCCGATGACCACCATGACCTTCCCGGTGTTTGTGCGCATGCCGCTGAATCAGCGTTATCTGGCGGTGGTGTACAGCAACTCGGTCCTGAGTGATGAGCGCTTCCAGCGGGTTGGAAAGGCCGAAAGCACCTACATCCAGAATCGTGACAGTGAAAAATATCTGGATTACATCGCCACCTATTACGACACCTCCGGGCACGGTCTGAAGAAACGCGCCCGTGCGCTTTTTCTGTCGTTGTGCCACGGGGCTTTGCATTTGAACGAAATTCTGCTGTTTGATTTTAAATCTCCCGAACCGGAGACTTTCCGTTCCCGTTATGAGGTTGTGCAAAAAACGGCCTCGGATCTGTTGCAGCTTCTGGGGACCGAAGAGGATCTTTGGGATCTTTTCCGCGAGGTTTTAAAGGGCGAGTTTTATGAACAGTGGCGCGCCCCTTGGATTGCCGTTTATGGCGCCATGATTGCGAAGAAAAGTGGTCAGGGCGATCCATTGACGGTCTTGATGGCGGGCCTGCTGACCGATGTGGGGCTGTTTGATATCGACGATAAAGTCAGTCGCGAGTTTCTGACGTCTGAAAGCAGAACTGTCCGGGAAGAGCAGCAGCGCGTGTTCAGCAACCATCCGATTCTGTCGTTGAACCGCTGTCTGATCAAAGGGCTGCCCCTGTCAGAAGAGATCAAAGCCGTGATGGTCTGCACCCATGAGCGCTTCGATGAGAAGGGCTTTCCGAATCAGGTCCCGGCGGACAAGATTCCGGTAGAGGCTTTTATTTTGCAATTTGCTGAGAAAATTGATCAGGGCGTTTTGACCATCATGAAAAAAAATGGTGTGGGTTTCCGCTTCCTGAAGGAAAGAATCTGGGAGTCGGAAAACAACTCGGCCGATGCTTTTCCTCCGGCGTTCCTGGCGGCGATTGCAGAATCCCTGCTTTAAGGGCAGATCTCGATCATTCCGCCCAGATCCATGTTGGCGTAAATTTCCTCTATTTCATAATCACGAACGGCCATGCATCCCTTGGTCCAATCGCGCGGATGGCGGATGACTTTGCGTTTCACCCAACTGTTGGGAAGACCGTGAATCAAAATGCTGTCGCCGGGATTTTTGATGCCATTTTTTTTGGCTTCCGCAAGATCTTTGGCGTTGGGATAGTTGATGCGAAGACCCAGATGGTATTCACTTTTTTCTTTTTTCAGATCAAAGAAATAACGTCCTTCCGGAGTGCGCTGATCGCCTTCAGTTTTTTTATGTCCTTGCGGGTTTCCCCCCAGGGCGACGGCGTAAGTGGCAAGCACCTGCCCGTGGCGCATCACATGCAACAAGCGGCGCTTTTTATCCACCAGAACGAAATCCAGCTTCTGTGAAATCGGGGCGTGGTCCCAGCGGGCCTTTTCTGCGAAATCCTTGGTGTGCGGGCACAGGCTGGGAAGTTCGGAGGATTCAAGGCCCACTTCCAGCATGCGGCTTTCATCAGGGCTGAGCATTTCAAACCCATCGCCCTTGATGATGGCAGAAGAAGTCATGGGAGCAAGAATCACAAGTACGAGCCAGAGGAATTTCATGTCCCTGATTTCCCATGAAGGCCGGCTTTGCGCAAGGGGCCTTTTGGCAGCTTTGACACTGTCCGTAAGAAGGAAAATCCTTTGCCCCATTCCCAGCTTTTGCCTTTAATAAGAGGGCTTAAAAAATCGATCGCAAGGAGATCAAAGTGCTTAAAAATGTGGCGTTGGCGCTATGCTTGGTAACAGTTATTTTTGCAGCTCAAGGTGAAGCCAAGGAATTGACCAACCGTTTGGGTGTGGGTGTTAAAAGTCACTCTGCTCTGGATCTGGCTCAGTTGGCTGCTGTTTACTATATTGCTCCGGATGTTTCCATCGCGGGCGGCTTGGGTATTGATACTCAGGAAGACTATTCCAAGTTTGCATTCAACGCAGGCATTCGTCGCATCGTTTTCAAAGAAGACAACATGAACTTCTATATGGGTGGTACATTGGGCATCCTGAATAACGAAGTGGCTGGTGACAAAGAATCCGGTTTCGAACTGAATGCGTTGTTCGGTGGTGAATTCTTCTTCACCGGTCTGGATTCCCTGGCGTTTACTTTTGAAGGCGGCGTGGGTGTGATCTCTGGCGACAACGTGCGCTTCAGAACCATCGGTGATGGTCCGTTCAGCGCCGGAATCATTTTCTACTTCTAATCCTCAACCAATTTCCCAATCTCGAAAAAGGATATTTATGAAAAAAGTTATTCACACAGACAACGCACCTAAAGCTGTTGGTCCTTATTCTCAGGCAATTCAGATCGGCGACATGTTGTTCTGCTCCGGTCAGATTTCCATCGATCCAAAAACAAACGAAGTTTTCACAGGCGATATCAAAACCCAGACTGAAATGGTTTTGAAAAACATCGAAGCGGTCCTGGCAGCTTCCAATATGAAATACAGCAATATCGTGAAAACCACGATCTTCCTGACCAGCATGTCGGACTTTGCAACTGTGAACGAGATCTACGCCAAGGCCTTCACTGACGCTCCTCCGGCGCGTTCGACAGTGGCGGTTGCTGCTTTGCCTAAAGGCGTGAACGTGGAGATCGAAGTCATTGCGCATCGCTAAGTCCCTGTTGAAATCCCGCTCATTCTGGGCTCTGGCATTCCTGAGCGCGGTGGTGCTTTACCGCTTCGCCGACGAATATCAGAAAGTGCAGAAAGAGCGGATTCAATCCTGGACGAAAACCCCTTCCGCTGACTGCGCGGTTGTCCTGACGGGCGGCGCGGGCAGGGTGCGGGAGGGTTTTGACCTTCTGGCGAATCAGAATGTCAAAAAGCTCGTTATTTCGGGTGTGTATTCCAATGCGCGTCTGCGCGAGATCATGCCGGTGTGGCCCTTTTACGGGAACCTGAGCGAGAACGATGTGGTCCTGGACCGCCGTTCAGAAACCACTTATGGAAATGCCCAGCAAAGCCTGCCGATTGTGGAGGCGCTGAAGTGCCGGGACATCCTGCTGGTGACATCAAGGCTTCACATGTACCGGTCGTACCGGACCTTCCGGGCCACGTTCCCGGAAAACATCTATATCGAAAAGCATGCGATTATCGGGGGGCGTTTTGAGTCTTCCGTCTGGGAGTCGGGGTTTGAGGCTCTGAAATCGCTGTTTTACTCTATCTGGGCCTACTAAAACCAGACCTTTGACCAAGACATCTTTTATCCAAATGAACCGATAAATCCTTGAGAAATCGAGGGTGAATCATGACTTCTTTACTGGCGCAAATTGACTCGCTAGGAAGATCAGTAACAAAGAATGTGGAGTACACGGCACGTGTTCTCCTGATGGTTTATCTTTCTTTACGTGCAACGGTTTTGGATCGTGCCCAAGGCTTCCGCCAGATCGTCGGCGTTATTTCCGCACAAATCTATTTCACCGGCTGGCAGGCGCTGCCACTGATTTCGGTTCTGGCTTTGGGAACCGGATCTATCATCTTGCTTCAATCCTTATCCAATTTATCACTTCTGGGCGGCACCCAGATGATCGGGAACTTCCTGATCGTCATGATCGTGCGTGAGGCCGGTCCGTTGCTGGTGGCTTTGGTGGTGATCGCGCGTTCGGGGACGGCGGTGGCTTCCGAGGTCGGCAACATGCGCGCCAATCGCGAGATTGAAGCGCTGGAAAGCATGGGCATCAACCCGCTGAGCTTTATTGTGTTCCCACGTGTGCTGGGTGGAATCATCAGCGTGCTGGGGCTGGCATTTTATTTCAATTTCATCGCTTTGATTGGCGGGTTCCTGGTCACGAAATTCGTGCAGGATCTGCCGCTGGCTTTTTATACGGATTCATTGATGCGCGCCTTTGCCAAAGAGGACGTGCTGATCTTCCTGCTGAAGAACGGTTTCAGCGGGATGATTATTTTTGTGGTGTGCTGCTATCAGGGGCTTTCCGTGAAGCGCAGTCCGCATGAGGTTCCACAGGTCACGACCCAGGCCGTGGTGAACAGTATCATCTTTGTGGTCGTGTTTAATCTGATTGTGACAGCTTTGTTTTATCTAAATCAACTTCGTAGTTTAGGGGTGGTGTGATGAAAATCGAAAATCTAAAATTTGAAGGCGTGTCTTTCACTCATGAAGGGCAGGAGCCAATTGTTCAGAATGTGGAGTTTGATTTTCCAATGAACGAAATCCTGTGGGTGAAAGCCGATGAAGGCGCGGGGAAGAGCTCTCTGTTGCAGATTCTGGCAGGCCTGCAGATCCCCCAGTCCGGGAAATATCTGATCAACGGTGAAAATGTGGTGGATATGTCCTTTGAAGAGTTTTTGCCCTTCCGTCTGAAGATTGGCTATTCCTTCGATTACGGTGGTCTGATCAACAACCGCACTTTGTATGACAATCTGATGCTGCCGCTTTTGTATCATAAGGTTTTGACGCCGGAGGAATGCAAAGCCCGCGTGGAAGCGATGATCAAGGAATTTGGCATCGAGAAATTTGCCCATGAAAGACCGGCCCATGTCCCAGGTCGTATTCGCAAACTGACCTGCCTGATGCGCGCAGTGGTGATGCAGCCGGAAATGCTGCTGTTGGATGATCCAAGCGTGGGTCTGGGGCAGGACAGTGTTTATATCTTTGCTGATCACGTGCACCGTCTGCGCAAAGAGGGGCACCTGAAACATATCTTTATCAGTTCCTATGATGAAAAGTTCATGAATCTTTTCAATTATCAGATCATTCACCTGGATGACGGACAGATTTACTTCCAGGCTGTGGATCCCGAGAAAAGAGTTGTTCACCTATGAAGGTAAAATTCAACAAGTTTGAAAGAGTCGCCGGCCTTTTTGTTGTCCTGGCCATTGTGGGTGTGATTGTCACAGCCATCAGTGCGGCAGTGAAACAAGGCTGGTTTGAGCCGAAGGTGCGCTTCACCACGACCTTTGAGAATGCCGACGGTATTCATCAAGGAACGCTGGTGCAGATGGCGGGTCTTCGTGCCGGTGCCGTTGAAACCGTGGAACTGGAAAGTGACAACCGCATTCGTGTTGGCTTCTATGTTCTGGGAAAATTCCAGAACCGCATTCGTGAAAACAGCACGGTGCAGTTGATTCGTCCGTTCATCATCGGTGAGCGGGTGCTGGAGCTGACCGTGGGGAACGAAGAGTTTGAAATGATTCCGGATCACAGTGCTGTGAAGTCCATCGAAACGGTGGATCTGATGACATTGATGAGTGGTAAACACCTGAATTCTTACCTGAGCAAATTGGGCGGGATTTTAGAGAGTGTGCAGGTCCTGGTAGATGCGTTTGCGGATAAAAGCCGTGCAGAAAGTCTGGTTCGTGTGATTGACCGTTTGGATCCGTTGGTGAAAAACCTGAACACGATGTCTGTGGAAGTGATTAAACTTTCCAAGCAGGCCACGCACGATGATGGTGTGCAAAAGCTGGTGGGAAATCTTGCTGTGACCACGCGTGAGATTAACAAGATCCTTCCTGAACTGAACGAACAGAATCCGGAAATGGCCAAAGACCTTGCCGTGATGACTCAGAACCTGGCCGTAATGACCAAGGCGCTGGGACCTGCGGTGAAACAAGTTGAAGGCGAGCTTCCAGGAGCCAGTGTGCGTTTGGTACAGGCATTGGACGAAACAGTTGTTGTATTAAAGGCCATGCAAAAAAGCTTCTTCATGAGAAGCAGTGTTAAAGAAGTTAAAGACGAGGAAACTCAAGATCGTCTTCCGGCCAGCAAATAGATCTGAATCGTTGTGATGTGTCTCGCTTTGGGGCACATTACAACATATCAAAAATTCTTTATTACTCTTCAGTAATACTTCAATTCGCACGATAATACTTCAGCTCACAATGTTGAGCATGGGGATGGTTGATCATGCGAAATGTTTTTCGCTTCCTGACAATCTTACTTCTGAACGTATTACCGGTACAAATGGACGCCAAAACCTTGAAGGTTGCTTTTGGAAAAAGCAAGCCGCCTTATATTTATGAGGAAAATGGTGTCGTGCATGGAATTGAAGTGGATCTGGTGCGGGAGATTTTAAAATCCCTGAAGGCACCCCATGACTTCCAAAGTCTTTCTTATCTGCGTCTTGAAACTGAAGCCAATCACGGCGACACCTTCGACATGATCGTTGGCGTGCGCAATCGTGAAGGGGGGCGCTATTATTCTCAGCCCTTCATGGACCACGAGGTCTGCGCCTTCAGTTTGAAATCGCGAAAGATTTCTATCAAAAGTGCCAGAGATCTGCAGTCCTTGAAAGTAGCCGTTTGGCGCGGAGCCTGGAAAGACCTGGGAGCGGACTTTAAAAGAATCTTCGAGCCTGGATTCAACGGAAAAGTTCCGGGAAACCTGATCGAGTATCCGCAGACCAAGGACCGTTTTGCCAGTTTGTATAATGGCGAAGTGGATGTGTTGGTCATGGATCGTTTTATCTTTGAATGGTATCGCCTGATGCCGCAGGAGGCGAGTCACTTTACGCAGGACGTGAAAGTGCATGAAATCTTCCCGGAAAACACTCCGGCCTATGTTTCCTTCCGTGATGAAAAGACCCGGGATGCCTTCAACCGTCAACTGAAACGTTTGCGCGACAGCGGGGACTATGCCCGCATGGTGAAGGCCTATATGGGTGAGCGTTTGGCGGGATTGGGTAAAAAATGAAGCTGATTCTTGCGCTGCTGTTTTTCTGTTCAGGTGTTCAAGCTCAAGAGGCTAAATCCTTGTTTGTGGCCTTTGGTAAAGGCCGTCCGCCTTATTCCTTTTCAGAGCGCGGCAATACCCGTGGTATTGAAGTGGATCTGGCAATGGAGATTCTGAAGCGTCTGGGTTACAAAGTCCGGCAGCAGGTGATGTCGCCTTATCGTATTGAGGCGGAGGCCAAGCACGGAAACACTTTCGATGTTGTGGTCGGTGTTCCTCATAACAGTGATGGTTCCGGCCACTATTATTCCAAACCTTTTGTGGCTTACGAGAATTATCTGATCGCATTAAGATCCCGCAAGCTTGGAGCGAAGAAGATATCGGATCTTTCAGGGGTGCGGGTGGGGGCGTGGCACAATGCCTGGAAGGATCTGGGGAAGGAGTTTGGCCGGGTGTTTTCACCTAAAGCCAACGGGCGCCTGCCGGACAACTATCGCGAGTTTGTTCGCCAAGAGGACCAGGTGCGAGCCCTGTGGGCCGGTGAGGTTGAGGCCCTGGTGATGGATCGATATATTTTTGGCTGGTTTAGAATGACCATGGCTTCCCAGGTGAACACCGGGGTGGACGTGGATGTCTTTGATCTGTTCCCGGTGGTAAATCACAGCTATGTGGCCTTTCGGGATGCTAAATTACGATCGGCTTTCGATAAAGAGCTCGAGCGTCTGCGCCAAAGCGGCGAATACGACAGTATCGTGCGAATTTACGTGGGTGAGCGCCTTGCCGCCATGCTTAAAAGTGGTCCGAAGCCCCATTGAGGCTTGAATCCGGGTCCCCAGGCTCTATTATGAGGGGATGTTGGTAGGCCACCTTTTCCGTCATTTTATATTCTCTCCGCGAGCGGGTTCTTTGGTGAAACGCATCGCCTGGTTGTCCATGGTTGGAATCACAATCAGCGTGACGGCGTTTCTGGTGGTTTTGTTTGTCATGAACGGCATGAATGCCAGTATTCACAAACGCATTCTGGGGCTGGAGCCGCATCTGTATGTGCAGGTCGCGGGAGCCGACACCGCACAAAGCCTTGAATCCAGTCCTGCATTTCAACGTCTGCAGGAAGATCCGGCCCATCGTGCCTATGTTTATGAAACCATGGATATCATCATCCGCAGTCAGGATGGACAGTTCCGTGGAGGCATCGCGCGCGGTGTGACCCGCGAAAGTCTTGAGCACTTCATTGAACAACTTCAGCGCATTGATCGCAAGGCCACGGATCGTGATTCCCAGGCTTATTTCTGGGACCCGCAGGATGTTCCCGGGCGTGGTGAAGTGGTGATGGGTGTGGATCTGGCTCAGTCCCTGGGTGTTTTTGAAGGGGACTTCCTGACTGTCGTGTCGCCCTCAGGTTTGTTGCTGCCTCCGGGGGAAACCCCGAAGTTTGAACGCGTGCGTATTAAGCGCATTGTCACCACCAGTCTGCCGGATCTGGATGGACAGTATCTTTTCTATCAGCGCGGTGAGGCTTTGAACGCCCTGGTGAATGAGGGCTTGCGCAAAAACGGAATCGAAGTGTGGCTGCCGGATGAAGGCCGCATCGAATCTGTTAAAGAAGATCTGATGAAATTTGAAGGTGTCAGTGTTGAGACCTGGATGGATCGCAATTCGGCTTTGCTGTATGCGCTAAAGCTTGAAAAGCTGACCATCGGGATTTTCCTGGGACTTGCCGGTATGATCGCGGGCAGTTCCATTCTGACCGTGCTGGCGTTGTTGCTGTCGCAGAAAAAACGCGATATCGCGATCTTGCGCACGATTGGTTTTTCATCCCGTCAGACGGTTCGCACATTCACGCAGATCGGCTTTTTCCTGGCCGGTATTGGTGTTGTGGGCGGCGTGGTTCTGGGGACGGGTTTGAGTCTTTACATTCAAGCCAATCCGATTCAGTTCCTGCCGTCGGACGTTTACTATGATTCTTCCATCCCGGCTTTGGTCAACTATGGTCTGGTCTTTGGGGTTCTGATTGTCAGTGGATTGATTGCTTTGCTGGGCTCTTATATCCCAGCAAGAACGGCTGCAGAAGTGCAGCCGTCCGATGCTTTAAGAATGAAATAATTTAAAAACTAAACGCTCACCTGATGGTCGCGAAGAGCATCGGTCAGGGAGGTCTTCAGGTCTGTGCTGGCTTTGCGTTTACCGATGATCAGCGCGCAAGGGACTCCGTAAGAGCCCGCTGCGAACTCTTTCATCTGGGTGCCTGGGATCACCACGGAATTGGATGGCACACGGCCTTTGTATTCCACAGGCGATGAGCCCGTCACATCGATGATTTTAGTACTGGCCGTGATGGTCACACCCGCGCCCAGAACGGCGCCTTCTTCAATGACAGCCCCTTCAACCACGATGCAGCGGCTGCCGATAAAGGCATTGTCTTCGATAATCACCGGGGAGGCTTGAATCGGCTCCAGTACGCCGCCGATTCCCACGCCGCCAGAAAGGTGCACATTTTTACCGATCTGAGCGCAAGATCCCACTGTGGCCCAGGTGTCCACCATGGTGCCGGAACCAACATAAGCTCCGATGTTCACGTAAGAGGGCATCAGGATCGCACCTTTTTCAATGAAGCAGCCCTTGCGCGCCACTGCCGGTGGCACCACACGCACGCCGTCTTCTTCCGACCAGCGTTTCAATGGAATTTTGTCAAAGAAGGCAATGTCGCCCGCATTCATTGGTTCCATTTTCTGAATACGGAAATAAAGCAGGATGGCCTTTTTGATCCATTCGTTGGTGATCCATTTGCCGTCTTGCTTTTGGCAAACGCGCAATGTGCCGGAATCCAGGCCTTCGATGGTTTCAAAAACGGTTTTCAACTCGGCAGTTGAAAGTTGATCGATCGTTTTTCCGCCTTGAATGTCGGTCCAAAGTTTTGAGACTTGTTCTTGCATGGTGTTCCTTCCTTATTCCAGTACTTTCAAAGATTCGAGGATTGCCGGGACGTGGATTTCGATGATTTTTTCAGCC
This sequence comes from Bdellovibrio bacteriovorus, assembly GCF_002208115.1. NCBI lineage: Bacteria > Pseudomonadati > Bdellovibrionota > Bdellovibrionia > Bdellovibrionales > Pseudobdellovibrionaceae > Bdellovibrio > Bdellovibrio bacteriovorus. Next base: position 2,106,275 of record NZ_CP020946.1, on the reverse strand, counting down.
GAAAGACCGCGTTCGATTTCGTAAGTCAGTGTCGGGCAGTTTCTTTCAAGGCCCGCGTAAGTGCCCAGGCAGCCCGGAGTTGGGTAGCCGATGTCGTCGTCGATCTTGTAACCCGTCAGGCGGGACAAAACTTCCGCCACCGGGCGACAGTCGCCATTCACATTCAGCACCGGGTGCCACGAGTGCAGTGACAAAACATACACCGGCTTTTTTTCATCCAGATAAGTCATCAGGCCGTGGTTTTCTTTTTCGCTGCCGGCAAACGGTCCCGGGTGATAGCGCGGAGTTTTCACTTCCGGTGACCAGTCCTTCGTTGGCAGGTTGCGGTTCAGATCCACACCATTGCCGTTGCCGCGGGTTTTGAAGATCACACCTTCAAGGTTGAACTGCGGCACCAGGGTGATGTTGAGTTTGTAGGGATTGGAGTTCATGAAGTGCTTCAGCAGCTCTTGCGCGGCGATAACACCTTCGACCTCGTCGCCATGAACGCCGCCCAGAATCAGAACCTCAGGGCCGTTGTTGTTGAAGTGCCAGGCCGGTACCGGCAAACCTTTGGAAGTGTAAGTAAAAATAGAAGTTTTCATGACAAATCATCCTTCATGGGCCATCATACTAGCACGAGGTTTTCGTGGAATACATCAATAATGAATTGTGTCTTGGTCCGTTAAAAAAGCCGCTTTTGCCCCTGGTGGCCAATTACATGCGCCCCATTTATGTCTACGATCTTGATTCTGTCGCCCAAAGGTATCAGGCGATGTCTCAGGCTTTGAAGGGGACTCGTCTTTTTTTCGCAGTGAAATCCAACCCCAATCCTGGTGTTCTGCAAAAACTGAAAAGCCTTGGCGCCGGAGCCGACGTGGTTTCTTTGGGCGAGATCAAGCGCGCCATGGAATGCGGATTTTCTCCGCAGGACATTGTCTATAGTGGTGTGGGGAAAACCAAATTTGAACTGACCGAGGCACTGAAGCTCGGCATTTATCAGATCAACGTGGAAAGCCTGCCGGAGCTTGAACGCATCGGGATGCTGGGTCGTGAACTGAAAAAGAAGGCTCAGGTGGCTTTGCGCCTGAATCCGGATGTGGATATCAATACGCACCCCTATATTGCCACAGGGTTGAAAGACAATAAATTCGGCATGGAGCGCTCGATGGTGCCGGCCTTGGTGAAATGCCTAAAAAACTATTCGGATTCAATTGATCTGGTGGGCGTCAGTCTGCATCTGGGATCGCAAATGCTGGAATTCTCCGGTTACGATGAGGCCCTGAAAAGACTGAAGAACGTGTGCCTTGAGTTAAAGGCAGAATTTCCCACTTTGAAAAAATTCGACTTCGGCGGGGGCTTGGGTATTTTCTACGATCGCGTGGATCTTCAACTGGAAGAATCCCTGTTGCAGAAGTACGCGCAAATCACTCTGGAAAATCTATCTGATCTGAATTGTGAACTGCAGGCCGAGCCTGGCCGCTGGCTGGTGGCTCATTGCGGGGCTTTGATCACGCAAGTGCAGTACATCAAAGAAACCAGTGCGAAAACTTTTGTGATTGTGGATGCGGGAATGAATCACCTGATTCGTCCATCATTGTACGAAGCCACTCACCGTATTGAACCCCTGAAAAGAACGGACGCGGCCTTTGTGGTGGATGTTGTAGGGCCGATCTGTGAGTCTTCGGATTTCTTTGCGAAAGAAATTTCACTGACAAAAGTGCAAGAAGGCGACTTTGTGGCGATTATGGATTCGGGGGCCTACGGCTATTCCATGGCCAGCGTCTATAACCTGCAGGAGCTGCCTTTGGAGATTTGCATCTAAACGTCGACGACCGCGTACTGATCGGCTTTGGCGGGTTTTAAGATCCGCTGAGCCATTTCAGTGAAGTGCGCGGAAGAATCCGTCGTCATAATATCGATGCGACGGGGTTCGCCGCTTTTGTTCGGACCCAGGCGGCCGCTCTTGAAGTCGCGCGACAGCCATTGTGCAATCGCTTCGCCGGAATCCACCAGTTCAATTGAGCTTCCAGTCACTCGCGCAATGGAGTTTTTCAAAATCGGATAATGAGTGCAACCCAAAATCAAAGTGTCGATATGGTTCTGCAAGAGCGGGCTTAAATAACGGAACACAATCAGATTGGTGACGGGATCTGCGTCCCAGCCTTCTTCCGCCAGTGGAACGAACAACGGGCAGGCCTGGTCAAAGACCTGCGCCTGTGGATCCAGGGAATGAATTTTGTGAGTGTAAGCCTGGCTGTTGACGGTGGCACGGGTGGCCAGCACGCCGATGCGTTTGCCGGAGGAAAGCTCCAGCGCGCGCTGGGAACCAGGCTCAATCACGTTGTAAATCGGCAGTCCATCGATCTCGCGTTCGGACACCTGGCTTGAAGCTGTGTTGCACGCAATCACGATGGCTTTGACGTTTTGTTTTTCCAGGAACTGAATGATCTGTTCAGAGTACTTGCGAATGGTTTGCGGGGATTTCGAACCATAGGGAAGGCGAGCCGTATCGCCCACATATAAAAAGCTTTCATGAGGAAACTGCAGCGCCAGCTCTTTTAGAACTGTCAATCCGCCGATACCTGAATCAAAGACACCTATGGGACGGGAATCCTGGTCTGCCATTCTTAGTTTTTCACTCCGTGTGCGCGAGACTCAGCAATACCATTGGAAGACATTTCCATAAAGAGGGCTTTGTCTTTAATTTCAGCAATGCTTGTCGCGTTGATGTAGCTCATGCCGCTGCGGATGCCGCCGGTGACTTCCAGGATCACGTCTTTAACGTGGCCTTTGACGGTCACTTGAGTGGATTCCCCTTCAGGAGCCATGCCCTCAGGCACGCCACCGCGCCACGAATCCTGAGCGGATCTGGAGGCCATGCCGCGGTATTGTTTTTTACCGTTTTTGATTTCCCCGGGAGTTTCAATCGTGCCAGACAGCATGCTTCCAAGCATCACGGTGCTTGCGCCCGCAGCAAAGGCTTTCACCATGTCGCCGGAGGTGCGGATACCACCATCAGCGATCACTGGAACGCCGTAGGATTCGCCGATCTCGGCGCACAGGCCGATCGCAGTCAGTTGTGGGACCCCGCAACCGGTGATGATGCGCGTGGTGCACATAGAGCCAGGCCCGATGCCCACTTTAATCGCATCAGCGCCAGCTTCGATCAGATCACGAGCCGCATCCGGAGTCGCCAGGTTGCCGGCAATCAGATCCACTTGCGGGTACTGGTCTTTCAGCCATTTCATGGTTTCCATCATTTGCACAGAGTGACCGTGAGCAATGTCGATCGTGATGATGTTCACGCCGGCTTCAACCAGGGCTTTTGCGCGGGTCTTGAATTCTTCACCCACGCCGACGCTGCCGGAAATAACCTTCACGCCGTTTTCTTTCAGGCGACGGGCCTGAGCGGCTTGTTCTTCAATATCCAGGAAACGGTGAAGAATCCCCATGCCACCCAGTTGGTTCATCGCAAACGCCATGTCGTATTCAGTGACCATGTCCATGTTCGCACTGACGATCGGAGTTTCAATCGTGAAGTTCTTGGTCACTTTGGAAGTCAGACGCGGGTCACGGCGGGAACGGACGTCCGATCTTGCCGGGATGATCAGCACGTCATCGAAGGTCAGGCCTTTGCCGCGATTCTTGATATCTTTCCAGTTAAACATGAGCGTCATGACGTCTTACCTCGCTTCTAAAAATATTGAACAGAATGTGAGTTGAAACCAAAAGCAAATAGGTGTCCAGAGCGGAAAGCAGCAGGCTTTGCAGCGGTGTCTTCCAGATCAGGCGATAGGCATCAAAGACGGTGGTCAGGACGCCTGGAATGAAAAGGTGGAATAAAATCAGAATCGCCAAAATCACAAACCAGCGGCGACGAACAATAAGGGCCGAGCCCTTCAGGGCATCGACTTTCCCCTCATCGTATTGCGGGCTTGAGGTCACCACAAACGGCACCATCGAAAGCTCCACATATTTCCAGATTCCCGGAAGAATCAGCAGCAGTGTCCACTGCAGGGTCTTTCCCCAGGCGCGCAGGGTTTCGATATACATTTGATTCAGATTCTTCGCCCAGAAATCCTGAAGCGTTTTGGTGGAGGAATCCAGATTGTTCAGCGCGTACAGGGCGATGCTGACCAGCAGAACCGGGAACAGGATGCTGCTTAAGATCGAGAAAAAGCCATAGTAAATCACCTGGGCTTGAACTCCCAAGGGGTCACGAAGGGCGGTTTCCATTTTAAGGTTTAGATACTGGTCTATGTTGCTCGACAGAACGACCAGCGCGAACAGGGGCAAGAAAACTTTTTTAAAGACCTTCAGGTTCTCGGCAAAAAAATTCACTTAAGTATTTACATCCCTAAAGCCTGTTTGAGTCAAGCGGACTCTTGCTAAGAAACAGATGACGTTCAGGCCCAAGAATTTGTCATAATAAAGACTCTGGGAGGCTTTATGGAACTGCGAATTATGGTGACCGGTGCCACCGGAACCATGGGGACGGAGTTGGTTCGCCAACTGCATTCCATGGGCCGAGAGGTGGTCGCTGTCAGCCGGGATCTGGAACGCTTGCCAAAGGATATCAAGGGGATGCAGGTCCCACTTGAGAACCGCTATCTTTTGGAGCAGGCCTTCCGCGATGTCGATGTCTTGGTGTTTATCCAGCCTCTTTGTGAAAATATGATTCAGCAGGCCGAAAATGTCGTCGGGGCTGCCAAAGCCTCCGGAGTGCAGTTTGTCTTAAAAGTCTCGGGTTTGGGGGCATCCCCGGTGTCCCGGTATTTGTATCAGCGAATTCAGGGCGAAGCTGACGAGATCCTGATTCAAAGTGGGCTGCGCTATTGTTTGCTGAAACCCAATATCTACATGCAATGCTTCCTGAAATCGCACTATGAATCCCTGATGGCCGGCACGCTTTATCTGCCTCAAGGGGAAGGGCGAACGTCCTATGTGGATGCCCGTGATGTGGCCGATGTGGCGGCGTTCCTGTTGCAGGACCCGTGGCGCTATCAAAAAAGGGAGCTGGTGCTGACCGGGGAACGAGCCCTTTCCAATGCCGAGGCCGTGTCGATCATTTCCCACTATGCGCGACGACGGGTGTCCTATGTTCCGGTGACCGAAGAGGCCGCCAGAAAGACTTTCAATCGCGAAGAGTCGTCGTGGATGATGGAGGCGCAGATGAGCCTGCACAGAGCCGCCCGGGAAGGGGCTGTGGCGGAAGTGTCCGGAGTGCTGAGAAAGATTCTGGGACACGATCCTCGCAGCTTTGAAGAGTTCTGCGAGGATATGAAAAAGGCCTGGGTTTTACCCGAGCCCCAGGAAGGATTACTCTGACCAAAGTTCCCGAACATCCAGGATTTCACATTTTGGACTGGTGGTCACTTCAGAGGCCGCGTCGCCACCGTAATAGTTTGTGCGCACATGGTAAACCTTGTCGCCGGTCTCCAGTTCTTTTTGGAACTGTATCAGACGCACCTGATATCCCTGTTGACGGAAGTGATTTTCCACCTGCCAGGAACAGGATTTCGATTTTGCGAAAGAGACAGAGGATAGCAAAACAGTTGCGATAACGGCGAAAGTCTTCATGAAAAGCCCCTTGTTACTTGTTTGCAGTGACTTGGTTTCGGGGCTTTTATAAGAGGCCTTGGGGCCATTTACCAGTTAGGATTTTGTTTGGAAAACGTTTCAAAATTTTCTTCAATCATCCAGGTACGATTTAAGCTCTTTCAGGTGATAACCCCAGCCAACCTTGAAGTCCTTGATGGTTTTGGTGCGGATTTCTGCCGGCAGAGTATCCCAGCCGGAGTGTTCCAGTGACAGAACACGTTCTTTGCCTGTGTCTTCAATGGTGAAAGTGCACTCAGTGATGGCGGTTTTGGGCCAGCTTTTTTCCCGCCAGGTGAAGGTGATGAACTGCTCTTTCTTGAGTTTAACCACTTTGCCGGAGGCCATTTGTTTATCGCCTTCGTCATCCATCCACGGTTCTTTAAAGGCACCGCCGACTTTGGGCTCCAGCACAACAGATTCGCTCCACCAGTTTTCAAGTTCCCCGCGATCCGTCAGGGCATTCCAGATCCAGCCGCTGCTGGCTTTAAGCTTAATGGATAATTCAATGCTGTCTTTCATCGGGAACTCCTAAGGTGAGGAACTGCATTGATCTTGCGACAAATATTCCTGGGAGGCAAACACCTGTTTTTTCAGGAATTCGTATTTTTGCGGCTGAAGCTCTTTCAATCGGCGCCCCGTAAATCGATAGGCCACCACGGATTCCGCAAAGTCTTCGGACGGGTTCAGCTTCCCGTATTCAGAAACAGCTTTGGAGGGATCCCGCAGTGTGTATTCACGGTAAAGGACGCCTTTCACGGTGCGGCTTGTTTCCTGCCAGCCTCCCAGGCGCAGCCATTCAGCCGAAGTATCAAGCTTTCCGCGATAGGCCAGCGTGTGCCCCAGTTCATGCAAAAAGGTCTGCTGGCGTTCCGGGGCGGAAAGTTCATTCCACAGGTCAAAGACTTCCATGCTGGCGTTGGCCACCACGTCCTGACCGAAGCCATAGCGTGCGCCACGCGTGAAGTGGATCAGGCGTTTGTTGTATTCCACCGGGTAAAGATGCAATGGATAGTCGGCCAAAGCCTGCAGGATCTCGTTCAGCTCATCAGAGCGCCAGGGTGAAGCCAGCTTGGTGCGCAGGTGCGAACCGTTAAAACCAAAGGTCTTTAGCAGATACAGCAGTTGCACCCCTTCGTTATCGCCATAGATTTTTTTAACAGCGCAAAGAACCTTGTCGCAGGCAATGGTGAAGGTCAGCTCGGGACGGCCCCGCAGGCTGATATCGAGTTTGTGCAGATCCGAGAAAAGCTCCAACAGTGCGGGCTTTTCATTCTTAAAGCTGATGCCGTGAAGGGTCCTGGAAACCCCGGGGCCCGGCAGGCTCAGCGCGGACTCCATGGCGTGCGCCGAGGGGGCTCCTGATGTTTTGCACGGGGCTTTTTCCACGTCTTCGGCTGTGGCGGCCCACCAATTCAGCTCCTCGGCGCGGGCGGATCCGGCGACGGTCAGAACGAGGGCTGTCAGGAGCAAAAGGACTTTCATGGGACCTAGATCGCAGGAAGCTCCATATGAGTCAAGAAGGGGCGGGGGGTGCCGGGTTTAATTGTAGGATTTGAGGATTTTTTCCAAGGTTCCGTTTTTCTTGATGGTGTCGATGGCCCGGTTCAGCTCTTCCAGAGTGATGGGGGCTTTGCGGGAAAGAGCGCACTTGGTGATAACTTCATCCATTCCCAGGTCGGCGGATTCAAGGCTGGGATAGATATTCTTGTAGTAGTCGAACTCCAGGTTCGACATGATGAGGTAGTCGATGCGCCCATTCAGCAGCTTTTGGATATTGCTTTCATTGTTGGGACCGTCCTCGCGCAGAATCAGACCTTTTTTAAAATAGTCGTCCATGGACTGGTAAATGAAATTCAAAACCCCGCCGACACGTTTGCCGTAAAGATCCTTGGCTTTCGCGATGGGTTTTCCCCCGATGTACACAATCAGATTGGAGCTGCGATAAAGATCGTGGCTCCAGTCAACGGCCTCCCGGATCGCCGGCTGCCAGACTTCATTGAGGTGACAGACCAGATGGACGTTGCAGGAGGTCAGGTTTGAAGCCACCCGGCTTTTGGGTAAAAGTATCCACGTGGGGCTGAGATGGAGTTCCTTGAAGATCGCCAATCCCAGGTCCCGCAGCACTCCGCCCTCAAGCTTCGGTGTATTCTGAACTCGCTCTACATTAATCAAAGGCATGGCGTAATTGGAGTTGATGCCATAGCGAACGGCCTTTGGCTCTGGAGGTTTTGCCAAAGAACATGTCGGGATCAGAATGAAGGCCAAGGCCATCAATGCGTTCATGAAGCTAAGGTCATACAGCCACGGACTGTTGTCACTGCCTTTTTCGGGGGAGAGACTATTACGATTATGAAATTATGAAGAAGGTCTCTAGTGCAGGCGCAGAAATCGAAGAAAGCGTTCCAGCAAAGTATCAGAAGGCGAGAATTTCACAAGAATGTCGATAATTTCCTGTCGATTGAAGGCTTTGGCGGCCTGCAGTGGGGTCATATTATCAAACTCGGACAGCAAGGTGGGGTTGGCTCCATTCTGAAGCAGGAACTTGGCGATTTCCAGATGACCATAGGTAATGCTGGCGACCAGAGCGGTGGAGAGGATTTCCGGATGCTGATAGTTGGGATCCACACCATTTTTGATATGGTATTGAACCAGTTCCATATTGCCGGTGGCGGCGGCGTTGTACATTTCTTTCCAGTCCCCAGCTGACATTTATTCTCCGATACTGCCTTGTGGAAGTCCCAGGGCGCTTTCGATGCGGGTTTGCATCAGGGCGCGCTCTGCGGACGTGGGCTCTTCGCCCCACTTCATCTTAAATCCTTCCAGTGCCTGACGGAAGGCATTTTTACCTTCTTCCAGTTTTACCTGGGGCATGACTTCATCCAGAGACTCTCGCTGTTGTTGCAGATCCTTGATCATGGTGTCGACCGTCTTGTTGATCTCGTCCTGATACTGGTCGTAAGAGCGTTCGATGATAAAAATAAAAATCAAGGCAAAGACCACGGGTTTATAGATCTTTGCAAAAGTGTTGTAGGCGTCCCGGTAGTTCTGGGATCTTAGAGCCACGGCGACTTCTTTTTGGTGAGTGGTGTAGCCATCCCGGATGACCTTGAACATCAGTTCTTTGCTGATGGCTTTGTTGGGCATTTTCGGCAACCAGTACGGAATGCCGGCAAATTCCATGAGGCGGCTGTGCTGAAAGCGCCAGACCCGGTCCATGACTTTGGAAAGGGTACTTAACGTGGCCGGGTCGTGAGTCTGACCCCAGGTTTTCATCAGGCCTTCTTTCAGGATCTGTTCTTTGACGATCAGAACAGCGGATTCTTCCATTCGTTCCTGACCGTTCTTTTTTATCCAGCGGGAGGGGGCGTCTTTGGCGCCAAATAACAGGGTGCCCAATTCCACGGCCTGTCTTTCCAGGGTGGCCTGGGACGGGATGTTTTCGATTTCCAGTTGATTCAGAATCTTGCGAATCTTTCTTTTACGGCTCCACGACAGTGTGGAGGTGTGTTCTTGAATGGATTTTCCATTGAATAAATACTGTGAATTTTCGCGGTCAAGGGTCTCCAGGACCTCTTTAAGACTGGGAATGAAAACGGACTCGCAACGCATAGCTGCGCCTTGAGCCTTCACCGGAAGGCCCAAAGACAGCGTCAGCAAAAAGCACAGAGTCCGCTTCAGCATCAGGATTATTCCAGAACTGCGGCGGCCGTGCGCAGACTCATACGGGTTGCTTCAATTTCTTTCAAAACGGATTCAGCCTGAGAATCGCTCAAGCCTGCCACGATGCGGGTCAGGTTCCCGGCGCTCAGCAAAAGTCCGCCGATGACGACAGCTTTGTTGCTGTCTTTTTGAGTCAGGGAGTAGAACAGCAGAGCCGTTCCGATACCTTGAGACAGGTGTGCCAGCAGCTTTGTGCGGTCGGTGCTGTTTTCGTCCTGTTGATAGTCTTTCAGAGAGGCTTTCATGCCAGAGACTGAATCAGACAACTGATTTAGAATTGCAGACGCCTCTTTGCTTTGGCCGGCTTTGTTTGCGGCAATTTCTTTTTCGATGGCGTCCAACTGGTCCGCAAGCGCTTTGGTGTCGACATCTTTTTTAAGCAGAGAGCTGCCTGTGCCCGTAACGATGGAGGTCATCGAAGCAACGAGGGAGCCCGCCACGGTGAACATTCCCAGCACTCCGGATCCAGCAGTGCGGGATTTCACAGAGAAGTAAGAGATCACAGAAAGACCCAGGCCGGCAGCCGCACCAGCAATGGTCAAAGCATTGGTGATACCGCCAGAGTTGTCGCGGGCATCAATGGTTTTTGCTGTCTGTTCCAAAGCCGTGTCCAATTGAACAAGATTCGTTCTTAATGCCGAAATATTTTGTTGCGCCTGACTGATGGCTTGACCGGTAATTTCGGCTGTACGATCCACCTGAGCGAATGCAACGCTTTGGGAAATCATAACCGCGGCGACGGACAGGGTGATTGTTCTTTTCATGGGTTTCTCTCCTTTTTAAGGCTCTTATTTTCTCTGTCTCGAAATGAGACGAACGAGGGCTCTCTCTGCCAATGCGATAAATATTCAAGCTTTGGGCCAACTGCTTTGCATTTAGCAGCATCTGAGAGGGTGATTTTTGCGGGGAGGACAAAAAGGGCAACGGGCTGAAAACTTGCTTTCCAGCGATTGTTGTAATGAGAGTGGGTGGCTGAGATTGAAAAAGTAAAAGCCGCTGTTGAAGCGGCTTTTACTGTTAAGGCAATTTGTCGAAGGCTTCTTTCAGCTTCTGGGATTCCACCATCAACTGATGGCTGAGGGGATAGTTCGCCGGAGATCTTTCGCGGGTCAGTTGTTCCAGACGTCCCTGGATGCCTGCGATGTTCTGTCGCCATTCAAGCAGGGATTTTTTTACGGTTTCATGAGGCAGACCGTATTCCACCAGCACGCGGGCGCTGTAACACTGGCCGGGATTGCTGACCGTGTTTTCCCACAGCATGACAGCCGGAGCCGAGATCGTCTTTTGCGGTTGCGCCTGGTACTGGGCTGCAAAGGTGTCGTAGTTAAAGTAATCGGAGTTCACTGTATAGGCTGAACTCGGGTTGGCGTTGATCGCCAAAGAGTATCCGCCCATCTGCAAAGTTCCAACACCCAAAGAGCTCATCTGACGGCAGATCTGCCAGACGTTCACACGGTTGATCACCAGTCCCACTTGCGAGCTGTCAGCACGCAGAGTCTGGTTTTCTGTCAAAGAGTCATAGCGGTGGGCTTCCGTCATGCCACGCAAAGGGATGATGGCTTTAAGTTCGTTCAACTGGCGGTTGAGGAACTCCTGCTGGGTTGGGGATAAAGTGCTTTCGCGGTCGTGGGTGCGAATGGTGGAATCAAATGTGGCCATGACGAATTCATACTTTTGCTGGAATTCAGCCTTGATGGACGGGACTTCTTCTTCAACCTTGGTGCAAGCAGTTAGAGCCAGAGCCGCGATCAGCAGCAGGTGTTGTGTCTTCATGTTGGTCTCCCTGTCTAAAACTATAGGCAAAGGATGGGGCATTGAGCAACCACTTGTGTCGGGAAAATGCAGGGCATAAGCTTGGCACTGGTTGAGGATACAAGGTATGGTTGCATTGGTTTTTTCTTTGTTGTTGGGAGGCGGCGCTGTGGCCGCAGATGTTCCCGCGGGCTGCACATCTTCCCGTAATTTTTCCGCTGAAGCTTATAAAGCCTGGATCAGCAGTGGCATCAAGGCCGCAGCAAGCAAGGACGTGGCGGGGGCTCCCACTGTCGGTACCGGTCAGCGTATTGATTTGTCGTTGGTCTCTGGCGAGGCCAGCTCTGGTGGTTTTGTGAAATTCGAAGTCTCTGTGCCGGGCTTCTATATCATTGTATCGGATGCCTATCCACGCATGGATGTGACCGAACTGGCGTCGGGAACTTCTTTTAATCCAGTGGATTTTGGCAAAATCCGCGATTGCGGCACTTTGAGTAAAGCACTGCGCTTTGAGTTCACCAAGGCGGGAAGTTACAGCCTTGGTTTTGTGAGCAGTCGGGATCCGCGTTTGAATTTTATGATTTATAAGATGCCTTAGCCGAGACTGCAGTTTTTCCAAAGAAACTGCGGTACACCGACCACTCGATCAGGATGACTGCAAGCAGGACCAGAATTTCTGCCAACAGGAATAAATAACCCCAAACGGTGATTCCCTGCACCGTCATCATCACAGCCCCTGAAACAAGAATATAAAGAGCATTGGCAAAGAGGATGGTTAAAAGCATCCACGGTTTTCGGCTTCGCAGTTTGTAGCAGATAAACGAAAATACACAGTAAAGAAGTGGGAACGTCGCTAAGAAATAAAGAACATTCGGCTGAAGCCCTGTCCAAGTCGACAGGAACGGCAAAACTCCCGCCGTTAGAGTCAGGCTTAATAAAGCTCCCATAGCATCCATCAAGAAAACATTCTGAGCATTCAAAAATCTAAGATTCACTAAGGACCTCTTTAAGAACTTATGATGTATGCGATTCTTTATTTTGTTGAGTTTAAAATTACGTCTGGCCTGTGATGTCGGATTTTGACCTTGTTTGTGAATTGTTAACCTCATAGCATGAGCTATGCGCAAAATATGGATTTTCTTTGCTGTGTTAGGGACTGTACTTCCATTTTATTATCTGGTCCCGTTCTTTATGGAGCCGGGAGCAAGCGTTTCGCTTTTTCTAGAACAATTATTTGCAAACAGCGTATCCAGATTTTTCGCAGTTGACCTGGTCATCTCGTCAGCAGCATTCCTGCTATGGTCATTCTTTGATTCCAAGAAAAACAGTATCAACGGCTGGTGGATGATTCTGGCAGCCAATTTAATGGTAGGCCTGTCACTAGCTCTGCCTCTGTATTTCTATAAGCGCAGCTTTTCCCAAAAGTAGCCAAGCATCACGCCTTCCACTCACTACTTGAGCGGAAGCACCATTCCCTCTCCAAATTTCAAGTTCCGCAGGCCTTAGTAGCCACAACGAAGCCAATGAAAAATCATTGAAGCAATCAATCAACAAAATGAAACGGAAGACAAAAAGAACGAGGACTGTCCGAAGAAATTTGGAGAGGGAATGGTGCCCCGGGCCGGACTTGAACCGGCACGCCCGTTTAAACGAAGCCCAGGATTTTAAGTCCTGTGCGTCTACCGATTTCGCCACCGGGGCACAAGGGTCAACTCAATCATTTTTGGAGTGAAACGTCAATGTCTTCATGAATTGCGCCATATCCGCAGGCATTGCACATTCTATACGCACAAATTCTTGGGTGAACGGGTGAGTGAATTCCAGTGCATGAGCATGCAGCATCAGTCGCGGCGCCACGGGATTTTTCGGTGCCTGATAGATGTCGTCCCCATAGATGCCCATGCCACGATCAGCGAGGTGCACTCGGATCTGGTGCATGCGTCCAGTTAAAGGTTGCGCCTCGATCAGTAAAGCTTCGGGAAAGACCTCAAGCTTGCGGAACTTGGTGTAGGCACGATCGCCTCCGGACTGGGTGCGAACCATCTTGGTTTTTTTTAGTTTGTTGTCCTTCATCTCCACCAGATGATTGTCGACTTCCCAGGCTTCCGCCGCCTTTTGGGTTCTTTTGGTCAGGCAAAGATAGGTTTTTTGAATCTTGTGAGTTTTGAACAGATCTGCGAGAGGTTCGTTGGCCTCTTTGGATTTGGCAAAGATCATCACCCCGGAAGTGTCCCGGTCCAGACGGTGGTGCAGGGCCAGATAGAAGTCATTGCCTCGTTCGCTGCGCAACTGGTTTTTCAGGGACGTAAAGAAGTCCAAGCGGCTTTTATCAACGGTGGCTTGGGAAGGCATGCCTGCCGGCTTGGCGGCGGCAAGAAAGTAATCGTCTTCGAAAAGGATCTCGATCATCTTTTGTTGATCATGCAGAAATCAAGATTGCCATTGATGTATTCACGCTGGCTCTCAAGTTCGGCTTTGCTGAATTTGAAGTCAGAGGCCTTGCAGCCATAGTTGGTCACCACGTCGTGGATCGCCTGAACTTCATCCATGGTCATATTCAGTTTCCAGATCAGCTTTACCGCCAGCCAGTCACGGACGTACTGACAGCGGTAAGCAAGATTGGATGGCAGGTATTTGTCTGGAGCACGGTCGCCTTTGGACATGTTGGCGCTGGCGTCTGCGGCAATCAGATGGTTTTTGTAGCCCATATAGTTCGCATACAGGCAGCGGGTTTTGTAATCCCATTGCCACGCTCCGGATATGTAGGCGTTTTTCAAAGGAACCATGTGATCAATTTGAATTTCTTTGGCGACGACAACTTCTTTGCCTGCGTAAGGATCGTTCCAGTGGCCGGCGTCCACCACACACTGCCTGTTGCCGCGGTAGGTGACTTCCTGATTGGAATCGCGAACCAGAACTTTTGCGCGGGTGTTCATGCACGTGTCGTCCGTGGGATCATTGATCCAGCGGCCGAAGTGAAGTTTGCGCATGTACTTTTCTTCTGGAGCCGGTGGAGCTTCTTCGTGAAGAGTCCATTTCAGAAGGTTGATGACCACTTTTTTCAGGCCCTGAATGAACTGTTGAGGTCCGAATTCAGGGGAGTACTCCATAAAAGAGTATTCGTTTCTGCGAGTGGTGTCTGATTCCAGATTGTCCTCATCCACTGTGAAGAATTCGTGGGCGGGAGCGGCGGTTGCGGGGGCTGCATAAACAGGTGCTGCGGACATTGCGACCATTGCCATGGTCACAAACTGCAAGCTGACTGTCTTCAGTTTTAAGTGTTTCATTCTCGGTTCCCCCTCCGCGAATCGGACCCATTAAGCCCCAGATCGGAGGTAGTTTCAACAATTCATTTTGTCAGGATTTGGTTCAATCTAGCCACCTTGCATTAAGTTCCCGATGGGACGTTTAAATGCCGTAAGTTTGCGCATTTTTAAGGGAATTTTCGTCTGAATAGGCGGTAAAAATGGAAAAAACTTGGCGCAAATTGTCACTGTTTTTCCGGTTTGAGGGCCAGAAACCGGGGTGTTTGCTTGCCCTGTGATGAGGGCCCTCGCTAAGCTTAAGGCTCACTATTTTGGAGGATCGGTTCCATGAAAATGCTTTTGCTGTCATCTGTTTTGGTTTTGGGTTTGGCTTCTTGTGCTCACAAAGCACACAACCACGAAAATTGTGGCTGTGGTGGGGCGAAAGCTGAAAAGTCCGCTTGCTCGGGCACGGAGTGCGCTACGAAAAAAGGTGGATGTGCTGATTGTGCAAAAAAGGAAGAGGCTGCTGCAGCAAAATAGTGCAGTGAAAGCTCAAATCTCAATTTGCTTTCAAAACCCCGCTGGTAGCGGGGTTTTTCATTTTCAGGCCCATGAATTTACGCACCCCCGTCGGATTGAAACGGATTGAAACCAAATAATGAAATGTTTTGATTTGGATAGGCCCCTAAATTAGGTTTTCTTCCGTAGTTTGTATTTCGGAAGGAATTTGAAAAATGAAAAAGGGCGCCCTTGTAGGACTTCTGCTCGGACTGTGGCAACCGCAAGCACTGGCGATGAATCTTCAGGATTATCTTCAGGCTGTCGTTAATAAAAACAAATCCATTCAGGCTTTTGATGTTTCCAAAGAGGCGGCGGAAGACCGCCGTGTTTCCGGTGACATTGAGCTGGTGCCTGTTTTCACTGCGGGTGTGGGTTATCTGAATGACAAAAGCCCGCTGGGTCAGTTCGCGCAGTTGGGGGGAACCCAGACCACCGCAACAGATCTGAAACTGGGCCTGGCGAAAAGATTCTCTTCGGGCACTGATGTGGCCCTGACGGCCAACGCCACAGAAGTTGAAAATGAAGGGGCGCTGCTAAATCCGAATTTCCAGAAGTTCTCTTATGGTTCATTGGGTTTGGGTTTAAGTCAGTCGCTGTGGAAGAACTCTTTTGGTAATGCCACTCGTCTGCGCCAGGATCGCCAGGAGGCAGTGGCGACGGCGGAGGTCGGCAAGTTTGACCTGCAGAAGAAAGTTCTGCTGGTCAGTGCGGAAGCGGCTTATTGGGATTACGTCTATCAGTCTGAAAACCTGCGTATCGGCCGGGCTTCGTTGGAGCGCGCCCGTCGCATTGAATCCTGGACTCGTCGCCGTGTGAACGATGGTATCAGTGACCGTGCGGACCTGTTGTCGGCCCAGGCCCTGGTGGCTGCACGTCAGTTGCAGCTTGTGTCTGCGGAAGATGATCTGGCAGCGGCAAAAAGACAGATCCGTGACTACCTTGAGCTTCGTGATGACGAAGCGATGCCGGAAATCTCCGGTGATATTTCCCGTTTGCGCTCTTTGAATTCCATGGTGGATGGCAACGGGGGCAAGGTCGTGGCGCTGGAAGCTTATCTGGCTTCCCTGAATGCCAAGGCGATGTCCCTGGTGGCAAAAGAGACCGAGGACGTCTATCGTCCGGATCTGGTGCTTTCAGGTGCCTACAACACCAACAACTTCCAGCCGGACAAGAGCATTCCGGATGCAACCTCGAAATGGACAGACAACAAGCTTCCGACCTGGAAGGTGGGGTTGAACCTGATTTATATGTTCGACACGGACGTGAAGGGCTCGGCAAAATCCGCTGCGCGCAAGGATGCCTTGGCTGCCCAGTTGCAGAGTGAAAGAAAAATTCTGGACAGCGAAAGTGCGTGGATCGAGCTGAATCGCCGTTATTCTGAAATGAACAAACGCATTGAGTCCGCGGGACAAATCGCGCGCCTGCAGACGGATGCCGCCAAAGCGCAGGCTGATCTGTTCAACAAAGGCCGTTCGATCACAGCCAATGTGATCAATGCCGAAGAAGATGCCGCCGATGCGGAACTGACTTTGACCAAACTGAAATCTGAGCAGAGAAAAATGGAAGCTCAGGCCCGCTTGTTCGTCACTTTGGATGAAAACAACCGGGAGGAGAAATAATATGAATTTGCCTGGTCTGTCGATCAAACGACCTATTTTTATTTCCTGTATCGTGATCCTGATGCTGATTCTGGGGGCGTTCTCGCTGCGCAAAATGCCGGTGGATATGTTCCCGGATGTGACCTTCCCGATTTTGTTCGTGCAGGTGACTTATCCAGGGGCTTCGCCTTTGGATCTGGAAAAGCAGGTTTCAAAACTTATTGAAGATGAAGTCGGCAGCATCTCGGGTCTGAAAAATCTCAGATCCAACAATCTGGACAGTGTTGCCGTCATCGTTCTGGAATTCCAGTTGGGGACAGACATCAAAGAGGTCGAGCAGGAGGTGCGGAACCGCATCGGCAATATCCGCCGTGACCTGCCTTCAGAGATCTATGAACCTGTGATCCGACGATTTGACCCGGCCGATCAGCCGATTGTGACTTTGGCTGTGACCACGGAGCTGGATGAGGGCGCGGCCTATGATCTTGCCAACGAAGTCATCAAGCCGCGTTTTGAGCGTATCAAAGACGTGGGGCAGGTGGACATCTTCGGTGGTCGCAAGCAGGAGATTCACGTTCTGGTGGACAAGAACAAACTCCAGGATCGCAAGATCTCAATGCTGCAGGTGTCCCAGCGTGTGATCGACACATCCAAAGACATTCCAATTGGTAAAATTGAAAACCCGAAAGACGAAACCACCCTGAGAACCAACGGGGAGTTTGAATCCCTGAAGCAAATTGAAGAGGTGAACGTCAACTTCGTGGGATCAGACAAAGCCATCCTGGTGAAGGACGTCGGTCGTGTTGTGAAAAGTCTGGAAGACCAGAAAACCATGGGTCGCGTGAAAGGAAAACGCGCCCTGTTGATGAACGTGTACAAACAGCGCGGTGCCAACACGGTGGCGGTGGCTGAGGCGGTAAAAAAGAACATTGAAACCGTCAATGCGATGCTAAAGGAAAAAGGCCTGAAGGGCACTGTGACGATGGTGCGCGACACGTCCCGTCCAATTCAGATGAACGTGTATGACGTGAAGGAATCCATCATCATCGGTATCATTCTGTGCGTGATCGTGGTGTTCTTCTTCCTGGGGTCGGCGCGTTCGACCTTTATCACGGCCATGGCTTTGCCAAACTCCCTGCTGGGTGGTTTTGTCATTATGTGGGCTATGGGTTTTTCCATCAACCTGATGACTTTGCTGGCGCTTTCTTTGGCCGTGGGTCTTTTGATCGATGATGCGATCGTGGTGCGGGAAAATATCTTCCGACACCTGGAAATGGGCAAAAAGCCGAAAGATGCCGCTTTGGATGGAACCAAAGAGGTTGCGATGGCCGTTATTGCAACCACTCTGGTTGTTATCGCGGTGTTTGGTCCGATTTCCTTCCTGCAGGGGATCGTAGGGCAGTTCTTCAAGCAGTTTGGTTTGACGGTTGTCTTTACGATGCTGATTTCCCTGTTTGATGCCTTCACGGTGGCGCCGATGTTGTCGGCATATATGGCGCACCCGAATGAACACGTCAAAGGCACCGGCATTGTCGGCCGCATGCTGACGGCCTTTGACAAGTTCCAGACCTGGCTAGAGGACTGGTATGAAAAAGCTTTGAAATACACCCTGGGGAATCCGAAAAAGATTCTGGCCGGAGGTGTGATTATCTTTGTGGCCTCTTTGGGCACGTTGGCCTTCATCCCGGCGACGTTCCTTCCGGCGGCGGATAACGGAGAGTTCGTGGTGAATGTGGAGCTTCCGGTGGGAAGCTCTTTGATGGCGACAAGCACGTTCACGGAAAAAGTGGAGAAGATCTTTGAAAATGACCCGGCAGTGGACATGGTGATGACAATTGTTGGTAACTCAAATAACGAATCCAACAAATCCATGATGTTCATCAGACTGGTCGAGCGCAAACAGCGCAGCATGAACACGACAGACTATAAAGAGTCCCTGCGCAAAAAGTTCCCGCAGTTTGAAAAAGACGCCAATGTATCCATTGGTGATATCGATGCGGTGAACTCGGGTGAAAAACCTCTGAATGTGAATATTCAGGGTGAGGATCTGGATCAGTTGAATGCCTATGCCACGAAATTGGTTGAGCGCATGAAAAAGATCCCCGGCCTGGTGGATGTTGATACGAATTTCCGTTCCGGCAAGCCGGAATTCCATGTGGTGTTTGACCGTAAGAAATCTGAGGCTTTGGGTGTTTCCACGGTGACGGCGGGGGCCGAATTGCGTAACCGCACCGAGGGTAACGAGCAGGCGATCTATCGTGAAAACGGTATCGACTATAAAATCCGCGTGCGTTTCGAGGAGTTGTTCCGTGATCTGCGCAGCCAGTTCAACACGACCCTGGTGCCGAATGCGAACTACAACATGATTCCGCTTTCACGTATTGCTCAAGGGGAGAATGCTTCAGGCTTCTCTCAGATCAATCGTATGAACAAAGGTCGTTACATCCAGATTTCCGGAAACCTTGCCAAGGGCGGGGCGCTGGGGAACGTGTCGGCGGAAGTTGAAAGAATCATCAAAAAGGAAATGCCGCCACCTCCGGGTGTGGACTTTGCCTTCAAAGGTCAGGCGGATGACTTTAAAGAGCTGATTGAAAACATGCTTCTGGCAATCATCCTGGGTGTGACATTCATCTATCTGGTTTTGGCGAGCTTGTATGAAAGCTTCATCACGCCATTCACGATCTTGCTGGCATTGCCGCTGGCGATGACCGGTGCCTTCCTGGCGTTGCTGATCTTTGGCAAGACCATCGACATCTTCTCGCTTATCGGGATTGTGTTACTGCTGGGGGTTGTGGCGAAGAACTCGATCCTGCTTGTGGATTACACCAATCAACTTATTCATGAGGGGATGGAGCGTAATACGGCGATCCTGAAGGCCTGTCGCACGCGTCTTCGTCCGATTCTGATGACATCTTTGGCGTTGATCGCCGGGATGATTCCAATTGCGATCGGACTGAATGAAGCTTCGGCGATGAGAACATCCATGGGTGTTGCCATCATCGGCGGTTTGATCAGTTCAACGTTGCTGACGTTGTTGATCGTTCCTGCGGCCTTTGGTTTCGTGGAAGACTTTAAAGCGTGGTTCCGCGCCAAGCTGGCTAAGCTGGCAGGCTATCAGCCGTAAAGTCCCCGGAAGCTGCGTATTTCAAGCAGCTTCTGTTCAAACGGTCCCCAGTCGTCTTGGGTGGCGATGGGGGCCCACAAAGCCTCCAGCTCATCAATGACGAGTGCACACGCTTTGCCGGTTTGCAGGTAGCTGTGGCGGGCTTTGTCTTCATCATCAATTTCAAAGCACGACAGGGTTTCGCTTAATTTTTTAAAGGACTCTTTCTGGTAAAGGTCTTTTTGAACGGATCTTTGCAGACGCTCCGGTAAAGCCCCGGAATGCAGGTCATAAAGGGTCTGTTCAAAGGCGCATTTTTCTGTATCCATAAACTGGAAAACGCCTGAAACAAGCTCCGCATTCAGTTCGTGAATGGCGGTGAATTCCTGCAATGGATTTTTCAGGTTCAGTCTTTTCAACAGGCGATTTTGCACTTCAACGTTAAAGGCATCACCGAACTCCTCCAGAAGCTCCGGGACGGGGAGTTCAGGATAGGCGACTTTCAGCGCGCCACCCAGTTGATGCAGATTCCACAGGACAGCCGAGGGCTGACGGCCAAAGCAATAAAGGCCGCTTTGATCAAAGTACGCTGCCGTGAACGCCGGATCATAAACCGGCAGGAAGCGGTACGGACCATAATCGAAACTTTCCCCGGTGATGTTCATGTTGTCGGTGTTTAATACGCCGTGAACAAAACCCGCCATCATCCAGGCGGCGACTGTTTCAGCGGTTTTCTGGGAAACAGCACGCAGGAATTCTGCGGCAAGCTCGGCTTCGCTGAAGCCGGCAAGACTTGGATAGTAATGGCGCACGCAATACTGAATTAATTTTTTGATGTTGTCGGTCTGATTGAAAAAGGCCAGACGCTGGAAAGTTCCGAAGCGGACATGGCTGTGGCTGAGTCGAACCAAAACGCCGGCGCGAGTGGGGGACGGTTCATCATGCCGTTCCAGGCTTTCTCCGGTTTCAAAGACCGAGAAGGTTTTGCTGGTGTTGACTCCATAGGACTGAAGAAGCTCTGTCGCCAGGATTTCGCGGAAGGCGCCCTTCAGGGTCAGACGTCCGTCACCCCGGCGGGAATACGGGGTTGTGCCGCTGCCTTTGGTTCCCAGATCCAGCAGTCGATGGTCATCGCGCACTTGCGCAAAAAGAAAGCCCCGGCCATCGCCCAGATCCGGATTGTAGCTGCGGAATTGATGACCATGGTACCGCAAAGCCAGCGGTGTTTTTATATTCTGAGGAAGGCTCTCAAAGGCCCAGAAGTGCTTTTGCCACTCCTGCGGTGTCAGCAGGCCCAATCCTACGCTTTCAGCAGCGTCCTGGTTGCGATATCGCAGTATGGCCTTGGGAAATGCGGCAGGGCGGACTTGATCGTAGAAATCAGGCCCCAGTTCGTAAATAGGAGGAATGAATGGATTGCTCACCTGTTCCTTATCTTCTTTTCCAAGGGGAAACGCAAAAGGTAATCTAGTTGACAGTAACTTGCATTTAGGAGACAACTGGGGTTCCAAAGGCGGTATCCGTGGACGAAACAATCCTGAATCCAGATTCTGTAAACTCCGGCAAATCACATGATTCCTGCTGCGAGGTGGATCACACTCAGCACGAGGTCTTTGAAGAAAAGACGCTGACCTGGGATCGTATCGGGATTGTGCTGTCTTCATTGTGTGCGATTCACTGTCTGGCCACGCCGTTGTTGATTCTGCTTTTGCCTGTGATGGGAGAGGTCTTTCACGCAGAGTGGGTGCACATCCTGATGGCGGTGGTGATTTTGCCAGTGGGCCTTTTTGCGTTCTGGAGTGGTTACAAGCATCACCGCCAGGTGAAGGTGCTTTCGTTGGGAGTGCTGGGGTTGGTGATGATTTGTGCGGCCTCGGTTCTGCCGCATGAGTGGGTGGAAGTGATGGAGCACGATGTGGTCACCATCATCGGAAGCTTTGTTTTGATCACAGCACACGTGCTGAATCGTCGCGCCTGCCTTTGCCATAAGCACGCTTAATCATTCACCGGGCGATGGTCCAAAGTCGCCCCTGTCAATGCCACTATTTGTGGCATGCCAAGCAGCATTTCGTTGCGATTTTCATAACTTAGGTCAGATTTTTTCGCTGCAAGGCTGTCATTTGCCTTCTTTCCAATTGCAAACCAAGTGATTTCAGGTAGTGTCTAGTTGAAAACCAAATGATGGAGGCATCAATGACTGAGACGAATATGAATCGCCGTGGTTTCTTCACGACTCTTGCGAAAATCACCGGTGTGGCTGTAGTTGCGCCAACAATGTTGAACGCTATTTTCTCTTCTTCCGCTGAAGCTCAAAAAAAACGTGGAGCTCCTGCAGCAGGTGGCGCGGCCGCTGGTGGCATGGCATTGGTTGATCCTAACGACTCTGTAGCAAAAGCAGTCAAGTACGTTGAAGACTACAAAAAAGCTCCAGAAGCCAAAGGCAATAACTGTGTGACTTGCGGTTTCTACGCTAAAAAAGAAGTTCGCAACGGCAAAGAAGCCGGCACTTGCACCATCTTCGCTGGCAAATTGGTTCTTGGCGACGCTTGGTGCGCATCCTGGAATAAAAAGGCGTAAGCGGGCTTGGCCCGGCAGAGCTGAGGTGCCAGCAGGCACTTCAGCTGAAGCAGCTTAAAATAAAAAAAGCCTGATAAGTTTCCTTATCAGGCTTTTTCTTTTTTAATTTCGTCAGAATCGCATTATCGCGCAAAGCACGGCGCAGGATTTTTCCGACATTCGTTTTCGGAAGTTCTGTGCGGAACTCCACCAGGCGTGGAACTTTATAGTTTGTCAGGCTCTTGCGGGCGTGAGCAATCACATCTTCCGCAGTCAGGTTTGGATCTTTTTTCACCACAACCGCTTTCACGATTTCACCAGAGTGCTGATCCGGCACACCGATCGCCGCCACTTCCAGAACGCCAGGGTGGGAGGCAATCGCTTCTTCCACTTCGTTCGGATAAACGTTAAAGCCCGAGACAAGGATCATGTCTTTTTTGCGATCCACGATCTTAAAGAACCCATCATTGTCAGCCACAGCCACGTCACCGGTTTTCAGCCAGCCATCATTCAGAACCTGCGCTGTTTCATCCGGACGGTTCCAGTAACCCGCCATCACCTGAGGACCGCGGCACACCAGTTCACCCGGTTCGCCCATCGGGACCTCTTTGCCATCATCATCAATCAGCATGATGTCAGTGCTTGGGAACGGCAGGCCGATCGTGCCCACGCGGTCGGTGCCGTCAATCGGGTTGCAGCACACAACCGGAGAAGCTTCCGTCAGGCCGTAACCTTCCACGATCACGGATTTTGTCAGTTCCATCCACTTTTCAGCCACCGGTTTTTGCAGGGTCATCGCGCCGGCGACGCTGACTTTCACGCGAGAGAAGTCAATCGTGGTGAAGGCCGGATTGTTCATCAATGCGTTGAACAAAGTGTTCACGCCAGCCATCACGGTGAATGGAGTATTTTTAAGTTCTTTGATAAAGCCAGGAATGTCGCGCGGATTCAGGATCAGCACGTTCTCGCTTCCGTAGCGCAAAAGCCCCAGACAGTTCAGAGTCAGAGCAAAGATGTGATACATCGGCAAGGCTGCAATCGCGACTTCTTCACCTTCACGCAGTTTTGGCTTCATCCAGTCACAGATCTGCAGCATGTTCGCAGCGACGTTTCTGTGTGTCAGCATCGCACCTTTGGCAACGCCCGTTGTGCCGCCGGTGTACTGAAGGAAGGCGATGTCTTCAAGGTTTGTCGGAACTTTGGAAGAAGGCTTCATCGCGCCCAATTCCAAAGCCTGACGGAAGGTGTAAGCTTGTGGCAGGTGATAAGTTGGAACCATTTTCTTGATGTACTTCACAACCGAGTTCACCAGGATTCTTTTCGGAGTCGGGAACAGGTCGGCCACTTCAGTGATCACAACGCTTTCAATGTCTGTCTCTTTCAGGATTTCCTGAAGCAGGTGAGCATAGTTTGCCAGAATCACGATGGCTTTGGCGCCCGAGTCCTTGAACTGGTGACGCATTTCTTTGGCCGTGTACAGCGGATTGGTGTTTACAATGGTCAGGCCCGAACGCAAAGCTGCAAAGGCCACGATCGGGAATTGCAGAAGATTCGGCATTTGAATGGCGATGCGATCGCCTTTTTTCAACTTCAGTTCGTTTTGCAGGAAAGAGGCAAACTGATCCACTTTGCGATCCAGGTCACTGAAGGTGAGGCTGACTCCCATGCTGGTGAAAGCTTTTTTGGACTGGAATTTGCCGATGGCTTCTTCATAGACATCCACCAGTGATCCATATTTGGAAAGATCCACCTCGTGGGGAACGCCTTTCGGGTAATTCTTAAGCCAAATTCTTTCCATGAGAACCTCCTGCAAAAGTGCTTCAATTTGATTCTTAGAAAGTTTAGAGTAAAGATTCAAACGAGGTAAAGTAAATTCTTGTTTTCACAGGGCCTATTTGCAAGACTCTAGATATGAAGCTTTGCCGCCTGATTATTCTTCTGTCTGCCGCGCTTATTGCCGCATTGGGGCTTTCCTCCTGTTTTGGGAAGAAAGAAGAAGCGCCTGTCGTGAAAGAAAAAGTCGTCAAAGTGCTTACTCCGAAGGCAGAAGACACCTCGCACAGAGATAAAAGTCTGGATGTTCTGGTGCGCTATCTGGCTGAGGCCGACGGTATTCATCGTGAGGCGTGGTGGGTTCTGACCGCAGCGCGCCCACCGATCAGTAAATCCCCCTTCGGGAAAGTTCAAAGAGCTTTGTTGGCCACACAAAACATCAAGCTGACGAACAAGTCGATGTTTCGCTGCGACCGCTACGTCGTAAAGCGTGATATTTTGGGTCTTTTGGGTTACCCGCAAAAGGGCGAGGTTTTTGAAAAATGCAGCGACAAAGCCGAGGCCAAGCGCATTGCCAGCTTTGATGTCCCGAAAGAGGGCGAAATGAATCTGGTTTTCTATCCCGAAAATTTGCAGGAGGTCCTGGGGCTGGGGGCCGGCATTCTGAACAGGCAGATTCACTGTTCCCTGAAGGGGAAGGAAAAGCTGGAAAGCTTGAATTGTAAAGACTGGGCGCAGGATCGCAGCAAAGAACAGATGATCCGCCTGGATGTTTACGACTACCAAAAGTCCGGTAAAAATCTGATCAAATTGCGCGGAAAAGTTTATGAGAATCTGACCGACATCCGCAAGATTGAAGCTGATGTTCCGATGGAAGGAAAGATCACCGTCACGGAAACAGAGTTGTATGCTCCGGAAGAGCCGCCTGTGGCTCCAGCGCCAGCACCGGGATCTTCTCCTGCTCCGGGGGCGCCAAAGGCGGGTGGGCCCGTGCCAATGCCGTCAGGCCCGGCGCCGGTTGGCAGTGAACCTCTGCATCCGGGAAATCCAGAACTTGGAATGCCCGCAGGACGTGATGTCGATCCAGACGTGTTATTGCAGCGTCAGCGCAGTCAGAATCCAGGAATGGACATGATTGAAGTGCCGGAAAACACCGATCCTTCGAATGAAGGCTTCCCGGAAGGATATGATCCAAACAATCCGCCGGTGCCGGAGCCGCAGGATGAATCACAGCAACAACAATTACCACCGCAAGAACAACCACAAGGAATTCCGAATGGCCGCTAAAATTGAACTTGGTAAAAAAGTCCCTAACTTTAAAATCCCATCCTCCAGCGGAGAAACGTTGAGTCTGTCTTCTTTGAAAGGCAAAAAGGTTGTGCTGTATTTTTATCCGAAAGACAGCACGCCGGGCTGTACGACCGAAGGCATTGAGTTTAATGACCTGCTGGCGCAGTTTAAAAAGCAAAATGCCGTGGTCTTTGGTGTTTCCCGCGACAGTTTGAAATCCCATGACAAGTTTATCTGCAAGTATGACTTTAAGTTTGAACTTTTGTCTGATGAAGACGAAGAGCTTTGTCAGTTATTTGATGTGATCAAAGAAAAGAACATGTACGGCAAGAAAGTAATGGGCATTGAGCGCAGCACTTTTGTTATCGACGAGGACCAGAAGCTTGTCGGGGAGTTCCGTAAAATCAAAGCACACGGCCACGCGGCCGAGATGCTGAAGTTCATCAAAGATTTGTAAATCCATAAATGAAAAAGGGCTCCTGACGGAGCCCTTTTAGTTACTTCAGCTTGCGCGGCCATCTACACTCCGGCTTCGCCGGAGTAGCGGCGTTCCAGCTCTGCCCCAGGCGGGCTAGTGTTTCGTGCTGTCAGCGGCCTGCACCATCAGCTCCGCGATTTGCTGAGAGAACTTCACTGGGTCGGGAAGGTTGGAGCCTTCGGTCAACAAAGCCTGAGCATAAAGAATTTCTGCCCATTTGGTCTGTTGTTCCGGAGAAGCTTTCAGCATCTTTTCAAACACAGGGTGGTTCGGATTGATTTCCATGATGCGTTTGACCTGCTGGCCAGCGTATTCTTTCCCCATTTGCGCCATCAGTTTTTGCATGTGCGCAGAAGGGTCTGCGGACGATGCCACCAGGCACGCCGGGGTGTTGGTCAGGCGATCAGAAAGCACGACGTCTTTCACGTCGCTTTCCAAAGTCTTTTTCATGGATTCCAAAACCGGCTTCAAAGTGACTTCGGCTTGCTTCTTTTCCTGTTCTTTCTGCTGTTTTTCTTCAGCCGTGTCCAGGTCCAGACCTTCACGCATGATCGATTGCAACTTTTTGCCTTTGAATTCGCTCAAAGCATCCACAACCCATTCATCCACCGGGTCGACCAGCAACAGCACCTCAAAGCCTTTTTCTTTCAGCTTCTCAAGGTAAGGGCTGTTTGAAACCTGGGATAGGGAATCACCCGTGATGTAGTAAATGTCTTTCTGCGCTTCTTTCATGCGCGACACGTATTCATCCAAAGTCGTCATCTTGTCAGAGGACGTGGAATGGAACAGCAGCAGATCCTGCAGCTTTTCTTTGTTAGCCGCATCGGATGGCAGACCTTCCTTCAGGGTCGCACCAAATTCAGTCCAGAAGTCTTCGTAAGCAGAACGCTCTTTGCTTAAAAGGTCTTTCAAAGTGGAAAGAGCTTTGTTCGTCACGTTCTTGCGGATCTGCGTGACCTGACGGTCCTGCTGCAGCAATTCGCGGGATACGTTCAAAGACAGGTCACTGCTGTCCACCAGGCCTTTTACAAAGCGTAAGTAAGGCGGCAGCAGGTCTTTGCAGTCAGCCATGATGAACACGCGCTTGATGTAAAGGCTCAGGCCGTATTCCATGTCGCGCATGTTGTAGTTCCATGGTTTTTTGCCCGGGATGTACAACAATGCATTGAACTCCATCGTGCCTTCGGCGCGATAGTGAACCGTGCGCAGAGGCTCGTTCCAGTCGTGAGTCAGGTGCTGATAGAATTCTTTGTATTCCTCTTTGCTCACTTCAGAAGGGGATTTCAACCACAGAGCTTTTTGCGAATTCAGGGTTTCTTCCTCGGTTTCGCCCATCATCTTGATCGGGTGAGCGATAAAGTCAGAATATTTTTTCACCAGGGATTTTAGAACCCATTTGTCGGTGAAATCCTGAACTTCGTCTTCCTCTTTGAAGTTTTTCATGTGCAAAGTGATGGTTGTGCCTGTGCCTTCCGGGCGCGGTACGTTGTCCAAAGAATAAGTGCCATCACCCATGGACTCCCACACGGTGCCGTCATTGCTGCCGGCTTTTTGAGTGTGCAGGGTCACGCGGTCCGCGACCATAAAAGCAGAATAGAAGCCCACACCGAACTGACCGATCAGTTCCGGTTTGGTTTTCATTTCGGCATTCATCTGCATGAAGGCTTTTGCGCCCGAACGCGCGATAGTGCCGATGAACTCGACAACTTCTTCCTGAGTCATACCGATACCGTTATCGATGATCTTCAGGGTTTTGCTTTCAGTGTTTGGTTCCAGACGGATCGCGGGCTGCCAGTTTTCAGGTAGCAGAGTCGGGTGAGTCAAAGAGTTGAATTTCAGTTTGTCGATCGCATCAGATGCGTTGGACAGAAGTTCGCGCAAGAAGATCTCTTTATGCGAATAAAGGGAGTGGATCACAATATCCAGAAGTTGTTTGATTTCTGCGTTAAAGTTTTGAACCTGCTTGGCCATGGTTTCTCCTTAATAATGCACTCAATTTGGGGCCGAGAAGCGGGTTTGGCAAGGTCGGGTGAGAGTATTTCTTATGGGAAAACTAAAAAAAATTGATTGGTCCGGCCAGGAAGCTTTGTGTTATCGTCGTTTTTATGAGTTTTGACCAGTCTTTCAACCTCATTTCTGCTTTCGCCACCACGGTGACCACCCCGTAGGGGTCTATATTCTATTGGCCGCCCAACTTGCGGCCCCGACGCATTTTTCCTTATTTATTTTAAAATTTTAAAATCCGCAGAAGCGGAGAGAGATTTGTTTATGTCTTCCTTTAAGAAAGGACAGGCCGGGGCCTGTCATGTCCAAAAAGATCATCGTGAGTTAAACCAGGAACTTTCCTATTTTCACAGTGACGAATCTATCGGAGCGGGGCTTCCTTTGTGGCTGCCCGCCGGGGTGGTGATTCGCGATGAACTTGAAAAGCTGGCGCGGGAAATGGAGTTTTTGGCCGGGTATCAGCGCGTGGTCAGTCCGCATCTGGCCAAAGAGGATCTGTATCATCAGTCGGGGCATCTGCCTTACTATGAAGACTCCATGTATCCGTCCATGGACCTTGAAAGCGTGCGCTATCGCCTGAGGCCCATGTGCTGCCCGCACCACCACAAAATCTTTTCTGCGAAACTGCGCAGTTATCGTGATCTGCCGCTGCGACTGGCTGAATACGGTCAGGTGTATCGTTACGAAGGCTCGGGCGCACTGTCCGGTCTTATGCGCGTGCGCGGGCTTTGTCAGAATGATGCCCATCTTTATGTGCGAAAAAATCAGGTGAAAGAAGAAATTCACAAGGTTCTTGTCATGTATCAGCAGGCCTACCGGATTTTGGGCATCTCGAATTATCGTCTGCGCCTGTCGCGCGGAGTGCAGGCGGGCGAGGCCTCGGAAAAATATGTCGCCGATCCCCAATGGGATTGGGCCGAGGGGATTTTGCGAGAGGTTTTGCTTGAAAGCGGTCTGTCGTTTTTCGAGGCTCCGGGAGAAGCTGCGTTTTATGGACCCAAGATTGATGTGCAGATTATGTCCGTGCATGGCAAAGAGGAAACTGCCTCGACTGTGCAAGTCGACTTTATCAGTGCCGAGCGCTTTGATTTGTCCTTCATAAATGAAGAAGGCCACAAAGAGCGCCCGGTGATTTTACACCGGGCGCCGCTGGGTTCTCACGAGCGCATGGCGGCCTTGCTGATTGAGCAGTATCAGGGGGCCTTTCCGTTGTGGCTGTCACCGGAGCAAGTTCGCATTGTGCCCTTAGCAGATCGTCATCAGGAGGCGGCTGAAAGTCTTCGCTTGCTGTTACATAATTCTTTTGTGCGGGTCAGTGTCGACAATCGCGCCGAAGCCCTGTCACGCAAAGTGGCCGAATGCTGGCAGGCGAAGGTGCATTCCGTCGTGGTGATCGGCGATAAGGAACTGCAGTCAGGTCAGTTCAGTCTGCAGCGACGGGGGCAGTCGTCGCAAAGTGTGTCGTCTGAAGAATTGCTGTCCCTGTTGCAGAGTGAAATTCGCGACAGGAAGTAGTGTCAATGCTCAAAAACGGGACCGGATTCTTTCGCATTGGGACGGGGGAAGTCATAATGATGTTTTGGGTCTTGGTCCCGTGATTGGGAGGCGGCGATGAAGTATATCAACAGATTGGGTCCGACGGGGAAAGTGATTCTGGGGGTTGTGTTAGTGCTGATTGTGGTGCGGATATTTCTGCCCACGGGAATGAAGTATGCCATCAACTGGTATCTGGGAAATAAAATGGAAAACTATGAAGGCCGCATCGAGGATTTTGATCTGGCCTTATACCGCGGAGCTTATCAGATCGAAGGTCTGAAGATCTGGAAAAAAGGCGCCAGTCCTGACCAGGCATTGATTGCCGCCGATCAGTTGGATTTGTCTATTGCCTGGCGGGGGATTCTTAAAAAAGAGTTTCTGGGGGATTTGTCCGTTCACGGTGCAAGGATCAGCCTGAGTGACAGTAAAGACGAAAAGAAAGAGGATCTTGGTCAGGGGCAGGACTGGCGAACGGTCTTTAAGAAACTGATTCCCATCACGCTGGAGTCCGTGAAAATTGCCGACAGCTCTTTTCATTTTCTGAACCGGGATTTTAAAGTCCCCGTGGATGTGAAAGTGGACCGTATCGAAGGGCGTATCGACAACATCCGCAATACCGAAGACAATAAGGACCCTTTGCCGACACGGGCTGCGGTGGTCGCGCGCATGCAGGGGCATGCGGATTTGAAAGGCAAGGCCCGTCTGAATCTGCTTTCCAAAGTTCCCAGCTTTGATACCGATGCCCAGTTGCAGAATCTGAAGCTGCAAACCTTGAACGAGTTTTTTATGGCCTATGGACCTTTCACCTTCACCAAGGGGCAATTCAGTTTGTATGTTGAAAGTGTCAGTCGTGATGGACGGATCAAGGGTTATGCAAAGCCTTTTATCAAAGACCTGGATGTCATTGATGACAAAGAGTCCTTTAAAAGCATGGGACGTGCTTTTAACGAAGTGGGGCTGGCCCTGGTGAATCTGATTTTACGGGACGGGGACAGCAAGACACTGGGCGCCCGGATCGAATTTGAGGGCGCTTCCAAAGCGCCCAGCATCGATAAATGGGGCGCCTTTTGGTCGTCCGTTCAAAACGGTTTCTTCGAAGCGATCAAACAAAGCCTTGAGCACTCCATTTCCCCCAAAGACCTAAAGAAGCAGAAGTCGCCGTAGCGGCTAATTTCGGCAGCCGCCGAAATTAAAGCCAGCGTAAGCTACTCCGGCGAAGCCGGAGGGCAAGTCAGTAATGGAAGCTCATGCGGTCGGCGATCGCTTTCGGCAGGGGCGGAACCTGAGAACGTGGAATGAAGAACGTGGTCAGATTGAAGAAGTCTCCAAAGATTTTGTGCTTCGCGGTCGCATCGGCCAGATACTTGTGACCGCTGGATCCGCCGGTGCCGATTTTCTGGCCCAGCATGCGCATCGCCATCAAAGCGTGGCGGTAACGCCAGGTTGTCATCGTTTCATCGATATCCAAAAGTGCACGGATGATACGGAACGGAGTCTGTAAAATCGGCTGGTCCCGGTGCAACTGGATCAGCAGGGCTGCGTGCATGGCCTTATAGCTCAGACGGAACTGACCTTCGGCGCGAAGTTTGTTGAACGCCTGTTCGTCAAACAAGGCATCAAAGCTTTTCAGAGTTTGTTCAAGACCGGCAACCGTGCGGGTTTTTTCCTCGTCTGGCAAACGAGGATTGTTTTTCACAGTGTTGATGTCGTCCTGGAACATTTTGTTCACGGCTTCTTTGTAGGAATCCCAGAAGTTGAAGTTTTCACCCTGCAGGAACGGTGTGCGCTCCAGCCATTTTTCAACGGAATCATGCAAGGAAGGCTGATTCATGATGTTCAGCATTTCGCCCTGTTGGGATTCGCTCAAGGATTTATAAAACGGGGACTGGTTGTAAGCCAGACGATCTCCGATGCGAAGACCCAGTTTGGTTTCAATCAAACGCCATTGGAAGCTTTGGAAACCGGAGGCCGGGTAAAGCATGTCGCGGAAATCCAGGAAGTCCAGAGGGGTCATGGTCTCAAGCACATCCACCTGACCAATGATCAGTTTCAGGATGCTGACGATGCGCTCTAGGCGCGCGCTGGCAATGCCCATTTCGGATTCCGCCACAGTGGGCTTTTGGAAGGTGGCAAGAACGGAGTCCAATTCAAAAAGAATCTGTTTGAACCAAAGCTCATAAGTCTGGTGCACGATAATGAATAGCAGTTCGTCGTGAGCGGGTTTTCCGTACTCGGTGCTTTTCGGGTGCTGGGCATTCAAAAGTGGGTTCAGGCCCAGATAGTCGTGATAGTGAACCGGAGGGTATTTCATAGACGTTGCTCCTTTAAAAGTGCGACGAAACCATCGATATCCGATTTTTGCGTGTCCCAGGAGGTCATCCAGCGACATTCAAAGGTGTTTTCGTCCCAGACATAGAAAAAATAATGTTCCCGCAGTGGTTTCACCCAGTGGCTGGGAATGGTCGCAAAGACGGCATTGCTTTGTGGAACTTCACGCACGGTCACACCCGCAAGGCCCTTGCACTGTTCATAAAGGTACAGCGCCATGTGGTGGGAATGCTCAGCGATCTGCTGCCACAGACCATCCTTGAAGTAGGCTTCGAACTGGCAGGCGATAAAGCGGGTCTTGGAAGGAAGCTGGGCGCTTTGTTTGCGGATGTATTTAAAGTCCTGAGCCAGGTCCTTGTTCAGGATCACAACCGCTTCACCCATCATCAGACCATTTTTGGTGCCGCCGAAAGAAACCACGTCCACGCCCAGGTCGGTGGTGATTTCTTTGAAGGTCTTTTTCAGGTACAGGGCCGCGTTGCTAAGTCTGGCACCGTCGATATGCACCAGCAGTTTTTTCGACTTCGCCCAGGCGATCAGGCTTTTCATTTCATCCACAGAATAAGCAGTTCCCAGTTCTGTGGGTTGAGTCAGGCTGAGCACCTGCGTCTGGGAGTAATGCTGATCGCCGCGGCGGATGAAGGCTTTTTCAAGTTCATCAACTGAAAGCTTTCCGTTGTGGGAAGGCAGTGGCAGCAGTTTGCAGCCACTCAAAAACTCGGGTGAACCGCATTCATCCACATTGATGTGAGCGACGTCCGAACAGAAGACCGACTGCCAGGGGCGAGCCATAGCTCGTAAAGCGGTGACGTTCGCGGCGGTGCCATTGAAAACAAAGAAGACCTGAGCTTCTTTGCCGAACTGATTTTTGAATTCAGTCACCGCGCGCTCGGTCCATTCGTCGGTCCCATAGGCCGGAGCGTGCTCGGTGTTGGCATCAAGGATTGATTGCAGAATCCGTGGATGGACACCGGCATGATTGTCGCTGCCAAACCCGCGTTTCATGTCTTAGCCTTTTTTAAGAGTGGCGAAGATAAAGTTATGACAGATCAAGGCCGCCAGTTTGCTGGTGCGGTTGTCCTGATCCAGAGGCGGTGACACCTCGTAGATACCAATCCCGCGCACGTCAAACTTTTCAATCATCCACAGGAAGCTTGCCAGGAATTCTTTCGTGAAAAGGCCGGTTGTCCAGGACTGACTGCAGCCCGGCGCTTCGCTGGAGGTGAAGGCATCAATGTCGATGCTCAGGAAAATCTTTTTCTTTTCTTTGCCTTTAAGATAGCCGGCAAGGACGGACTGAAGGCCGTGCTCGTTGACGTCATCCAAAGTGAAAACATCGGCGCCGTGATTTTTGGCCCATTGAATGTGGGCTTGGCTGTTGCATTGGTTTTGAATGCCGACTTCAGCAAAATCCACCTGACCTTTGAACTCGGACAAAACACGGTGGAAAGGAGTGCCGGAATTAAAACCCTTGTCGGTCGGGCGCACGTCCATATGTGCATCGAAGTTGATCAGAACAGCATCGTTTTTAAAGACATCCAGAAAGCCCGCACCGTCGCAGTAGCCATAGTCGTGGCCCCCACCCAGGGAAATCCAGTGCTGACCATTGGAGGCCAGCGTGCGTGTCGCCTCGCGGGCTTTTTCATGGCGTTCAGCCAGGGGTTTTTCTTTATCGACCAGATCCCCGATGTCCAGAATTCGTGGCAGACGGGTGCTTTGCAGGTGCGGAGTCATTTTGTACAGGTAGGTGCGAATCTCGCGCGGAGCGACTTGAGCCCCGACACGACCGCCATTCAGGCCAATGCCTTCGTCGTCCGGAAAACCCAGAATAGCAAAGTCGAAAGTGTGATCAGAAAGAGTGTTCAGGTCACCTTTATGAAGGAGCTGGACGCATTCTCCAAGACGCGGATCCTCTTTGTCGTTTTTGGTGAAAAGAAGATGTTTGTCGATGGAATGAAACCAGCTCATTATTTCAGGTTGCCCCACTTATTAAGGTAAAGAGTGCGAGTCACGTTGCCCGTGTCAGAATCATAGATCTTCATGGTCGCGCGGGATTTGTTAAAACGAATCGTCGCGAACGTGGTGCTGGTGGAATCAGACAGGAAAAGCACCCAGTCTTTGCCATCAGAAGGAGTCATGCTGTAACGGTAAACGATCGGATCCACTTCACTGTAAGACTGTCCATTTTGGAAGTCATTCAAAGTGATCGGGTAAAAACTTAAAGAATTGAAATCACGAACGGTGATCAAACCGTCAGCGCTGTGCCAGTAACCCAGCATTTTTCTCAAACCCACATAATCAACACTTTCAATAACCGCTGTGCAGGTGCTGGAATCCAGCGCGCCCGAAGCCGTCAAAGTGTCACCCGTGGAAAGTTTACGCACGCTGATTTCAGCGTCCGTGGATTTGGTGTCGATCAAGTATCTTACGCAAGAGGAATCAGCTCTCAGATAAACGCCAGAAGCATCACGTTCTACTGTGCCGGAAATCGGACGAGCAGAATGCGCGGCGAAGCCTGAAATCAGAATGAGGACGAAAAGCAGAATTCTCATGCCCCACCTTTTTCCATGAGGTGAAATTCCGGTCAATAGTATTCCGACTCCATTTTTTGACTGCGTGAGTCAACTGCCAAAGAAATCAGCAATTTATGGGTATCTCCAGAGTAATGCTCGGGATTTGTGGGGGCGAAGCTTGCTCCCTCCAAACACCACCCGTAGGATGGAATGAAATGTCCGACACTACCAGAACCCCTCAGCTTGTTTTTCCATGGAACGGAGTCCTGCCCGATGCGGACGCGATCGCCCTGCGTGATATCGATATTGTGGGGGTGGGGGCTTTCCGAAGGCATCAGCTTGAGATTCTGTCGAAGAACAAGAATCTGATTGTGCAAACCCACGGCATGCAGATTCCCGAACAAGTCAGTTCCATCTATCAGGCAGAGCTTTTGCGCACGCTGGAATGGCTTCGCCCCTTTCGCGTTGAAGAAGGCGAGCGTTTGAATCTGCGCGCCGAACAAGAGCGCCTGTTTGAAAGTCTTTTCCCGCGCACACGAAAGCATTTGGGTGTGGCGGCGAATCGACTGCGTGATGAGTATCTGGAAAACATGGAGTGGAGCAGTTGGCTTTTGCAGGATCACTGGCGCTACTTTGTCGGGTACTTGCGACAGAAGTTTCCGGGGCAGGCCGACATTCTGGAGCTGGCTCACTGGGAATGGGTGCAGGCATGGATTGAGGTTCAGCCATTTGACGGCGACAGTTCGGAAGAACCCGGTGTGCTGTCACTGAATCCCAGTCTGCAGGTGGTGATATTATCCCGAGACAATCTCGTCTTGAATCGGGACAAAGGTATGTACGCTTTTGTTTATAGTGGTGCAAAGAATACTGTGGTGGAAAGACCACTGGACGTGGTGGATTCGCTATTCATCGACTTGTTACAGGAAGATAGGAAGTATTCAAAAAAACAACTGCTGGAAATGGCCGCGATCAGCTTAAAAGCCACACCCCAACCATCATCCGAGACACTTGAAAAAAAGTTTTTATCACTGGTTAGTGAAGATATAATCAAAGGCGTTCCTGCATAAACCGAAAACAAGGAGTGTTGAATGAACAAGATGATTCTGGCTTTGGCCGTATTCATGACAGGCAGTGTGCTTTCTTGGCAGTCGCAGGCGGCGACATCCAATGGGGTGTTGGTGAATGCAAATATCTTCATGTACAACAATAACACTGAGGCTTCCCCGGGTGGTGAAAGTAAATCGAATAACAGCATATATGATATCAAGCTGGGATATGTCAGCGGCAATGGTTTGTATCTGGGGGGTATTTACACTCTTCGTAAGACAGAAACAGATTCAGGATCTGTGGACGGAAATGCGCTCGGGGCCTCCATCGGGTATGTGGGAGCCAGCGGTTTTTATGTGAAGGGTCACTATCTTCTGTCAGCTGAATACGACGAGCTGAAAGAGGGCACGGGAATTCAGGCTGACTTTGGGTACATGACCAATGTGACCAGTTCCTTCTTTGTCGGCGTGGAGCTGACTTACAGAAGCATTGACTATAAAAAGAGCGACACGAATCCGGCCCTGGACAGCTATAAGGTCACAGAGACCTTCCCGATGCTGACAGTTGGATTTATCTTCTAATGGAAATAAAAATGAAACTTGAAAGGGCTTCCGTTAAGGGGCCCTTTTTTTATTTCTTCAGGTCCTCTATTTTGAAGCTTTGTGATGCTGATGCAGGAAATCCTCTTTCACCAGATCATAGAAGGATTTCTTATGGAAGATTCGCGATGTTCCCACCGCAATGGCTGAACTTAGCATCATGGGAAACAGCGCTGAATGCCGGTCCGTCATTTCAAAGATCAGAATGAAGGCGGTAAAAGGTGTCTGCATAAATCCAGACAGGAATGAAATCATGGACGTCATGATCAACAGATGGTGGTTGTGCGGCCATACGATCTGGGCCATAAACGATCCCATCACAGCGCCGATTGTCAAAGACGGGGCAAAAAGTCCTCCGGCGGCTCCGGCAATGGCCA
Source organism: Bdellovibrio bacteriovorus (assembly GCF_002208115.1). Classification (NCBI taxonomy): domain Bacteria; kingdom Pseudomonadati; phylum Bdellovibrionota; class Bdellovibrionia; order Bdellovibrionales; family Pseudobdellovibrionaceae; genus Bdellovibrio; species Bdellovibrio bacteriovorus. The sequence goes on along the minus strand of NZ_CP020946.1, from coordinate 2,070,209 downwards.
TCAGCAAGGGGCCTCCGATGCGCACTAAAATATCCTGAGCCGTCGCTGCGCCATCGCGGAACAGAAGATCCAAAATCAGCATTTTGCCACCACCCACACCGTGACTGCTGATAAAGGTGATGCCCAGCCAGAACAAAAAACCACAGCCCAGATTAAGCAGACTTAAGCGCGTGAAGGACTGAATGCTTTTTCTTTTCTGGTGCACTGAAAATAAAACTGAACCAAAAGTGGCCCCCAGAATCCCGGTGATGGCAGAGGTGACCACGACCCACATGTAAGTTTCCCAACTGATGGATTCCAGGCTGGGAAAGCCAATGTAAAGATAACTGCCCTGGACGGTCTGAACCAACAGGCCCGTCGCAATGACCGACCAGATCACATAGGTTTTGAAATTGTTGAAGTAGTCCTTGGATAGCTCCTCCAACGCATAGGCGATTCCACCCAGGGGAGTATTGAATGCCGCGGCCAAGCCCGAAGCGCCTCCGGCCAGAATGAAAGGGCGCATGGAAAGCTGTTGAATCCATTTGGTGGATTTTTCCCCGATTCGATAGAACAAACCTGATGCGATCTGCAGCGTGGGTCCTTCCTGGCCGACGGCGCCGCCACCCAGGACACACGCGATAGAGGAAATGATTTTCATGGTGATGGTGCGAATGCCAATCAAAGAACGGATCAGAGCTTTGTCAGAGGCGGGATCCAGCTCGTTGGCAATGAGCATCTGAGGGATGCCACTGCCTCCGGCCTGCTTGGCGAAACGATAGGGCAGATACCAGCTTAAATAAATCATCGACAGGGTGACGAGCAAAGACAGGGCCCAGTGAAAGTTTTCGACCACGTGAAGAGCGACCTCTTCACCAAAGAAAAACGCCTGCGAGTACAGCAGGGATGTTCCGGCAGCCACCAGACTTGCCAGCAGATAAGGGACCACACGCAAAGTGTCCTGATATTCCAGCTTGTGCAGAATGTGGCGCCAGTTTTGGAGTAAGTCTGTAAGGGTCATACATAACCCTTACTCCCATTGGATGGTGATGGAAACCCTTTTTTGAATAAAAATCTAGAGACCCTTCAGAATATCATTCAGAAGCTGAATGTGCTGAAGAGGGTGTTTGCCAACGTGATCAATCATCAGTTTTTTCGCGGCCTCTGCTTTCGGGACACCTTCAAACGTGATCAGGCGATCCATGGCATTGGCTGATGAAACCAGAACTGCCAGCGGATCCATGTCTTTTTCACGCAGTCCCTTGGGGCCGGTGCCATTGATGGTTTCCTCATGCTGGCCGATAATATTGATAACAGTCTGATCGAAGTGTTTTTTGTCCTGAACTTTCTGAGCGCCTTCGGTCGGGTGTTTTTTCCACAGGGCCAGGTCTTCCGGGCTCATCCCTGACAGGGGTTGATTCAGGTTCAAAGTGGTGTTGTGGTGGCCATAATCATGCAACAAAGCCCCCAGGGTCAGAAGCTGCGTTTTTTTGGGGTCATTGATTCCCAGCTTCTGTGCCAGGGCGATCGACAGAGTCGCCACGGTGACACCATGATGAGAAACCGTCTTGTCGGTGTTTTCAATCTTCATCACCGCAGACATCGCCTGGGCGTTGCTCATGATGAAGTTCACATATTTGCCTGCGGCATCTTTGCAGTAGTTGTAGCTTTCGATGTTCTCGGGATTTTCGAAAACCTCTTCGGCGTTGTTTTGCTGGGAACCTTGAATGATGTCGGCGCGGGTTTGAATATCCTTCCCGGTCGTGTCGTCATAGGCGGTTTCGATATTCTTTTGCAGGTAGCTGCGATAGCTGGTTTCTTCGTCGGTGAGGATGTACATTTTGCGAAGCTTTTTGTCCTTAAGGCGTTTCAGACGTTCGCCTTCAAAGCTATCGCCGCGACGAAGGTAGAGTATCATCTTGTCGTTGATTTTAACGTAAGCGTTGAAGTCGATCTTCTGATCGCCGCGCAGGGTGCTTACACGTATAGAAACATAATCCATTGCCTCTGTATCCTTCGATTGGTATCTTTGAGTGGATGTCGATTGATAAAGAAATTGTAGAAGATTTTGTGAACGAGTCAAAGTCCTTGATTGAAGAGTTGTTGGACCTTCTCGAAGGTATTGAAGGTGACTTTTCTCAGGTTCGTAAACTTGCGGATTATGGCAATAACGTCGATCGAATTATGGGCGGCGCCAAGAGTCTGGCCCTGATGGCGCCTCCTGAGCACGCGTTGCACATGATTTCCGACTATGCGGCCCTGTGTAAAGCTGTTGGATACAAGGCTTCTCAGATCACTGGCAATGAACAGTTCTTCCATGTGTGTGTGGGCCTTTTGCTGGATGCCACAGAGACTTTGGAAACCCTGCTTGAAAATATCCATAAAGATTCCAACTTCCTGCGGGAAACCATCCCACAGGCCTTTATTGACCGGCTTCGCTGGGTGTCCAATCAGTTCAATGAGTCCTACAGTGCCAGCGTGGATACGGGCATGGCTCCGTCTAAAATGAATCAGTTTGAAATTGATGACCTGCTGAAGAAACTGGGACTTTAGTTTTCCAGTTTTGCCAGGCTCCACAAAGCCAGCTCACCTAATTTTTCGTGTTCCGTCAGCGCCTGGATTTCCGGGCGCAGTTCTTTCAAACCCCGGTTGACCGCGACAATCATGGCATTGCGTTTTAAGCCCAACGAGCCCGCCCGGGCCAGTGGGGTTCCCAGGAAATCACGGCTGATCTTTTTGCCGGAAGCTGACAGGATATAGCGCAGATCCTCTATCAGCAGGGATTCTTGCGCATCGTTCAGGGAAAGACTTTTTTCGATGGAAAGCTGGCCTTTAAAGACTTTTTGATTCCAGGGGCACACGGTCTGACAAAGATCACAGCCGAAGAACCAATCGCCGATTTGCGGGCGCAGTTCCTCGTCGGGGATCTGGCGCGACTCGATGGTCAGATACGAGATGCATTTGCGTGCATCCATCTTGCGCGGCTCAATCAATGCGCCGGTGGGGCAGATGTCCAGACAGCGCGTGCAGGTGCCGCAGAAATCCGGCAAAGGTGCAAATTCGGTTTGGATTTTCAAGGAAGTGTAGATTTCCCCGATAAAGAACAAACTGCCTTTTTTGGGGTGAATCAAACAGGTGTTTTTCCCGACCCAGCCAAGGCCGGCTTGTTTGGCAAGATCCCGCTCCAGCACCGGGCTGCTGTCGGTGAAGGCCAAAAACTCCTCTTCTGGAAAAAGCTTTTGCAAATCTGTGCACAAAGACTTCATGCGATCCTTGAACCAGAAGTGATAGTCCATGCCTTGCGCATAAAGACTGACGCGGGCCTGTTTCAGCGGAAATTCAGATTTTTTCTCGGGATGGGGGAAATAGGGCATGGCGAACACCAGTGCGCTTTGGGCGCGGGGCCACTTGCTTTGCGGGTTTTCCTTGATCTGGGCATGTTCTGCCAGATAGGTCATGTCTCCATGCAGTCCCTGGTCAATCCATTCCCGGTAGAAATCAAAGCTTAAGGGTTTGCTCAATGGCGCAAAACCGAAGTGGGAAAACCCCAGATCGGTCAAAGTTCCATCGATAAGAGATTTCATCTCCTGTGGCGTCACGCGAACAAACTCTTTCTTTCAGGCCTGTCTTTTTCTACAATCTTGGATGTGAATCAGGTGCAAAGTCTTCTTCAATCCCATCCTCATTGGCCGGCAGTGGAGTCAATCTACCACAAGCTGCAGGCCCATGGCTATAAGGCCTTTTTGGCCGGCGGCTGTGTGCGCGACGCCCTGTTGGGCATTGTTGCCAATGATTTGGATCTGGCGACCGATGCAACACCGGAAAAAGTCGAATCCCTGTTTAGTAAAACCGTCAATGTGGGCAAAAGCTTCGGGGTTATGCGTGTGATTGTCGAGGGCGCGGATATAGAGGTTGCGACCTTCCGGAACGATGGGACCTACAGCGACGGACGCCGCCCGGAAAACGTGGTTTTCTCAAGTCCCCAGGAGGATGCCCAGCGCCGGGACTTCACCGTGAATGCACTTTTTTATGATCTGGCGACAGCGCAGGTGCTTGATTATGTCGAGGGCCAGAAGGATCTGAAGGCCGGCATACTGCGCACGGTGGGCGAGGCCGAGCGGCGTTTTGAGGAAGATCAACTGCGCCTGCTGCGAGCGGCCCGTTTTTCCGCCCAACTGAATTTTGAGCTGGAGCCGGTCAGTTTTGCCGCCGTTAAAAAGATGGCCGCCAAAGTCAAATCCGTCAGTGGTGAGCGCATCCGCGATGAAATGACCAAGCTTCTAAAAACAGAGCACGCCGGGCGCGGACTGCAAGTCATGAAAGACTCGGGCCTGATGGGTGTGCTGTTTCCATTTCGTCTGCGCAAAAATGACTGGGTGAAAAACCCGCTGGCCACCGAATCCTGGCAGCGTCTGGCGCTGTTTGTGCGAAGTGCTCAAGGTTCAGAGCTTGTTGCGGCTTTGGATATGCTGAAGCTTTCCACCCGCGATCGCCGGGCCATCGAGGATGCCTGGAAAGTCTGGCACGATCCTCACGCAGTGCTGAAGAACTCTTTGGGAAAGCAACTGCAAATGCTGGCTAGAGAGGGCGTTGTTTTCGCCTTAAGAATTTTACTGTCCGAGGCGGTTGAAAAGACCGCGATTGAAACTCTGCTGGCAGAATGGAAAAGCTGGCAGGAAGTGTTGCCGCGACCGTTTTTAAACGGCGAGGATGTGAAAGGGCGCCTGACCGGGCCGGCCATCGGAGTCTGTCTGGAAAGGGCCTTTGAGCAGCAACTGGAGCGCCGGCTGCAAAGCCGCGACGAAGCGTTGCTGTGGTTGAAAAAATATCTGGAAAGAGAGTCAACTTAGATGGAATCCGCATTTGTTCCCAGCACCTGGAGACGTTTTTTTGCCTATGGCATTGATCAGATCATCAGTCTGCCGTTTTATCTGCCTTTTGCCGGGGTGTTTTTAAAACTGATTTTCACCGAAGACGACGTCATCGTGACATTGCTGCAGTTGTTTTTGCTGTTTTTGATTCCCGCAGTGTATGAATTTGTGTTTCTGGTGCTGATGCAGGCCACGCCGGGCAAGTGGTTTATGGGCTTAAAAGTGGTGCCCGCCAATAATTTCACCGAAAAGCTGCATTGGTCCCAGTGTCTGCTGCGCCCATTGACGGGGCGTTTGAGCTTCTTTTTTTCCTGGGGGATTTATGCCCTGGCGTTTTTCCGTTACGATCGCACGCATCTTTGTGACTGGGCGGCGGAAACCCGCGTGGTGCAGGATAAGCCCCGCGCCACTCAAGCCCGTTTGCGCTGGGTGACCGGTTTGTTGTTTGTGTGCCTTTATTCCTATGAAGGACTGGTTTCGGCCAAAATGATTCTGAAGTCCATTGACTGGTCCGAGCGTCAGGCGAACTTGCGCGAGGTCTTTGATCTTCAGGACTATATGGATGTGACGTTCGAGGAAGACTAGGCGGGGCGCGCTTAGGCTGCCGGCTTCCATTTTTTGAAAATATTCGTGGTCATCAGCAGATCGATGTTGCCGGATCCCGACAGGGCTTCATCGCGCAGATCCTGAATGGCCTGTGTGGCCGTGCGGGCTTGTTTGCCGCCTTCGGTCAGGGCGGTCATTTCGTGGAAACGATAGGCAAAGCCCAGCAGTTTTCCAAAATCGGAAATATCCCCACTCAAAAGTTTTTTAGGGAAGCCTGTGCCGGTGCCGTTTTCGCGGTGCTGACCGATGGCTTCGGCGATTTCCTGTGGCAGCGGCACTTTTTTGGCCTTCACCATCACCACCGAGCGCTCCGGGTAAAGATGATACTGGGAAATCTCTTCCGGGGAATAGTCTTTCACGGGTTTGGTGCCGACGCTGACGGGCATCTGGGACAGGCCGATATTGTGCAAAAGCCCGGCGATGGCGGCGGCTTCACGCTTTTCCATGCTCCATCCCAGAAGCTGGGCGAAGTAAGCGGCATAGGCGGACAGACAGATGCAGTCGTGATACATGGTGCGCACATTGCCTGAAAAACGGAAGACCTCATCAAAGATCTCTTGCGGGGGAAGATCTTTGGTCAGTTCAAAGTCGGCAACGATGGATTTGCATTTGTCGAGGATCACTTTTCCTTCGGAATAGTCCGTGGAGGCACCATTCAGGAACTGGGCCATGATTTCATAGATGACTTTTTTGGAACGGTGGAATTTTTCCGTCATTGAGATGGGCATCGGCATGTTGCGCATGCTCATCACCGTGCGGGCGTATTCAAAGAACGGTTTCATCTGGGTCTTTTTGATGTACATCTGCTGTTTTAGGGCATTGAACTTGTCCAGATGTTTTTGATCGACCACGTCGCCGGCCTTTCTCATCATCACAGAGCGATGATTCGCAGGCAGGTGTACATAGACATCAAAGTTGATATTGGTGTCAGCATCCATATCACGCAGATCCACGGGCATTAAAGCCGTGATCGGAATCTGATCGCCTTCCATTTCGATAGGGGCCAGTTGCAGAACCATGTCGGAAATGAATTCGCGGTCGAAGTTGATGTGCATGATCTCGTCAGCGCCGTTTTTCTTGACGATGTTGAAATCCAAAGGGGCGGCGGAAGAGTGCAGCACGATGACCGGGCAGTCGGGATAATTCATTTTGGTGGACTGCACCCATTCATTGGTCAGATTGGTGCCGTCTTGTCCGTCAACCAGGGCTAAGATAGGTTTGAAATTTTCGGAAGTGCCGTGATCGAGGGCTTCGTCGATGGATTTGAAATGCTTGAGCTGGTACGGATAGTAACCCTTCAGGACAGATGTGATGGCTTCCCAGAAGGAGTCACGGGGACTCCCGATGAGAACATCAACCGTCTTTCCTGAAGCGGAACTCATTGCTGCACCGAAATCTCCACATAGAAAGTGGAGCCGTTCGTCAGGTTGAAGGGAATGACGAGCGTGGCACCTTTGTCAGCGTGGGTGATCTTGAAATCACCGGAAATCACGGTTGGAATTGCCATCTCGAAGTTGTATCCCAGTTGATTCAAAGTTGTCTTGGCAGAACCGTAAATCATGTTGGTCATTTCACCAACGGCGTCGGACACCTCACCATTGATGGTGGTGTGTTTTTCGCCCAGCATGTTCTCAAGAATGTGGAAGATACTGTCTTTGCCGTAAGAGATCAGCAAAGTGCCTTTCAGAGGCGGCGCCACCATGCCGACCATACCGGCGATTTCCCCTTTAAGCACGAATTGCGGCTCAATGAAGGGTTTTCCAGGTGTGGCATCGGTTTGAGCGATGGTTTTCAGGGTCTTGATAACGCCTTCCACGAAAGCATTGATCAGACGCTTGTCAAACAGGGGATTAATAGCTTCTTTTGGTGCTGCAGACATTTATTTCTCCAGACCCAAGGCTTAGGAAGCTTTTGCTTGTGTGGAAGGGTTGTGCTTAGCCCAAACGCGTTCCATCTTGCCTTTCAAAGTGGCAGAGTTGAACGGTTTAACCACATAGTCAGAAACACCGGCTTTGGCTGCTTCCAGGATGTGCTTTTGCTCGGACTCTGCAGTCACCAGCATAAAGGGCACAGACTTAGTGCGAGGGTCGGCCTTGCAGGCCTTCAAAAGGTCGATACCCTGCATTCCGGGCATATTCCAGTCCGAAATGACAAAGCCGTAAGGCTGGCCTGCATCATGGGCGGCCTGGATCATAGGCAGGGCGGTTTTACCGTCATCAGCTTCCTCTACGTTGGTGTAGCCAAGCTCATTTAGCACTTTTTTAATGATTTTTCGCATAGTTGCGAAGTCATCAACGACCAAAAACTTTGTATTTGTGGGAAACATAATATCTCCTGAATGTTGGAAACTGTGTAAAATCCTCATGCTTATCGGTCTAGTTTTTTAAAACTAGAGTCCAAAGCTATTGCGAATTTCAGTTTTTGTTGTCAGACTTTATTACAGGTGGTCGAGGCTACTTTTGGACATGAGTCCTGGGTGGCGTTGAAGGTTTAGACGGATTTAAAAACAAAAACAATTAGCGGGAGGGAGCAAGGATGCTCAGAGATGTCCTGATTCAAAAAGGTCTTTCAAATAGAGAGGCAGAAGTTGCTGAACTTGTGTCTAAAGGCTTGTCCAACAAGGAAGTTGCGAACCAGCTTTTTGTAACTGAGAAAACAGTTAAATTTCACCTCACAAACATCTACAAAAAAATGAATGTGAAGTCTCGTGCACAGTTGATCGTATGGTGCTTGCCTCACCTGGGCTTCGTTGAAACGGAAGTTCGCGCTGAGAACAACAACCAAGCGGCTGCTGCGACTGCATTCAACAACAATGCAACTCAAACGATCCCAGCTGGATCTGCGACTGTTGCAGGCACTACAACTCTACCAGGTAGCGGTTTGAACCGTGGCGGTAACTCCGATATTGGTATGGGCGGCATCTAATCTTTATTGATTAGATTGATTCTAAGGCGCAGGATGTGGAGACACAGACCTGCGCTTTGTTTTTTTAGAAAGGGGCTGCACCTTGGCTGCTTCAAAACCCGTATCAGCATCTCAAGTGGTAATGACTCAACTGGTTCTTCCTTCCCATACCAACTCTTTGGGAAGTGTCTTCGGCGGAACGATCATGTCCTGGATCGATATCTGCGCCGCGATCTGCTCTCAACGACATTGTAACAAGGAAACTGTCACAGCCAGCATTGACCGTCTGGATTTTGTGGCGCCCGTCTATAAAGGCTGGGTGGTGAATCTGAAGGCGAGTGTGAACTACACTTCGCGGACTTCAATGGAAGTCGGCGTTCGTGTCGATGCCGAAAACCCGAAAACGGGTGAAACTTTCCATACGGCTTCGGCGTATCTGACTTTCGTGGCTTTGGGCTCTATGGGAAAACCAACAGAAGTTCCAGGGTTGGTGTTGGAATCCGAGGACGACAAACGCCGCTTTGAGCAGGCGAAGAAACGCCGCGAGATTCGTCTGCAGAATAAAACCAAGTAGTTCATGCAGAAAAACATCCTTATGTGCATCGTCATGAACGCGAGGATGTCTATCTAAAAAAGTCTATGAAATAGACAGGCCCTGGGGTAGAAAATACTGTGGGGTCAGAATATCCGGTTAATCCATTTGGCGAATACGCAAACACCAGTCTCATGGTTCGGGCCACGTTGGCTTTTGACTGGTCCCGGACAGAGCTTGGTCCCATCGAAAAGTGGGATTCCGGTCTTATCAATTCTCTGCGCATTGTATTTAGTTGCCCGGTCGGGATGTACTGCACTTGGGGCCCTGAACGACGGGTCTTTTATAATGACGCCTATATGCCAATTTTAAAACATCGACATCCACAGGCTTTGGGTTCGCCTTTGCGTGAAGTGTGGCCTGAAGTTTGGGATCAGGTGGATGCCATTGCAAGCACCGTTGAATCCGGTGGTGTGGTGCTGGCGTCTGACGTGCAATTTGACATCGTGGTCGATGGCAAGCCTCAGGGGAACTATTATACCTACGGCAATTCCCCGTTATTTAATTCCGAGGGAAAAATTTCGGGGATGCTGTGTACGATTCTGGATACGACAGTTTCCGTTAAAAGGAATCAAGCGGCCGAGGAAAGTTTGGCCCGATCCAATCAGGAAGTGCGGGCCGAGCGCAGAAAATTACGCTCTATTCTCGAAAAAGCCCCGATTGCCATGGCGGTGCTGGATGGCCCCGAACACCGGTTTGCGATGACGAATGACTCTTACCGGGATTTGTTTCTTGGGGATTGTGATGTCACCGGGCAAAGGATAAAAGATGTTTTCCCTAAAACGGAAGAAATCGGACTGATTGCACAGTTGGATGAGATTTATCGTACGGGAAAAGTTTTCGAAGCTAAAAATTTTGAGGTTCGTGACCGCCGTGCCGATGGGGTTGAGTTTTCAGTCTTTGTCGACGTGGTTTATCAGCCCATCTTTGACTTTAACGATGAAATCGAAGGGCTTGTTCTTGCTGCGAATAATGTGACCGAACAAGTGCTGGCAGAGCGCGCGTTGCAGGCGGCAAAAGATGCTGCGGAAAATGCCAATCAGGCCAAGTCGGCGTTTTTGGCAAACATGTCCCACGAAATCCGCACTCCTTTGGGGGCGATTCTGGGGTTTGCAGAAATCATCGGCACGCAGGATCTTGATGAGGCCGACAGACGAAAGTACTTCGAGATCATTCATCGCAATGGTATGTCGCTGACCCGGATCATTGATGACATTCTGGATCTGTCCAAAATCGAAGCGGGTAAATTTGAAATCGACAAGTCGCCGGTAAGACTGAAAAAACTGCTGCAGGAAGTTCTGACCATGTTCTTTGATCAGGCTTCACGCAAGAACATCTACCTGAATTATGACTTGGCCGAAATCGGCAATCTGGTTGTCCTGTCAGACGTCGTCCGTATCCGTCAGGTTCTGGTGAATCTTATTGGCAACGCCATCAAGTTCACCTTGAAGGGTTCGGTGAAGGTTTCCTGCCGGGCCGAGCGGGTGGATGGGACGCGCCGAAAAATCACCTTCATTATCGAAGACACTGGCATTGGGATGACGAAAGAGCAGGCGGATCGTCTTTTCCAGCCCTTCACGCAAGCGGATGCCACTTCAACCCGTCGCTTTGGTGGAACGGGGTTGGGGCTGGCTCTTTCCAGGAATCTGGCAAGAGCTCTGGGGGGTGATGTGTACATTGCCCGCTGCGAACCTCATCAGGGCAGCACCTTTGAGTTTTCATTCGAGGCCGAAGATGCCATGCCAGGGGCGGCAGTCACCGCGGAGGGGGCGGACGGGCAGGTGCAAAATCCTTTGGTCGGTGTCCGGGTGCTTGCGGTCGACGATTCGGCGGACAACCGCGAACTTATAACGAAAATTCTGAGTGGTGCGGGCCTTGATGTCACCGAAGCTGAAAGTGGCGAAGAGGCTTTGAATCAGGCCTTTAAACAACAATATGATCTGGTGTTGATGGACATTCAGATGCCGGGTCTGGATGGCTTTGGCACTTTATCCGGACTGCGCAAGCAGGGGTTCCAGGGGCCTATCATCGCATTGACCGCGCACGCCATGAAGGAAGACCGCGACCGCGCTTTTGCCGCCGGCTTTGCTGACCATCTGACCAAGCCCATCAACTCGAAGCTTTTGCTTCAATCCATCCAGTCTCACTTGAGGCTGACTTAAATCAGCCTTTTTATTTGCAAAGAAGTTCGATCCAGCGAAGGGCTTCCTTCGCATTTGGGCTGGTCGGCGCGTCGTCGGGCTGGTTGTCGCCAGTCAGGACATCCTGCTTTTTTCGGGCGCAGTCTTTTTTGGTTTTTTCTTTCAGTTTGGCCAGCTCAAATGCCGGCTCCAGGGTGTAGAACAGGCGGGCCACGTCCTGCTCCTTGTCGTCACCTTCTGTGGGATTGGTTTTTTCGTACTGATTCAAAGTCGCTTCAAATGATTTTTCCAGAGCCTTTAAAACAGTGCTTTTTTTCTCAAAGGTTGTTTCCTTTGAGGCCTTTTCAAAAGCGGCTTGCGACTCTTTAAGAAAGTCGTCGGTGTTTTTTAGAGGTGTGGCCTGGGCGGTCAGCACTGTCAGGGCTAATGCTATTTTAAACATGTATCGCCCTTTTTGTCGGCCGGGGTGTGAGGCACTCCGGGTTTATACTGATCCAGCAGTTCGTTCATTTTCACTTCGGTCTGACGAACATAGGAATTGTTTTTGATGATCTTGGAAACGGCGTCGCCCGGAGGAGTGGTGTTGGAAAGGCGCAGTTTTCGAATCAATGATTTGGCTTCGGCAGGTCCTTGCGGCCCATAAGCCACCAAGGTCAGATAGTTCAGTACATCCTGATTCGCGGCAAGTCTTCCCGCACGCGCGGCCAGGGCCGGTTTCACAATGCTGTCGCGCACATGCACGTAATAGCCCAGGGAATAGATCAGATTTCTTGCCACCCCTTTGCCGGGACTGACCCAGGTGCAGTAGTTTTTCGGACTGCCGGGGCGAGGCGGGGGATTGACCAGGTCATCCTTCATGATATCGCGGAATGGTTTGCAGGCCGGGTTCTGGCTCTTCATCAAAGTTTCCAGAATGTTGCGACCATTGCCTTCAATGAATTCTCCGTCCTCTTTCCAGCCGGCCAGTTCTTTCACCGGATTGGAGGTCAGTTGTCCCATGCCCACGCCGCCGTTATAGGCGATGTAGAAATTAAACGCGGTTTCATTGTTGATTTTTTTAAGAATGAAACGCGGATCAATCGGCGTGCGGTCTGAAGACATGCAGTTCAGTGCCTGATTCAAGGAATACTCGATAAAGTCCACCGTGGAGGAATTCAGGCAAGGCGCTGATTTGCCGGCATTTTCAAATTTTTTCGGAGTGTCTTTCAGGCAGCTATAACCCTGATTTCCGACTTCACGCTGCAGGGACGCTTCGATGCACTCGCGGCGGATGGCTTTGACATTGTTTTGGGCTTTGGTGACCTTCGCAATGTCCTTCGTGGTTTTCTTTAAAGACTTAAAGCGATCTTCCAGTTCGCAGGCCACGACGTAACCCGCTTTTTGCGACGCTTCGAAATTGGTGTAAGCAAAGGCCTGGGTCAGGGGATCTGTGGCCTGGATCAGGGATTGATTGATCTCCTGATTAGAGACGCCTTTGGTGCCAGCTTTGTCGTTCACGCATTGAGGCGCCGCCATGGCTTCAAAAGCCACAGAGTAAAAAAAGGCCGCTATAAGAAAAGGAACTTTAAGCTGTCTCACTTCAGGCTTATCGGCGGGATTGTGGAAGGGATGAGCTTAAAAAAGAAAACCCCAGGACATAGGTCCCGGGGTTTTTGTGAGTTATCTCAAATATGTGTTCCGGCGCTTACTTTACCAGATAATCCTTCCATCTATTAATCAGGGTCGGGGTCAATTGGGTGTAGCAGACCGTGCCTTCGGTGGCGGTCTCTTTGCGCAGGATCTGGGCTTCACGGCCCAAATCAAAGATTTTGTATTCTTCAGCGCGTGGGAAGTAAAGCTGCACGTCCTGCTGCATTTCGCTCACGGTCTGGGCCATGAGTTTTTTCAACTGCTCCATACCCTGACCGGTCAGGGCGCTGACGAACACGCGAGGATAAGCCTTTACTCGGAATTGTCGCTCCAAAGGTGCGACATCACATTTATTAAAGACGTGGATGATCTTTTTATCCTGCCAGTTGAATTCTTTAATCAAAGCTTCAACCACTTCGATTTGTCGTTCCATGTTTGGCGAAGACAGATCCACCACGTGCAAAAGCACGTCGGCTTCCGAGGACTCTTCAAGTGTTGCTTTAAAGGCCTCGATCAGTTGTGTCGGCAATTTACGGATGAATCCCACGGTGTCGGTCACGACAGCAGGGGGCGCATCGGGCAGGAAGATCTTGCGGGTTGTAGGGTCCAACGTCGCAAAGACCTGGTTTTTCGTCATCACCTGAGCGCCGGTCAGGCGGTTCAGGATCGAGCTTTTTCCAGAGTTGGTGTAACCCACCAGCGCGAAGGACGGGATTTCGTGACGACGACGGGATTGCCTGTGTTGTGCGCGGTTTTGGCGCACACTTTCAAGTTTTTTCTTAATAAGCGCCACGCGCTCACGGATGCGACGACGGTCGTTTTCCAGAGCGGTTTCACCCGGGCCTCGGGTGCCGATACCACCACCTTGACGGGACAGGGAATCAAGCCAAGCACCGACGTTGCGGGGCATTTGATCCAAAAGCTGTGCAAGTTCCACTTGAAGTTTTCCTTCAAAGGTCTGTGCACGCTGGGCGAAGATATCCAGAATCAACTGATTGCGGTCAATCACGCGGGCTTTCACAATTTGCTGCAAGTTTCGTTGCTGCACACCCGAAAGCTGGTGGTCCATCACCACAATCGTCGCTCCGCTGTCGCGAACCATTTCAGCCACTTCCTCAACTTTTCCGGTGCCAATCAGGGTCGCCGGGTTCCATTGCGGAAGAACCTGAATAATTGAGCCCACGACTTCGCCGCCAGCGGCAGAAACCAGCTCTTCAAGTTCCAGCAGATTTTCTTTGATTTCAGTAAGGGGCTCGGTCTTGAGGCCGACACCAATGACGATCGCTCTATCCTGGTCTTTGACTTGGGCTTGATTATTCAATCAGGAAAACCCTCCCTTAGTCTTAATTTTAGCACGGTCAGAGGTGGGCACAAAGTTAAATTTACAGAAGTAAAGTCAGGATTCCGCCAGCAAGAATCAAAGCTGCACTGGGAATGCGTCGACGCAGTAAAACCAGACTAACCAAAAAGATTCCCCACGACAGGGGGGTGGTGAGCGAGTCCCGCCCCAATTGCACCAAAGTGGAAAACAACAATCCCACCGAAACCGCCACAACCCCTTGCAGGAACTGCTTCAGGGCTTCGGAGTTTTTCATCCACCGATAGGCCGGAATGCTCAGGGCAACAAAGACGAACGCCGGCAGGAAAATCCCCACTGTGGCAATGACGGCCCCGGTGGGGCCTTGCAGCAGATAGCCTATAAAACTGGCGGTGGTGAACACCGGACCGGGGGTGAACTGCCCCACGGCGATGGCATCCATCAACTGGGTTTCCGTCAGCCAACTGCGTTTTTCAATCAGTTCAGTTTTCAAAAAACTGAGCAGGACGTAACCGCTGCCAAACAGAACCGAGCCCACTTTGAAAAACACCTTTGAAAAACACCCAGAAAAGCCCGCCGGCGTCCCAAAGACGGCCGTTGGTTTTTAAAAGCGGCAAAGCCAGAATTCCTCCGGCCACCAATAATGGAATTTCCGCCATACCTGCGGAATGTAAAAAAGCCGAAATCACCACCAGCAAAAGCGTGAACAGGGACGAGCGGGATCTTAAAGTGTGAAGACTTTCCCGACAGAAGGACTCTATTTTGAAAAGACTGAGCAAAAATCTGGAGGCGGCCTGAAGAATCACGGCCAGCACCACGGCTTTGACTCCGGTCAGGAAGCTTTCCATTTGCGGAAGTTTTGCATAGTGCACGTAAAAGGCGGCGATCAATGTGACAATGAAAAAAGCGGGCAGAATAAAGCAGATCCCTGCGATCCCCAGGCCTTTCCAGCCGCCGCGGCGATAGCCCATGTGAATGGCAAGTTCAGTTGAATTGGGACCGGGAATCAGATTGGACAGCGCCAGAAGCTCCAGAAAATCGGGGCGGGACACCCATTGACGGCGATGGACGAATTCTTCTTCCATCATGGAAATGTGCGCAGCGGGGCCACCAAAAGAGGTGGCTCCCAGCTTAAGAAAAATCCAGGCAAGCTCCCAAAGAGACTCTTGAGAGTGTTCCGGACTACTTTTTGCCACGGGCTTTCAGGGCGTCTTTGATGAACTGTGCCTCCAATGCCGTGAAGACCACGGAATTCACGATGCCATCCACGGTTGTGGTTCTTTGCAGAACGTTGGCAGAACGGCGAACACCTGTCAGGAATGGACCGATCACTTCCGCTTTGCCGATTTGCTGAATCAGCTTGTAGGCAATGTTCGAGGATTCCAGATTCGGGAAGACCAGAACGTTCGCGCCACCTTTAAGTCCGGAGAACGGGAACAGACGTTCCATGATCTCTGGATTCACCGCTGTGTCTGCCTGCATGTCACCTTCGATCATCAGATCCGGGCGCAGCGTGCGGGCGATTTCCGCCGCTTTTTTCATTTTGCGAGGAGTGCCTTCTGCGCCGCTGAAGTTGGAATAGCTCAGCATCGCCACGCGAGGCTCGATGCCGAAGTACTCAACAATCTTGGCTGCCTGCAATGCGATTTGCGCACACTGTTCTGCACTTGGATTGAAGTTCACGGTGGTGTCAGCCAGAACCAGGAACTTGTCTTCAAGCAAGACAAAGTTCAGACCCGCCGGGATGCCTTCTTTGTAAGTGCCGATAGTTTGCAAAATCGGACGAACCGCATCGGCATAGTTGATGGAAGATCCGCTGACCATACCGTCAGCTTCGCCCATGTTAACCATCATCGCCGCGAAGTAATTCGGGTCTGCCATCAGACGTTCGGCTTCACCCAGGTTGATGCCTTTGCGCTGGCGCAAAGAATACAGCTTTTCAACGAAGCTGAAATACTTCGGATGAGAAGACGGGTGAACAATCTGAACATCATTCAAAAGAGGAATGTCCAAAGCCTTGATTTTTTCTTTCACGCGCTCTGGGTAACCCAGCAAAATCGGCTGGCAGATTCTTTCTTCAACCAAAGTCGCCAAAGCCTTCAAAACCTTGGTGCTGGTGCCTTCCGGGAAGACAATGCGAGGCAATTCGCCACCGTTGGCTTCAGAATTCTGGTGCACGCGGTTGATCGCTGAGCGGATGAAGACCTTGGAAGGGCCCTGTTGCGCCTCCAAAGACTCACGGTATTGATCCCAGTCTTCGATGGCACGAGTTGCCACTCCGGACTTCATTGCCGCTTTCGCCACTTCCGGTGCCACCCACAACAAAACACGGGTGTCGAATGGCTTGGGGATCAGGTAGTCACGACCGAATTTAAAGCTTTTCCCGCCGTAAGTGGCAGAAACTTTATCCGGAACATCCATGCGCGCCAGTTTCGCCAAAGCATGAACGGCGGCCAGTTTCATTTCTTCGTTGATCTGAGTGGAACGAGTGTCCAAAGCGCCGCGGAAGATGGACGGGAAGCCCAGAACGTTGTTCACCTGGTTCGGATAATCAGAGCGACCGGTGGCGATAATGGCGTCCGGACGTGCCGCGCGAGCCTTGTCTGGAGTGATTTCCGGCTCCGGATTTGCCATGGCAAAGATGATAGGGTCTTTGGCCATATCCTTTAGCATTTCCGGCGTCAAAGCGCCGGCCACAGAAAGGCCGACAAAGACATCCGCCCCACGCAAAGCTTCAGTCAGCGTGCGGGCTTCTGTTTCAGAAGCGAAGTATTCTTTGTACTTGTTCATGCCGGCCGTGCGGCCTTTGTAGATAACACCTTGAGAGTCGCACATGATGATGTTTTCACGGCGAGCACCCAATGCGATAAAGATCTTCGCGCAGGAGTTCGCAGAAGCCCCGGCACCGTTTACAACGATGCGCATGTCTTCCATTTTGCGGTTGGTGATAGAACACGCATTCAAAAGTGCGGCACCGGACACAATCGCGGTTCCGTGCTGGTCATCGTGGAAAACCGGGATGTTCATTTCTTTTTTCAAACGCTCTTCGATTTCAAAGCACTCAGGCGCTTTGATGTCTTCAAGGTTGATACCACCGAAGGTCGGTTCCAGAACGCGAACAGCATTGCAGAAAGTGTCGACATCAGTGGCCGCAACCTCAATGTCAAAGACGTCAATACCGGCAAATTGTTTGAACAAGATGCCTTTACCTTCCATCACGGGCTTGCCGGCCGCCGGACCGATGTTACCCAAGCCCAGAACCGCAGTTCCATTGGAGATAACAGCAACCAGATTGCCTTTGGCCGTGTAGTCATAAACCTTTGCCGGATCCTTGGCGATGGCCTTACATGGCGCTGCCACACCCGGAGAGTAGGCCAAAGAAAGGTCTTTTTCCGTTGCGCAGGGTTTGGAAGAGATGACTTCGATTTTTCCCGGTTTGCCTTGCTGGTGGTACAGCAGGGCTTCTTGGTCGAAGTTCGTGGTGCCGGTTTTGGTTTCAGTTTTAGTTTCCAAGGATGCTCCTTTGGTGTTGCAGTTTTTGGGCTCCCGAAGCCAGGGATTTTACGACCCATTTCAATGGGTTAGCGGGAGTCCAGTTACAAGTGCCATTACTCTACCGAGGGGGGTGAGGTGGGTCAATGAATGGGGAACTTGGCGCGCTGAGCCTTGGGGCTAAAAAATATTTCTCCGAGCGAAAACTGCTCACTTTTAGAGCATTATTTCTAGTAATTCCGGAAAAGCCGCGATGCGCGGGCCTTTGCTGTTCCTAGACCAAAAGCCTCTGACGGGATTGCTTCGGGGGGAGATCCAGAACGGCCCTTTTACTATTTGGTGGAACTGCCGAAAAGACATATCATTTTAATGGTTTATACAACTAAGGAGACTGTTCATGAAATCACCACGTGATGTTGTTCTTGTAGAAGGTGTTCGCACTCCCTTCGCGAAAGCAGGAACAAAACTTAAAAAAGTACACCCGGCAGAATTGGGTAAAGTCGCTTTGAAACAAGTTATCGCCCAGACAAATCTGGATGTGAACCTTGTGGATGAAGTGATCATCGGGAACACCGGCAATCCGGCAGATGCGGTGAACATCTCTCGCGTGGTGGCATTGAACGCGGGTATTCCTTTGAAAACCTCTGCATACACAGTTCACAGAAACTGTGCTTCTGCACTGGAATCCATCTCCAACGGCTATGAGAAAATTAAATCCGGAACAATGGATGTGATCCTGGCGGGCGGGACTGAAAACATGTCCCAGATGCCGACGCTGCCTCCGAAAAAGTTCCAGGAAATCTACGAAAAACTTTTTGCTGCCAAAGGCCCGAAGCAAGCGTTGCCATTGTTGTGGTCCCTGTTCAAAGCGGACGTAAAGCAGATCAAAGCTTTGTTGTCCGGTAACATGCGTGATGAATACTTCCCGGTGATTTCCGTGATGATGGGTCTGACGGATCCTTTTGTCGGCATCAACATGGGGCAGACCGCCGAGATTCTGGCAAAAGAGTGGGGCCTGTCCCGCGAAACTCAAGACAAGTTTGCTCTGCGCTCTCACCAACTGGCGTCCAAAGCCATGAAAGAGGGCCGTATGCGTGAAGAGATCGCGCCGGTGTATCTGGCTCCTGAATACAAAGAAGTGATCAGCGAAGATATCGGTCCTCGTGATAATCAAACTATGGAAGCACTGGCGAAACTGAAGCCGTTCTTTGATAAAGCCACGGGCTCTATCACGGCGGGGAATTCTTGCCCGATCACGGATGGGGCCGCAATGGTGTTGATGATGTCCCGTGAAAAAGCCGAATCGCTGGGTTACAAGCCCCTGGCGACAATCCGTTCTTACGGGTTTGCAGGGCTGGAGCCAGAACGCATGGGCCTGGGCCCGGTTTACTCCACTCCGGTGGCGTTGAAGCGTGCGGGGCTTTCCATGAAAGACATCGGCCTAGTGGAATTGAACGAAGCTTTCGCGGCTCAGGTTCTTTCCTGCCAAAAGGCATTTGATTCTGACAAATTCGGACAGGAAAAATTGGGATTGTCTTCCAAGATTGGTGAAATCCGTGATGATATTCTGAATGTCAACGGTGGAGCGATTGCCCTGGGTCACCCGGTGGGCGCAACAGGCACCCGTATCGTTCTGACTTTGGCCAAAGAAATGAAACGCAGAAACACCCAGTTTGGTCTGGCGACTTTGTGTATCGGTGGCGGTCAAGGCGGATCCATGATCCTTGAGAACGAGGGCTAAAAGAAGCTCTCGGTCCCGCGACCTCTGGGGCTGGAGCCCGGCTCCGAACTCAGCGGCTGCGAACAGTCCTCGCGGACGCCATCCCGTTGGGATGTGCTGCTGCGGAACTTGCCTCTGAGCTCGGACCCAAGCTCCAGCCCCAGAGGCCGCGGAAGAGATTTCTTCTCTGTTCGCAAGGACTGATGGTTGGTGTTTTAGATTTAGAATGTTTTTAGATTTGCAACTTAGGAGTTTTCAGAATGTCTATTCAGGAAAGTATTAAAATTGTTCCTCAGGGTGAGGTTGCTGTTGTTGAGTTTGATCTGGTTGGGGAGAAGGTTAATAAGTTCTCTACGCCGGTGATGATGCGCCTTAAGGAAGTTGTTGAGGAGTTGAAGAAGTCCTCGTACAAGGCTGTTATTTTTAAATCCAACAAGCCCAAGATCTTTATTGCTGGTGCGGATATTGAAGAAATCAAGAGCATGACCAAGGCGGAGGAATTTGAAGCGGCCGTGAAGGGTGGTCAGGAAGTTATCAGTATGGTTGAAGACCTGCCGATGCCGACGATCGCGGCTGTGAACGGGGCTTGTATGGGTGGGGGTTGTGAATTCATCCTTGCTTGTGACTACCGTATTGCTTCTGAGGATTCTTCCACGAAAATCGGTCTGCCAGAGATTCAATTGGGGATCTTGCCTGGGTTTGGTGGTTGTATCCGTATGCCTCGCGTGATTGGTTTGCAGGCGGCTTTGGATATCATTCTGGCCGGTAAGTCTGTGAACTCTAAAAAGGCTCTTAAAATCGGTCTTGTGGACAAAGTCGTTCACCCGAACCTGCTGGAGTCCTTCTCTTTGAAATGGGCGAAAGAAATCATCGCGGATGGCGCTAAAAAACGCCGTAAAACATTCAAGCCACAAGGCGCTGTGAATGTGATTTTGGAAAGTGCTTTGGGTCGCGGCATTGTGTTTAAGAAAGCCCGTGAGGGTGTGCTTAAGGCGACGAAAGGTCACTATCCAGCGCCTTTGCAGGCTTTGGAAGTGATTCAGAAAACTTATGGTATGTCTGATCGTGAAGCGGCTTTGCGTGTAGAGCGTGAAGGTTTCTGTAAATTGGGTGTGACGGATATTTCCAAAAACCTGATCCATGTGTTTTATCTGACCGAGATGGTGAAGAAACAAAACGGCGTTCCGGGTGTGGATGTGAAACCACGCGATGTGAAAGGTCTGGGTGTTTTGGGTGCTGGTACCATGGGTGGCGGTATCGCCTACGTGGCGGCAGACAAGGGCATTCAGGTTCGCATGAAGGACTTGAATACCGATGCGCTGGGTAAGGGTTTGAAACACGCCAGCGATCTTTGGATGAAACTGGTGAAAAGAAAATCCATCGACAAGTATCAGTTCCAGCAAAAAATGGATCTGGTGTCTGTTTCCACGGATTATGCAGGTTTCAAAAATCTGGATGTTGTTGTTGAAGCCATCGTTGAAGATATGGGCATTAAACAAAAAGTGATCGGCGAATGCGCGGGTCAAATGCGTCCTGATGCCATTATCGCGACCAATACAAGCTCGCTGTCAGTGACTGAAATGGCCAAAGGTCATCCGCGTCCAGAATACTTCGCGGGTATGCACTTCTTCAATCCGGTGAATAAAATGCCTTTGATCGAGGTCATCCGTGGTGAAAAGACTTCCGATGAAACCATTGCCACTATCTATGAGCTGTCCAAGAAAATGGGCAAAATGCCGGTGGTGGTGAAAGACGGTCCGGGCTTCCTGGTGAACCGTTTGCTTCTTCCTTACATGGGTGAAGCGGCGTTCTTGCTTCAGGAAGGCATGAGCATCGAATTCGTCGACAAAGTTTACGTAAAAGAATTCGGTATGCCGATGGGTCCATTTGAGTTGATGGATGAAGTTGGTTTGGATGTTTGTTTGAAGGTTCTTAAAATCTTCAAAAAAGCTTTCGGCGAACGCATTGAGCTTGCTCCTTGTATGGAGGCTTTGGGTAATTCCGGTCGCCTGGGTCGTAAGAACGGCAAAGGTTTCTACACTTACAGCGAAGATGGCAAACGTGGTGCCGTAGACCAAACAGTTTACGCGGCATTGGGTCTGGGGCAGCCTACCAATCCGTATGATTCCAAAGAATGCATCGAGCGTGGTGTCTTTGCGATGATCAACGAGTGCTCTTTGGCGCTGGTTGAAGACCGCATTGTGGAAACTCCACACGAAGTGGATCTGGCGATGATCATGGGTACAGGTTTCCCGCCGTTCCGTGGGGGTCTGATGAAGTACACTGACAGCATCGGCACTCAGTATGTGGCTGATCAACTGGCAATGTATGCTTCCAGCCGCAAGGCAGCCCGCCTGAAACCAGCGACTCCGCTGACGAACATGGCGAAGTCCAACAGCAAGTTCTACAAGTAAAAACAAAAAAGCCCTCTGAAAAGAGGGCTTTTTTTATGCCTTTAATTCGTTGGAAAATCGTGAAAGTCTTAGATGTTCCGGAATTTCTTTTCCGGAAAGACTTTCTGCCAGCACCTTGGCAGCATGGAAGCTCAGCCCCATGCCGTGTCCTGAACATCCCGCCATCACATGCAGTCCCTGACGATTTGGAACTTCGCCAATCATCATCTGGCCATCCGGGGAATACCCCATGATACCGGACCACTGATAGGCAATGCGCGCGTCTTTGCCGTGCTTGAAATGGCTGCGCACAAAATCAATCAAAGCTTGCTGAATCAATGGTGTGGTCGCATCAGTCCAGGTGTTTTCTGTTTCAACCGACAGATTTCTAAAGCCCCCAATCAACAGATGGCCGGTGGGGAGCTGGCGGAAATAACAAAGATGCTTCGTCAGATAACAAGGGCCTTTGACGAAGGCTGGCAGCGGCTCTGTGACCAGAATCTGCCCGCGGCCGGGCCGAATCAGGTTTGTAAACTCGGGCGCCACCAAAGGCAAATACGCATTCAAAGTTAAAAGCACTTTCGGTGCGCTGAACAGATCGCGATCGGTTTGCAGCACATGGCCTTGGCCTTGGTGAACCACCGAGAACACTTCCGTGCTTTCAAAGATTTCAGCCTTCAAGCGAGCACGCAGTTTTTCAAGCAGCTTTACCGGATGGACATAGCCATCCCCCGTGTACTGGATGCCGCCGTCAAAGCCCGTCACGCCATAGTCGCGCTCCATTTCCGCAGGTCCCACTTCCACAACGTCAATGCCGACCGAGCGCATGGTCCGGGCTGCCTTCTGATATTTTTCCCAATGGGCGGCGCTCGGGGCCACCGTGCAGGATCCCGTGTGGCGGAAATCGACGGCATCCAGGTCTTTGCCGATGATTTCCTCCAACAGCAGACGGCGGTTTTCTTCAGAAAACTTCCAGATCTCGGCGGCTTTTTCCAAGCCGAATTGTTCCTGCAGTTTCATGAAGTGTTCCGTCGACCCGCAGGTCACGTAACCCGCATTGCGGCCCGAGGCCCCGAAGGCCACGCGGTGTTTTTCAAGAAGGGCGATTTTTATCGAAGGATTCTCTTTTTCCAGCCAGTACGCTGTGGAAAGGCCGGCAATGCCGGCACCCACGATGACGACATCAAACTGTTTTGGTTTTTGGGAGGCGGATTGATCGAGCCACAGCGAGATACTCATAAAAGTCCTTAAAGATACTTGATCATTTCTTCGGCGGTACAACGGCAGGGTTTGCCGTCGCGGATGCAGGTGTAGTCAACATCTATCCAGTAATTCGGGTGTGTCGCCACACTGGTGAAACCATATTTCGTCAGATAACGGATCGAGGAATTGTTCGGGGATTCTTTCCACGCGTGGGTCACCACGGCCTTGGCGCCCAGCTTGCGGAAACATTCTAACGCGGCATCAGACAGCTTCGGTCCCCAGCCGCCGCCCTGGACATCCGGAGCAATGAAAAGACTTTGGAAATAAGCGGCACTTTCCAGCGGTACATTCCAAAGTTCCGGGTGCAGTTTAGAGCCTTTGCCTTTGCTCCAGGCCCCGGGAGGGTAAGCCAAACGGAAGCCCTTGATTTGATTCTGATCATCAACCAGCACAAAAGAGCACATCACACCTTTTGATTGGGATTTCTGATAACAGTCCTGCAGTTCGCTTTCGGAAAAATAACCCAGGCCGATTGTAGAATCGGTAAAAGCTTTCACCAGAGGCAGATCGGTCAGTTCCAGCGGGCGCAGTTTCATGCCCCCATAAACTCATATCCCGAAAACGGGGTCAAGTTATATGGGCATTTCGTCATAGCCTTCGCCGCGGCCGACGTTCAGGGAGAAACGACGATGCTCCGGGTCCCAGTGTGCCTGAATGGCAATAGGGTGGCAGCACACTTCGCAGTCATAGATAAATTCCTGATCGTCGCCGTCCTCATGGTAAAGGGTCATCGCAAATTTTTCCCGGCAGTGCGGGCAGATGACTTTATAGTCCATAGGGCCTTCTTTCTTCCCTCATTGTCTGAAATCTCAATGAACAAGCAAAGAAGGCCTGCTAAAAAACAGCAGCTAAATCTCTTTCCCCAGGGCTTGGGTCAGGAATTTATGACAGGCAAAGAACAAAACTCCGGGGATCAGACTTAAGACTGCAAGCAGCAGCCAGAACTGGTCTTTCCCCATGGTCTCATAGAACATCCCCACGTAACCCGCGACGTAGTTTCCAAAGAACGCCGCCAGGAACCACACCCCCATCATCATCGACACAATCTTGGCCGGAGAAACTTTCGTCACTACAGAAAGGCCAATAGGGGAAATGTAAAGTTCCGCCATCGTCAGCAGGAAGGTCGAACCCAAGAGCCACATCACCGAGCCCTGGCCGCCGCCCACGATTTTTGCCGCGAAGTACATCACCACCAAAGCCACCGCGCCCAGCACGCAACCCAAGGCCATCTTCGTGACGGTGGAAGGAGCTTTGCCGAACTTGGCCTGCCATGCCCAGAAACGGTCCAAAAGCGGCGCAAACAGCACGATCACCAGCGGATTGAAGCTTTGATACCAGGTCGAGGGGATCTCCCAACCGAAGAAGTTCCAGTCGGTCTGTTGATCCGCCCACAACTGCATGGTGTTGCCCTGTTGTTCGTAAACACCCCAGAAGAAGATCGTCACCATACACAGGAAGGTTAAAGCGATGGTGCGGGTCCATTCTTCACGGGTCATCGGCTTGTGAGCGGTGGCTTCGACTTCCTTGATGGATTTTTTGTGCTCGGTTTCCGGCAGGTGCTTTCCGCCAAAGTGGTAAATGGCCATGGACAAAAGCATGCCCACGCCTGCCGCACCAAAGCCCCAGTGCCAGCCGACTTTTTGCCCCAGAGTTCCGCAGATCAGCGGCGACAAAATCGCCCCCAGGTTGATGCCCATATAGAATATCGTGTAAGCTCCGTCGCGGCGGTTGTCGCCCTGGGCATAGAGGCCGCCCACTTGGGTGGAGATGTTGGGTTTAAAGAACCCGTTCCCGACAATCAGGAAAAGCAAAGCCGGGAAGAACAGGCTTTCCACCGCCATCAGGAAGTGGCCGATGGCCATCAAAAAGCCACCGATATACACCGAACGGCGCTGTCCGATGAAGCGATCAGCGATAATTCCGCCGAAAAAGGGTGTAAAATAAACAAGGCCCGTATACAGCCCGTAAATTTGGGACGACATCGCCTGAACGGACATCTCGCCATAGAAGTAACCCAGAACGGATTTAAGGGTCGCAAAGCCCCAAATTTCTTTGCCGTGCTGAGCTTCCAGGAACAGGTACTGAGTCATGTAAAGCACCAGAAGCACTCTCATGCCGTAATATGAGAATCTCTCCCACATCTCAGTGAAGAAGAGTGTAAAAAGTCCTCGTGGATGCCCCATGAAGGTGGTGGAATTTGCTCCCATGAAACTCCTGTCAATGTAATGAACATTGCAATTTTCTTTTTTTCAGAACTCTTTTGATCTTGGCAACTATTTGGCATAAATGCACTGAAATTAAATGCATCAGTTTTAGGGGGGCCATTCATGGCAGTTAATAAGAACATCCTGGTTGTGGGCGCATTGCTTTCTTCGACGCTTCTTTCCGCCTGCACCCAGTTCGAGGCAAAGCCTCTGGATCAAATCATCCAGGCTAAGCAGGCTCCGGCAAACTCTCTGAGCACCTTCAGTAACCCCGCTGACATCCCGGCAAATGCCGCGTGCAAACAGGCTTCCTGCGTGACCATTCAAAAAAGCTCTTTGGGTAAGATCTTCCTGCTGATGGCTTCCGGTATCACTTCCGGGATGACGCCACAGTGGTACGACTTGAAACCTTTGGTGGTGAGCTTTGAAAAGTCCGGCAACCGCCTGGCTTTGATCGGCGAAAACTACAACAGCATTTATTCTGAAATCCGCACCGTGAATCTGATTCAGAGCTTCGAAGTGATCTCGGAAGACGCAACATCCATCACGTTTGATTGGGGACAGGGCCTTAAAAGTTTTGTCCTTCAGCGTTCCTATGACGTTGATGCACCTCGTGGAAATGTGGATCTGACCGACAGCTCATTGGCGTCTTTGCCGGTGATTGACTCTTTTGTGACCGGGATCAAGTTTGATGAAAAGAACATCGAGCTGAATCAGTTGTCCAAGATCCGCAGCGACAACATCAAGGTCGGTTCTGACAAATCCCTGAATCACGAGCCGCGCGAAGAAACTCTGAATATGAACATTCAGATCCGCGCCTATGATCTTTCCAAGAACTTCAAGGCCAAAGAATACGACAGCTCACGCCGTGTGGGTTTCTTCGTTACCAAATACCGTAAGCTGGGCTACAGCAAGGAAATGACGAATCTGATCACCAAGTGGGATATTTCCCCTGAAAAGGGCCCGATCAAGGTGCGCATTTCTGAAGCGGTTCCGGAGGACTATCTGGCCGCGGTGACCGAAGGGGCGCTTTACTGGAACAAAGTCTTTGGCCGTGATGTGATTCAAGTGGTGACCGGTGTTCCTGTGGACGCCAAACCGGAAGATCGCAGCATCATCGTGCGCTGGATTCCCTGGCTTGATTCCGGAGCGGCCTATGCAATTGGTCAGTCCGATCCATTGACGGGCGAGCTTTTGCGCGCTCAGGTGTTTATGCCTTCTGTGTTCACGTCGGTGGGCTCGGCTGATCTGGTGAAACTCAATGGTGATGTGCCGGTGGTGGCAGCAGGGGCCATTGCCTGTGATCTGACGGAGTCCTTGAATGCGTTAAACAAAATCGCCCGTGAAGCGGGGGATTCTCAACGCCTCAGACTGGCTCAGGACAGCGTGCGTGCGACAGTGGCTCACGAACTGGGACATGCGCTGGGACTGCGCCATAACTTTGCGGGTTCTTCGTCTGCGAAAGTGTCCACTCAGGAAATCTATGAGTCGGCAAAAACTTACCTGCGTGATCCCAATCACCAGGGCCTGGAAACTTCCACCAGTATCATGGACTATGTCAGTGGTATCGATGACATCCTGATGTCGGGCCGTATCAAGTATGCGGCGCTTTCTTATGACAAGATGGCGATGGACTGGGCCTATTCTGATAACAACACCGCTTTGGATGAAAAAGTCAGCCTTTATTGCACGGATGACGATATCGCCGTGGCGAACTCTCAAGGTTTGCAGATTTATGGCTGTGAGCGTTTTGATGCTGGCAACAACCCATTGCTGCGCAAGTATCTGGATGCGGTGGATGAGCGTGATGATCTGGTGAAAGTTCTTTTTGCCTCTATCATCGGACGCATGTATCCGGCGGACAAGCCGAGTGTGGTTCGTGATCTGGATGCGGTTTTGGCTGATACCGTAAAATGGGGCCGTGCCAATATCGATCTGTCCTTTGTTTCTCAGGTTCTGTTTGACAGCACCAAGGCCAGCCAGCCGGCAGCCAGCTTTGCCTCTTTGGCGGCGGTGAAAACCGGCAAGATCATGTATGCGCGTCTGGGGCTGGATGAACAGTTGATGAAAGAGCGTGCGGCCTCCCTAAAAGAGGCGGGCGGTTATGCCGCTTTGTTGAACGGGTTGATGCGTGATAAAAACGGCAACATCAATATGAAGTGGCTGGATCAGCAGATTGATGAGCTGAAAGCCGCTCCTTACCTGGCTCAGGGGAAAACTCTGGGGGGGCGTGAGTATGCTCTGAGCGATGCTCAACAACGAAAGATCCTGAAGTTCATGGACAGCATTCGTCCGGTGAATGACAAGGTTCTGCTTGTGGCTGGCGCAGCGCTTTTGCCAAAAATGAACGAAGTGGTGGAAGACGCCAATGGCGCGAAATCCGTCGTGACCTCGGTGCTGGGTCAGAATCTGCTGGACGAATCTGAAGCGGAATCTCTGACGGCGCTGTATCTGGATCTGGCTCAGGCGGCGACGGGCACGATTGTTGTGAAACTGGGCCCGGGGCTTTCCAAAGAGGTGACTTTGCCGTATTCCTGGCTGAAGGCCGATGAAAAGGCTTACTTCGGCAAGCTGTTGTCTTCCCAAGGTTTGCGCTTTGATATGACTTTGCGTGTGGCGAAAGCCCGCTCTGAACAGTTGCAAAAGATCGCAGGTCTTTTGACTGAAATTGATCCGTCTTTGGATCCTGTGACCGAGGCGAATTTGAACACACTGCCACAGCGTCTGCTAACCAGCGGTCTGGTGGATGCAGCAGCCGCGGCCTGGTTGAAGGCGGAGATCGAAGTTCTAAACGTCCTTAACAAGATTCAATAGCCTCTATATATAGAGTGACTTCCCAAAAAAGGCCGGCATTGCGCCGGCCTTTTTTATTTGTCTCAAAGCGAGACGCGGTCCGGGGACTGTCGAAAGTTTTTGCGCCTGATTCCCGGAAATGGCGCCCTTGGCTTCTTCGTATCAGCGCGAAACGAAAAATGGGTGCCAGATCCAATATAGCATTGGCACGGCTGGTCCACCTCTTGCCTTAGGGATATGTAGGAGGCGATTATGACAAACTCTATCTTTAAAAATAAAATGCTGGGTGTTCTGCTGCTGGCGGTTCTTTCCCTCAGTGCATGTGCCAAGAAGGATAGCAGCTCTGTTCGCGTCGCAGGCCGCACAACCAACACCGGAACAACTTCTGGTGGTGGTGTCAGTCAGGGTGGAACGACGGCAAGTGGTACTTGCGGTACTTCCTCCGCCGGTAAAATCTTTGATCAGTATGCTTCCCCTCAATTCGAAACTCAGGTGAAGAACTTTGTTTCCGCTACTTTGGACCCACAATCATTGGGCTCTGTAAGTGGTAACATCAACGACAGAACCGGTGTGGATCTGTTTGCGACCTTCAAGTTTGACAGCGCGGGCAGCCTGGTTGCGGCTGAATCCAATATGTTGATCAAGATCTTCGACTCTTATGCGAATCAGGTCTACAACGGTCAGGTGATCCAGCCTTACTCTGTGTCCTTCTCTCAGGCTTCTGAGGGCATGATTGATCGCAACACGCGTCAATTCCAGGTTAAGTTCAGAGACGGTTATGGTGAGATCATCTTCCAAGGTGCTTACGATAACAGCATCGCCGAAGGCACTGTATACTACCAGAACTACACAGCGGTTGCTGGTTACCAGCCAACCAGCGGTACTCTGGGCAGCTTCCGCATGTATGCTTGTTCCTTGATCAAATAAGCGCCGCGTCTTGCTTCACCCCCTATCGAGTTTGAAGATAGGGGAATGCCTCAACGTTTCATTTTCGAATCATCCATTTTAGACTCCGTTGTCGGAGGACATTCAGCCATCGATATCCCAAGGCTGAATATTCACACCCTCGAGGCTGCCAGTTCCTTCCTTTTAAGCTATGGCTTTGATATCACCCGCGAAGATGACCTGGAAAGACTGTGGTACTTCCACCGTCGTGCTTTGGTGTTAATGCTGGAAAAGCTGGGTTTTCAGGACACGGACCTTCCGGAAGTTTTCCGGGATCGTAAAAAACTGGGCGACATCCGCCAGCTTTTGATTTTTGCAAGCTCTCAGAACCCGGAAGAACAGCAACTGCAGCGCTGGGCCTGTGCGATCATCCGCTGCATGCACGTCTTTGTGCATGCTGAAAATGACCTGTTCAGTTCATTCTCTGAAGAAATCCAGTCCCAGATTCTGACCCCGTTCCAGAACTGTATTTTGCATGACGGAAACACCCATCGCACGTTTATGAAAAGTCCCACCGATCAATTGGATCAGGTCGAGCTGATGGGTTTTGAAGTCAAGCCGTTCAAAACATCTTCCAGCACCGTGATCAAACTTCTGGCAAAGCCTGACGCTTTGGCGATGAAGATCTTTGACAAGCTGGGTGTTCGCTTTGTGACCCGCAATCTGTTTGATTCCTTCCAGGTCGTGCGCTTCCTGATCAAAGAGGATATCATCAGCTTCCCGCACATCATGCCGGATCAAAGCTCGAACAATCTTTACCCGGTGAATCTGTTTATGAGTGTGTGTGACGATCTTTCCCATCGTCTGGACACTCTGGATGAAAAGAGCATTCAAGAGGCCTTCGATCAAAAGCTGATCGAAGAGGGCGACAACGCCAAGTTCCTGCGCAAAGAGAATTTCTTTTCTGGGCAGGATTATAAATTTATCAAATTCATTTCCCGTAAGCTGATTCATATCAAACCTCAAGGGGGCAAAGAGGCTTTCAGCTTCTTCTATCCGTTCGAGGTTCAGATCATGGACAAGTCCGCTCACGACCGTATTTTGTCCGGTCCCAGTGAACATCAGGCTTATAAGGAACGTCAACGAACGGCCGCCAGAAAGCGTCTGTTCCCGGATCCAGGTTAATTATGTTTTTAAAACTTCTTTCATATCCTCGTTCTTTGCTGGGTGCGCTTCTGCTGCCGATTCACACGGTGCTGTGTTCTGCGGCGATGGTCATCTGCAATATTCTGTTTAACAACCGCAAGCTGGAAGACCACATCGTCGAGTTCTGGACCCGCAACTGCTGTCGCATGTTCAACGTCAAAGTGGAAGTCAAAGGCCTGGAAAACCGTCCCGAAGGCGGCTTCCTGTACGTCTTTAACCACACCAGCTTCTTCGACATCTTTGCCATGAACGGCTGGTTGGGATCTTTCCGTTTCGGGGCAAAAATTGAACTTTTCAGCATTCCGGTGTTTGGCGCCGGCATGAGACGCGCCGGCATTTTGCCCATCGCCAGAAATCGCCGTGACGAGGTTTTCAAAGTCTATCAGGCCGCCGAAGCCCGCATCAAAGCCGGAGAGCGTTTTGCATTGGCGCCGGAAGGCACGCGCCAGAAAACCGAAACTCTGGGGCCTTTCAAGTCCGGTCCGTTCATCTTCGCCATCAGCGCCAAGGCGCCGATTGTGCCGGTCGTTGTGAAAGGCGCTGCTGCGATCATGTCCAAAGGGCAGCTTGTTCCAAACTGGGGCGTGTGGAGTCGCACAATCACGCTGGAGGTTCTTCCTCCGGTCAGCACCGAAGGATACACTATTGAAGATCGTCCCGTGCTGCAGGAAAAGGTTCGCAAAATGATGGAGCCTTATTTCGCAGTGGACAACTTCTAACGTCCAATTTCGAATTTTCAATTTCCAAGCGGGGGTTTGGGTGAAAAGCTTTCAGGAGTTCTGGCCTTTTTATCTGCAGGAACATTCCAACCCCTTCAACCGTCGTCTGCATTTCGCCGGAACACTGCTGGTGCATCTGCTGATTCTAGCGGCCTTGTTCTCAAAGCAATGGAGCCTGCTGTGGGGACTTCCGGTGATTGGCTATGGCTTTGCCTGGGTTGGTCACTTTGTTGTCGAGAAAAACCGTCCTGCGACGTTTAAACACCCTTTGTGGTCTTTGCGTGGGGATTTTAAAATGTTCTATCAGATGTGCACAGGAAAGCTGTGGTCATGAGCAAATTCCGTCTGGCGCTGGGGTCGGCCTCTTGTCGTGATAACAAAAGCAAAGATCCGCAAGTGCAGGAAGTCTGTCGTATTCTTTTGGAAAAGCTGGAGGCTTTGAAGTCCTCTGATCCCGTATTCTTGAAAAGTTTCCCTCTGGATCACAGCGAAATTATGGAAATCAACGGTCGCGAAGTCCTGATGACTGTGTTTCACGATCGTCTGCCGCAGGAAGAATCCCTGTTGGTGATTCAGGCCTATTATTCAACGTGGAAGTTTCCAAATTTTATTTCTTTGGGCGGCGTCGGGAAGGTCTTTGCTGAGGGCTTTTTGCTAAATAAAACCGGCGAAGTGAAAGAAGCCCCTGAATCCCTTTTGTGGGATTATCGTTAGGGGCTTTTTTTAGTTGCGAACCACATTCCAGGTTGTGCCTTCCAAAGAACTGCGCAGTTTCACGCGCGAGCTTCCGGTGTCCACAGAAATTTGAATCTGTGAATTGGGCAGAGCTTCAATCTGCGTCAGGCGCAGGATTTTTGGATTGCGGTGATAGGAGGATTCAATGGCTTGGGCCAGTTTGTCCCAGCGGATGAAGGGCTCAAAACTTTTTCCCTGATTCGTGGACTTGAAAGATCCCACAAACCACACACCACTGGGGTGAATGCTGACGGGATAATTCTGTTTTCCAAACTGTGGAATCGCGGTCCAGGTCAGGCCATCATCTGTGCGATAAATTCCTTCCGACGACACC
This sequence comes from Bdellovibrio bacteriovorus, assembly GCF_002208115.1. NCBI lineage: Bacteria > Pseudomonadati > Bdellovibrionota > Bdellovibrionia > Bdellovibrionales > Pseudobdellovibrionaceae > Bdellovibrio > Bdellovibrio bacteriovorus. The sequence continues at coordinate 2,038,425 of NZ_CP020946.1, read as the reverse complement.
AAACCACGCACCGAGGTTTTGCTTTCAAAGGCGATGGAATAGATTTCGCGCTTTAAAAGCGTGTCGGTCAGGATTTGTTTGGAAGGTTCCACCACTGGGTTTTGCGGCAGCAGCAAATCTGTTTTTTTCCACCAGACGTCGCCGTGACCATCGACGCGGCTGATACCCCAGATGACGGCTTCGGGTTTTTGAATCTCCACGCGGGCGCGCAGGGGTGGGCCGTAGCTGGTGGAATCCGGGCGGATTACAATCGCACGCAAAGGGCTGGTCACATACCCCAGCACCTCGGACATGTCGACGTTTTCACCTTTTTTGGTCAGGATCTTGTTGTTGTTTCTAAACGCCACGGTCATCCAGTTTTTCTTCGGATGATAAGCCAAAGTCGCAAAGTCGGCGCGGTTCACAAAATGCGTGATGTCGACAAAGCCCACTTTGCCGTTGTATTGGATTTTCAAAAAGCTCGCGGTCACTTCCAGTGGAATCACGCGTTTCAGGCGTGGCAATGTGGTCAGGACTTTTCCGAAACTGGAAGGCTCGGTGCGCACATAAGTGTCGATCAGATTCATGTACACGCCGGGATCGTCATGACGTGTGGTCAGCAGATGCAAAGGCAGCCAGCCTTGCGTGGTTGAATTTCTTTCTTTCACTCGCGCCCAGTAATCGTCACACTCCAGAAGTTCCAGTTGATGACCTCCGGGAACGGATTTCACCAGGGAAGAGTCACTGCGATTCAGGCTGAGCAAGGTCACCGGGCTGCGGGTTTCCACGAAGCGGGCTACTTGAATGTCGCGAATCAGGCGATCCCCCGAAAGAGAATAGCTCTTTCGGTCCCAAGAGACGGTGAATGAGGCCTCCATCTCGGTGCGACGAAGAGAGTTTTCCAGAGATGTTCGACTCACCTGGCCAGAGGGAAAAGCGCTGGTTTTACTGCGATAAAACGACACGGCTTTCGATGCATCCGTGGCTAAGGCCGCAAAAGTGCTGGGAGAGCTGAAAATGAACGACAACGAGAGAAAAAAGGCTGACCGCATCGTTCTATTTTGAGGCTTTAGGCTCGGTGCTCTCAAGGCCAGAAGTTTTGACCTCTGGCCTAAAGTAAAGTATCTAAATCAGGCTGTTTTAAATACATATTAACGCGGAGTGATAAATGAATATCAAAACGATCGGCGTCGTAGGCGCAGGACAGATGGGTAATGGCATCGCACAAGTGGCGGCAAACTTTGGTTTTAACGTCATCATGATGGACGTGAGCGGCGCAGCTCTTGAAAAAGGGATCGCGACTATTTCCGCAAGCTGTGATCGTATCATCAAAAAAGGTGCTATGACTGAGGCTGATAAGACCACTCTGTTGGGTCGTATCAAGACCGCTCAGGAAACGGCGGGTTTGAAAGATTGCGATATCGTGATCGAAGCTGCGACTGAAAATATCGACCTGAAACTCAAGATCTTCAAGGACCTGGACGCGACCGTAAAACCGGAAGCATTGTTGGTGTCCAATACATCTTCCATCTCCATCACTAAAATTGCCGGCGTGACCAAACGTCCAACAAAAGTGGCGGGTATGCACTTCATGAATCCTGTTCCGTTGATGAAACTTGTGGAAGGCATCCGTGGTCTTCAGACTTCCGATGAAACTTTCGCCATTGTTAAATCTCTGGCTGAAAAAATGGACAAAGTTTTCGTAGAGTCCGTGAAAGACATGCCGGGCTTTATCGTGAACCGCATTCTTATGCCGATGATCAACGAAGCTGTTTACACTCTTCACGAGGGTATTGCTTCCGTGGACGCTATCGACAATGCGATGAAATTGGGAACGAACCAGCCTATGGGTCCTTTGACTTTGGCTGACTTCATCGGTTTGGATACTTGCCTTGCGATCATGAACGTTCTGCATGATGGTCTGGGTGATTCCAAGTACCGTCCGTGCCCGCTGCTGGTGAAATACGTTGAAGCCGGCTGGTTGGGTCGCAAAACAGGTCGTGGTTTCTACGACTACTCTGCAAAGTAATTGAGGTCTGATAATGGCAAGCAACTATAAAACAATTCTTCTGGAACAAAAAACACACGGTGTTTGGGTTCTGACGATCAATCGTCCGGAATCTTTGAACGCCCTGAACTCCACGGTTTTGAATGAAATGGGTGAAGCCCTTCGTCAGATCGGTGAGATGGACTATGCTGATGCCCGCGCATTGATCATCACGGGGGCTGGTGAAAAAGCTTTCGTGGCGGGTGCTGACATCAAGGAAATCCATGATCTGGACGAAGAAAAGGCGCTGGTCTTTGCTCAGCGTGGTCAGAGCATCTTCCATGAACTGACACTTTTGAAAATCCCGGTGATCGCAGCGGTGAATGGCTTTGCTCTGGGTGGCGGCTGTGAACTGGCGCTGGGTTGTGATTTCATCTATGCCGCTGAAAATGCGAAATTCGGTTTGCCGGAAGTCTCTTTGGGATTGATCCCAGGCTTCGGCGGGACGGTTCGTATGGCGCGTGCCGTGGGTTCCCGTCGTGCGCGTGAATTGACCTATACAGGTGGCATGATCACGGCGGCTGAAGCCTTGACTTGCGGCCTGGTGAACAAAGTCGTTCCTCAGGCGGAACTGATGAACACTGTGATGAAAACTGTTGAAGCTATTTTGGCCAAAGCGCCGATTGCCGTGGGTTCTGCGAAGTTCTCTATCAATCAGGCTTGGGACATGGACGTTGAAGAAGCGCAGAAAAATGAAGCAAGAATCTTTGCGGAACTTTTCACTTCTGAAGACGTTAAAGAAGGCACAGGTGCCTTCATCGAGAAACGCAAAGCTGAATTTAAAGGTCGATAAGACATATGGCATACACACCGAAGAATCCGATCCGAATTGTCACTGCAGCCGCTCTGTTTGACGGCCATGACGCCAGCATCAATATCATGCGCCGTATCCTTCAGGATATGGGTGCGGAAGTCATTCACCTGGGGCACAACCGCTCGGTGAGTGATGTGGTGAAGGCCGTGTTGCAGGAAGGCGCCCAGGGCGTCTGCATCAGCTCCTATCAAGGGGGCCACATGGAGTACTTCAAGTACATGAAGGATCTTCTGGATGAAGCCGGTGCCGGTTACGTGAAAATCTACGGCGGCGGCGGCGGTGTGATTGTCTTTGACGAGAAAAAAGAACTTGAGGCCTATGGCATCGCCCAGATCTTCCACCCGGAAGACGGTCGTCGCATGGGTCTTGAGGGCATGATCGAAATGATCATCAAGGGTTGTGATTTCGACCTGCTGGAAAAGCAAAAAGAATTCAAAACCAAAAAGAACATCTTTAACGGCGACACCGTTCCTTCGGTGGAACTGGGTGTGGCTTTGACCGCGATTGAAAACGGTCACAAGGATTTCTCTTTGAACGCTTTTGGGCTGGAATCCTTCAAAGCCAACAAAGAACCTCTGGTTCTGGGTATCACCGGAACGGGTGGTGCGGGTAAGTCCTCTTTGATCGATGAAATGGTGCAAAGATACCTGAATGCATATCCAGACAAGAAAATCGCCGTGGTGTGCGTGGATCCGTCCAAGCGCAAAACCGGTGGTTCCCTGCTGGGGGATCGTATTCGTATGAACTCTTTGTCCCGCAACCGCGTGTTCATGCGCTCGGTGGCGTCCCGTGGTTCAGGCCGCGAGATCGCTTCTTCTTTGCCGGACATTCTGAAATTCATCCGTCAACTGGACTTTGATTTCGTCATCGCTGAAACCTCTGGTATCGGTCAGGGGAATATGGCGATCACCGAAGTCAGTGATATGTCCATGTATGTGATGACCTCTGATTTCGGAGCGCAATCACAGTTAGAGAAGATTGACATGATCGACTTCGCGGACCTGGTGGCGGTGAATAAAGCCGACCGTCGTGGGGCGCTGGATGCTCTTCGTGATGTGACCAAACAATACAAACGTTCTCGCAAGATCTTTGATGAAAAGGTCGAGGTTCCGGTCTTCTTGACTCAAGCCTCCCAGTTCAATGATGGCGGTGTGAATAAATTGTTCTTCCGTTTGGCTGACATCCTGGAAAGCAAGCAGCCGGGCAAATGGGTTGTCAATGCCCAGTACAAGAACAACATCCTGTCTGCGGAAGAGCATGTGATCATCCCGGCAGACCGTCAGAACTATTTGGCGGAAATCACTTCGACAATTCATAAATACAAAAAGCGCACAGAAACTCTGGCGGAAAAAGCATCCCAATTGGGTGGCTTGCAAAAAGTCGCGCCTTTATTGAACGCAGATCCTGCCACTGTGAAAAAAGTGGAAGCGGACTTAAGCTCTGAGTTCACTGCGGAAGAACTGGATCAACTGAAAAACTTCGAGGGTCTGATCAAGACCTATTCCGGTGATGAACTGGTGTTCAAAGTCCGTGACAAAGAACTGCGTCAACCAATGGTGCGTGAATCCCTGTCCGGCACGAAAATCCGCCGTGTGGTGGTTCCTAAGTTCAAAGACTGGGGCGATCGCTTCCGTTATCTGAAACTTGAAAACGTGCCGGGGGAATTCCCGTTCACGGCCGGTGTGTTCCAGCTAAAACGCGCCGATGAAGATCCGAAGCGCATGTTCGCGGGCGAAGGAACTCCTGAGCGCACGAATCGTCGTTTCCATTACCTTACAAAAGGCGAGACGGCACACCGTCTTTCCACGGCATTTGATTCCGTGACCTTGTACGGTCAGGATCCAGATCAGCGTCCGGATATCTTCGGTAAAGTCGGGGAGTCTGGTGTTAGTATCTGTACTTTGAACGACATGAAAAAGTTGTATGCGGGTTTTGATCTGATCAATCCAAATACATCTGTATCCATGACTATCAATGGCCCGGCACCCATGATTCTGGCCTTCTATTTCAATACTGCTATCGATCAGCAGGTTGAAAAGAAAGAAAAAGAACTGGGTCGCAAGCTGACTGAAAGCGAATGGAATGATCTGGCTGTCTGGACTCTGCAACAGGTGCGTGGGACGGTTCAGGCGGACATCCTGAAGGAAGACCAGGGTCAGAACACTTGCATCTTCTCTATCAACTTCGCCTTGAAGATGATGGGCGATATTCAGGAATACTTCGTTCGCAGCAAGATCCGTAACTTCTACTCTGTCAGTATCTCCGGGTACCACATTGCGGAAGCGGGCGCGAATCCGATTTCTCAGTTGGCCTTCACGCTGTCCAATGGTTTCACGTTTGTTGAATACTATCTGGCGCGCGGTTTGAAAGTGGACGACTTTGCTCCGAATCTGTCCTTCTTCTTCTCTAACGGTCTAGATCCGGAATATTCCGTATTGGGCCGTGTGGCTCGTCGTATCTGGGCTGTGGCGATGCGTGACCTGTATAAGGGTAACGATCGTTCTCAGAAGTTGAAGTACCACATTCAGACGTCGGGTCGTTCCCTGCATGCGCAGGAAATTGACTTTAATGACATCCGCACAACTTTGCAGGCATTGATTGCTCTTTATGACAACTGCAACAGCTTGCACACGAACGCCTACGATGAAGCGATCACCACTCCGACGGAAGAATCTGTTCGTCGTGCGATGGCGATTCAGCTGATTATTAACCGTGAATTCGGCATGACCATGAATGAAAACCCAATGCAGGGTTCATTCTTCATCGACGAGCTGACGGACCTGGTTGAAGAAGCGGTCTTGAATGAATTTAAGAAAATCAACGAACGCGGTGGTGTTCTGGGTGCAATGGAAACGCAGTACCAGCGTTCCAAAATCCAGGAAGAGTCCCTGTACTATGAGCGCCTGAAACATGATGGCACGTTGCCGATCATTGGTGTAAACACCTTCATTGATCCTAAAACGATGGCGGCCGATTACGTTCCACCAAAGATTGAACTGGCGCGCGCGTCTTACGAAGAGAAAAACGCTCAGTTGGATAACGTCCACAAGTACCAGGAAGATCATGCCTCCGAAGGTGCCAAGTCGTTGCAGAATCTGAAAGACACCGTCCTCAGCGGCGGCAACATCTTCGGCGCTCTGATGACAGCTGCAAGATACTGCAGTCTATATCAAATGACTCAGGCGTTATACGAAGTCGGCGGCCAATACAGAAGAAATCTGTAGTCGGCGGCTGAAAAAGGTCCATCTGACTTCGTTGTCGGTGGACCTTCTCGCTACGACGTGCTTGAAGCACGCCTGCGCTGCGAGGATCCGCCTCCGCCTCGCATCTGAACCTTTTTGAGCCACCTTTAACGGGTGGCTTTTTTTATTTGGAAGTGGGCAGGGTGATTTTCAGGGTGGCACCCTTGATTTCACCGTTGGTGGTATTGTTTTCGATTGTCAGGGTTCCGTTGTGAAGATCGGTGATGGCTTTCATGATCACAGAACCCAGTCCCAAAGAGAAGTGTCCGTTCTTGGTTATTTTTCTGCCGCGGAATTCGCGGCGCTGACCGAAGCTCTTGAGGGCTTCGGCATCCAGCCCTTGTCCGTTATCGGAAATCTCAATGGTCAATGAATCAGTGCCTTCATGAATACGCACATCCACGGTGGAGTCCGCATAACGCTCGGCATTTTCAAGACCGTTGCGGATCAGGCGCTGAATCAGGTGGCTGTCACCCAGAACCGGAGGCACGGTGCCGCCTTCAAGACTCCATTTGATTTTCGTGTCGCTGTGCTGGCGATGGCGCACTTCCTGGGTCAACAGGTTCATCACGTCAATGCGTTCGGTGCTGGCCTTGAAGTGCGGTTCATCCAAAGACGCAATGGTCATCAGTTGTTCAATCAGATCCTTGAAGTAGTCAATTTCACGAATCAGGACATCAAACAGTTCGCCGCGTTTTTCCGCTGACAGCTTGTCGTGATGGATCTGCAAGGTCTCAAACGAAGTTTTTAAACTGGTCAGCGGCGTGCGCAGATCATGACCCATTTCCTGCAGCAATTGTTTGCGGGTTCTTTCGGTGGCGTGGATACGGCCCACCAGTTTTTCGATTTCTTCGGCCATGCGGTTGAAGTCCAGCATCAAACCGCCGAATTCATCCAGACGGTGAATTTCAAAGCGCGCTTTAAGATCGCCCTCTTCCAGTCGGCGCAGGACCGAGCGGGCTTCCAGGGATTTCTTGCGCATATAGAAAAAGATCGCGGCGATGGCCAGAATCAAGGCAATCACGATCATCGCCGCCGTCAGTACAGCCTGAGTGATGATCAGATTTCCCAGCATCGGACGGGCAGGTTCTTTGATCACCAGATAAAGTTCGGCCTCGGTGTCCAATCTGATTACGATTGTTGGATTGCCAATGCGGAAGAAGTTCTCTGTTGTCAGGATCTCTTTGCTGGTTTTCGGGCGCGGCAGTTCGTCCCAGTTTTGGGCCAGAGTTGGTGATTTCTTATAGATCAATACCTGTCCTTGAGAATTCACAACCCAGGCGTCCATATCCATGTGCGGGGGACGGTGACCACCAGGCCCCGGTCCGGGTCCTTTGAAAGGAGGACGGGGACGATGGTCATCTCCTCGCGGAGGAGGAGGTGGCGGCATCATTCCTCCCATTGGTGGTGGAGGCCCCATCATCGGACCGTTGGGAGGTGGTGGACCCATTGGCGGACGGAAATCACGATCCATGCGCAGCAGGTCTTTTTGCCGAGAAACCTGATCCAGTGGAACTTTGTGAAGTTTTTGTTCGATGGAGGAAGCATAGAATCTTAGGAAATCATCACGGAATCTTGCGCCCTGAATATTCATGAAACGGTTCATAAACAAAAGCGAAATCAGGCTTAGGATCACCGCAACTGTAACGCCGAAGATTGAAGCTTTGATTAATGCACTTTTGTTCATGGCTGAAACACCTTCATGAAGAGTATCGGATGAAAATTCATTCCACTCATCATAAATTTAAAGCCACAATTGTTGAGTGTTTGTGGAAAGCCCCGATCTTCCTTCTTCCCAAGGGTCTAACCAGAGTGTTTGTCTTGTTTTGAGATGAAAAGGTCTAGCGTTTGGCCAACATGCGGGCTAGGAAAAGAACAATCATCGCCCCCAAAACCGAGGCAATAAAGCCGGCTCCTTCGCCCTCTTGATACCACCCCAGAGCGCTGCCGACGTAGGTTCCGACCACGGCGCCGATGATCCCCAAAATAGTCGTTAGAATAAAGCCACCCCGGTCTTTGCCAGGCATCAGGAATTTGGCCACAAGACCCACGATGAAACCGATGATGATGGTCCAGATAATATGCATGAAGCCTCCTTGGGAGTGTTCACTGTAAAATCGGGACCGCGTGTTGTCAGAGGAACTTGATGGAATATGTGGAAGATCAGTCCTGAAATAAAAACGGCCCCGTTCCCATAGGTGGAGGAACGGGGCCGTAACCTTCAGGACCGTTAGAAGGTTTTATTCACGATAAATTGAACTTTTTGAGAACCCAGGTACTGAGCGCTGTCACGACGAACCACAAGGTCCATGTAAAGCTTCGTGCCTGCCGCCGGATTCACCGGGATGGCTTTCAGGGCAATGCCCAGCTCGCCATTGGCCAAAGTGATGGCTTCACGAGTGAAGTTCTTTTCCGCCAGCCATTCAAGTTTGCCGCTGGAAAGCTTTTTCCACACAACCAGTTTGTACTGGGACTGAACCTCTTCCAAAGCGGCGGTCTGATCGCGGATGATCACCACGCGTTCGGCGCCCGCTCCATCAATGCGAACCAGTTGAACCAGGGCAGAACTCTTCAAAGACTGAACCTCGTCCTGATCCAGCTCTTTTTTCTCGTAGCTGACGGTCTGGTCAAAGCTCAATGCGCCCGACGCAATGTTGGCGCCATGGCGTTCAACATGCAGTTGCACCGTGTACTTGCCTTCACGAGCCAGGCCCGGAGCTGCCACTGCAAAAGCCTTGGCTTCGGTGGATTGCAGGCGCTGTTCAAACAACACGGCCTGGCTTTGCTGATCGCGAACTTCCAAAGTATACACGGAAGTCACACGAGGAGCGGCCACGGTTTCTGTGAACAGAATCTGTCCCTGACCTTTATTGAACTGCAATTTCAGGCCAACAACGGTTTTTGTTCCGGCGTTGGTTTCGTTCCATTTCGGGGATGTTTTAAGAACGAAGACTTTTTCACGACCATCCTGACGAACTTCAGCAATCTCGTAGGCAAAGATCGAAGAGTTCACTTTAATCTGAACTTCCGGAGCTGCTTCAGTGCCACGCAGAACAACCTGAACGGTTTCTTTTTCGCCTGCCAGCAAAGCTGCTTCCTGAGGGAAGATCACAGCCACTGGTTGAGTGTACTGATGATCAAACACATCACGGTAACGAGTCACGCAGCAGCGAACTTCGTCACGGTACTTGGTGACAGTGCGGGTGCGGGCCTCGGAACGGTACTTGGTCACGGTGCGAGTGCGCTGTTCTTGGCGATAGCGAACTTCATCACGCCATTTGGTCACCGTGCGAGTTTTGCGAACGCGCTCGTATCCGCATTCACGGTCGGTGTATGGAACCTGACGGCAGGAAGGAACATCACGGCAAACACGAGGTCCGTCGGTGCATTCGTTGCGGGTTTTGCAGATGCGCTCGCCGCGGGCGTTGGTGCCACACTCCGTGATCGGTTGGCAGGTGCGGCCACCAGGCTCACACAGTCTTTCGTTGGAACATTCCTGACGATATTTAGTGACGTTGCGACACTGGTATTCAGAGTCCCAGTATTCCTCATAGTCGGTATAGGAAACACGCTCCGTGTAAGGAACCTGTTCGTAGTAGGTCTCAGTGGTCTGATAAGGAACGTCTACATAATAGGTTTCTTCAGCCTGATAGGGAACTTTCTCGGTGTAATTGTCCTGATAAGGTTCCTGGCGATAGACGTTTTTGGAAAGTTCACCGCGAACAGTCAGTGCGGTGTCAGATGTGCGGGTCAGCAGGTCTTGGGTCTTCTCGGTCGGAGCTGCAGAAGCAGTGACTCCGATTATCAGAGTCACAATGGCTCCGATTAGTGGTTTAAAGTGCATGTTTCCTCCTCCAATTTGGACAATCGAAGGAGTTTGCAATCATCAAGCCAACCCAAAATGCCCAAAAGGTACCTGCTTACTTTTGCTGAAGCGCATAAGAAAAAGTCACCAGGCACCTTTTGGGAATACCTTTTGGGAATAGCTTTTATAGTTGGGCGATGATTTTTTCGGCGATGCGGATGCCGTCGCAGGCGGCAGAGGTGATTCCGCCGGCGTAACCCGCGCCTTCACCTGCGGGGTAAAGACCTTTGTGTGATACGCTTTCCAAGGTTTCATCGTCACGGGTCACGCGAACCGGGCAACTGGTGCGGGACTCGATTCCGTACACTTGAGCGTCTTCGGTCAAAAAGCCCTTCATGCTGCCTTGGAATTTTTCAAAGCCTTCACGCAGGCGAGTCACCATGTTCTTGGGCAGCAGCTCGTCCAGACGAATGTTCAATGCTCCCGATGGGGAAGAACCCGGGCGCAAAGGGCGTGGACCTGTCTTGGAGTTTGTTCCTTGCAGGAAGTCCATCAGGTTCTGCGCAGGAAGTTCACGTGTTCCTCCCGCAGCCACAACCGAATTAAAGGCGCGGGTTTCAAGTTCCCGGCGCATTTTCATGCCTCCGAACACATCATCACCAAAGTTTTTGTCGTGATCAATGCTGACCACGATCGCCGCATTGGCATACGGAGAATTGCGGTTGTAGTTGCTCATCCCGTTGCAGACGATGCCGTCGGCTTCAGTGCCGGAAGAAAGAACGTAACCACCCGGGCACATACAGAAAGAGTAAACCCCGATGCCGGTCTTGTTATCGTGGTGGGCCAGTTTATAGTTGGCAGCACCCAGCTTGGGATGTTCCGAGAACTGGCGGTATTGAATTTTATTGATGGACGCTTGGGAGTGTTCCACACGAAGGCCCATGGCAAAGGATTTGCCATCCAGTTTTACACCGATATCACGCAGGTGATTGATCATGTCTTCGGCAGAGTGGCCCGTCGCCATCACCACGTGCGGGGATCTGAACTCAGTGCCGTGTTCGGTGCGCACGCCCACCACTTGCGTGCCTTCTGTCAGAACTTCGGTGACCTGGGTGTTGAAATGAATTTCACAACCATTGGCGCGCAGGAATTCACGCAGTTTCGGAATGACCCGGCGTATACGGTCTGAACCCACGTGCGGATTTGATAGCCACTGGATTTCTTCCGGGGCACCGAACTGCACCAGACGGTTCATCACATAAGGGATGTGCGGGGACTTGATACGGGTGATCAGCTTGCCGTCAGAATAAAGACCGGCCCCACCTTCGCCGAAGCAAACGTTATTGCGCGGGTCGAGTTTGCCATAGCGCCAGTATTGATTGATCCCTTTGATGCGTTCGCCACTGTCAGAGCCGCGCTCAAACAGCACGCACGGAACGCCTCTTTCCACAAAACGCAAAGCCGCAAACAGACCCGCCGGACCTGTGCCGACGATCAGGGGTTTTTCTTTGGGATTTTCAGTTTTCTCCAGCTTGAATTCTGGCAGCTGTAAAGTCTCGCCTTTTTCGGCGACCTCAACGGTATAAACGAAATGCGGGGAGTGCGAGCGACGGGCATCCACGGATTGGCGCAGAATGCGGTAAGGACCATGTTCAGGGACAAGCCACTGCAGCTTTTCTTCAAGGTCTTTATCAATAGGGATTTCAAGATTTTGAATAATCTTGGACATTCTGCCTCCGGGACCTTTTTAGGGTCCAAATTAGGGTCTGATTTCAATACACTGTACTAGAAAGTCCTTTAGGTGACAAAGGGGTCTATTGCAGATATAAAGATTTCTATGTCAGCAATTACCAGAATTCTACCAAAACGTCGTCTTAGCCGCTGGGTCGGTCACTTTATGCACTGGAAGGGGCCTTCTTTGTGGGCACGCCTGTCCATCCGGGGCTTTGCGTGGCTTTATAACATCGATCTGGCCGAGGCTGAAAAGTCCTATGACCAGTATCCTTCCATTGGCGAGTTCTTCGTTCGCCGCCTGAAAGCAGGCATTCGTCCTGTGGGCACGGGCTGGGCGGTTCATCCGGCAGACAGTAAAATCACTCAGGCTGCGGCGATTGATAACGGCACTCTGATTCAGGCCAAGGGTCTGACTTACAAGCTGAAGGATTTCACGCAAGACCCGGACTGCGACAAAAAGTGGGCGGGCGGCTTCTTTATGACCTACTATCTTTGCCCGACGGACTATCACCGTGTGCATTCCCCGGTGGAAGGCAACATCACCGATGTGCGCTACATGCCAGGTGAATTGTGGCCGGTAAATGAGTGGAGCACCACGAACGTTCCGGATTTGTTCTCTGTGAACGAGCGCGTGCTGGTGGAGATTGAAACGGATCTGGGCCCGGTGGGTGTGGTCTTTGTTGGCGCCACCAACGTCGGTCACATTGTGCTGAGCTTTGATGAAAAAATCCGGGGCAATCAAAAAGGCCCTCATATCTTTGAGCATAAACACTACAGCCCCGAGATCCCGGTTCACAAAGGATCCGAGCTGGGCATGTTCCGCATGGGTTCCACCGTGGTGATGTTGTATCCTCCAAGCTTCCGTCAGAAGTTTGAAGGTCACATGAATCTGGGACCTTCCGTGCGTGTGAATGCGGATTTGATTAAAAATCCATAAACTCATTTACGGGCATTTTTGAAAATTACGACATGTTTTAGAGGAGGTGTTAAGCACCTCCTCTTTTGTTAGAAGCCTGCGCCGGTTGGTGAAGTGGTACTGCACTGTGTTTTCAAAGACCTCGCGTGACCAGGGTAAAAGGGGCTTTGACGGCGAGTTATGGTCTCGGACGTCCCATTCGCGATATGAACCACCGACCCAGTGAAACATCTTTTCAGGATCCCAGAATTTCAAGAGGATGTGGGGCTCTTGAGGCGAAGCCCAGGGGCGGTCTTTGCCGCGCAGGTATCCCAGGAAGCTGATGCGGGCCCGCTCGTGTTTAACACTCAACAGCTCTAAAGGGATGCGCAACGTTCGCTGCCAGGCCTGACGTAATTTTGTGGAATCCAGATCCAGAACGCGCAAGAAACTTGCCGCAAAGGCCGAGCATCCCGCACCCTGTCCCAGCAAGGGATCAGATCGCAGTCCGCCGTAAATGTTGATTAAGCCCGTGGACTGGTAAAGATCCACATAACGGCGCAGACGTGTGCATTGGTCTGAATTCAGAATCAATCGAAACTGTCGGACATAACCTTTTTCCGTCAAAGGCTTCAACCAAGTCAGGATTTCTTGTTCTGTGTAGCTGCGTCCGGTCTGGTTGATCAGCATCGTGTCCAGGGAAACGCCTTTCATCAGAAAATCCCACAGATATGCGCCATTGGACTTGATGGAAGTCATGCCTCGATAGACCGGTTTTTCCCAGCCACATTGCAGGCGGATGTTCACGTGGGAAATCGGGTGGGGATAGTCTTTTCCATCGACTTGAGCACTCAGATTTTTGGTCATACTGCGCACCAGGCGGCCGGGGCTTTGCCAGTTTAGCGGGGCGGGCGCACGATAGATCAGCAGATCCAGATGATCTGCGAAGCTATGAAATGGAAACAGGATCAAAAGAAAAATCAGAAGTCCCGGCATGGACCCCAGTATTTCATGGGGCGATTTCACCGGGACAGAGGGGTGCTTAAATTACAGGGTAAGAGCACTCGGTGGCTGGAGTTTCCGCCACTGTGACTTTCACCAGCGTCGGCAGAACCGGGCGGGCCTTGTCATACAGCCATTTTGCCAAAAGTTCGGAAGTCGGGTTTTCAAGGCCCGGAACTTCGTTCAAAACGCGATGATCAATCTGGTCCAAGAAGGGCTTCATCAGGGCCTGGATGTCGTTGTAATCGATCACCCAGCCAATTTTGGGATCAAGATCGCCCACCAGAGTCAGAATCAGTTTAAAGCTGTGCCCGTGCATACGAGAGCACGGATGGCTTGCCGGAAGGTGAGGCAGGAATCGCGCCGATTCAATTTGAAAATGCTGTTTCAGTTCGAATTTCATGCTAATACTATAGTCATTCCGAGGTGAGTATGTCCACGACCACATTGCATTTGGCAAAACAAAATTTCAAGTTCTCTGCCGCGCACTTTCTGATCTTTGATGAAACACACGCAGAGCGCCTGCATGGTCATAACTACCAGGTTAAAGTCGACATCAAAACGCCTTCCGAAGAAGAATTGCATTCTGACGGGTACTTCATCGATTTCAATGTGTTTAAAAAATACATCAAAGCCCGCCTGGATCAGTGGGACGAGATGGTGCTGTTGCCGGAAAATCAAAAGGACATGAAATTCAAAAAAAACGGCAATTCGCTGGAAGTGACTTTCCGTGATCGTTTTTATGTGTTCCCGGCCAAAGAAGTGTCATTGCTGCCAGTGACCAACACCAGCGTGGAACAGTTGTCCCGCCTGCTGGCTGAAGAATTCTTTGCGGAGTTCAAACAGTATGGTGTGAAAAGTGTGCGCGTCTATGTCGCAGAAACCGCAGGGCAGGGCGCCTCTACGGTGGTGCCGTCTAGGGCTTGAGTTTGCCGCTGGCAACTTCGCCGGCGGTCAGTTCGCGCACCACACGGTAGCGCCAGAAACAAATACGTCCGCCTTCATTCAGCTTCTGTTCAAGGCGTTCTTCAGTCAGTTCGGGGCTGCCATCACAGTCAATATGTGCAAAGTCTGCAAAGGCGTCCACGCGGTTCACCGACCACGAATAAGGGGCCTTGTCGCGGGAAAGAAACGCACGGTTGAACCCGCCATTTCCCAGTTCAATTCCAGCCACCACGATTTTTTCCAGATTCGGGTTACGAATCTGTTCGCGAGCCGTGGCGATAGTTTCTGGCTTGTCCAAAGCAATCACAAAGGCCTCGTCTGCTTGCGGATCTTTGGTTGAAACCAGGAAGTAAGTTTTTGTGGTATCCACCGGCAACGTCACAGGTTTCAGCGCCACCGGGGGGCTGACTTGTTCGCTCGAGCCATTGTCATAACTAAGCACTGAATGCAGACGTTCTGCGCCCTGAACTTCAATGCGGGCGATGGATTGGTTTAAGTTCCACTTGAATACTGATGTATCATAATACTTCTCAAGCTTGAGTTCTTTTTCGCCAATCACGGCGCCCATGCGGTTGAAGGCTTTCAGGCGGACAGCGTTTGGTTTTAAGTAAAGGTTCAACAAGTGAAGCTTCACGCTTTGAACCGAAGACGGCAGCCAGTGCGTGACTTCAGGCGATGCCGTGTCGGTTAAAGGAGTGCTGAAAGAATCATCGCAGGAGCTTGTGACTTGAATGACATTTTTATCCCAGGCTTTGACGGAAAAAGCCTGAGCTTCCGGAAGGAAGCTGGTGCCGCGGATTTTGATCTGGGCTTTGGCTTCCAGGTCGTTGTGGCGTTCGTCGATCTCGGCGCCATAGCGCACTTGGGTCCATACGCGCTGTGGTTCATTTGTTTTGTTGGTGACAAACAAGGTCAGGTGTTCCGGGGCGCACAGCGAGGGGCTGTAAAACACCTGCGAAGCTCCCGCAGTGAGGGAAGTTATTAGGATCAAGCTGCCAATACCGATTGAAGTCTTAATACCAAAATCCATATAGACTTCGGATCGGTAGGCTGGGTTTGAACTTAACCAAAGGTCCTAAAAACCAGACTTAAGCCTCAGGAATGTGAGTCTTCTTAATAGTTATTTTCAATTGGCTTTCAATGGCTAAGGGGGTGGTCAAAGGACTTCCCTTTAGGCTCTGGACCCCTTAACTAAGCATATCGTCAGGGGAAAACATGAATTTACACGACATGACAATCAAGTCAGGCCAGTCCGTCGAAATCACCGGTTTTGCCGGTGAGGATGTTTTGCGTGAACGTCTGCACGAAATGGGTTTAAGAGTTGGCTCTATCATCACTATTTTGGGGAAAGCTCCATTCGGAGGTCCTTTGCTGATTCGTTTTAACACCAGTTTCCTGGCCCTGAGAAAAGAGGAGGCGGCATGCGCTCTGGTGACGCTGAAGTAGCAATCGCAGAAAAATGTGTGGCCCTTGTTGGGGCTCCAAATTCCGGCAAGACGACACTTTATAACTGGCTGACGGGCTCCCGTTTTAAAACCGTGAACTATCCTGGAGCCACTGTGGAGTTTTCCCTGGGGCATCTGGCTTCTCACTTGGGTGAAGGACTGCAAGCCATGGACACGCCGGGTACGTACAGTCTGCACCCGAAAAGTGCTGACGAGTGGGTGACTCTTCGCTCTATCTATGAAAATCCCAAGGTCGATAAAATCGATGGCATCATCGTGGTGGTCGACGGCACTCAGTTGTCCCGTCATCTGCAGTTGGTGATGCAGATGAAAGAAACCGGATTCCCGATGCTGGTGGTTGTGACCATGTCCGACCTGCTTCGTCGCGAAGGGGTCGATCTGGATTTGGCTTACCTTGAAAAAACATTTGGCTGCAAGGTTCTGGCTTTCGATGGTCTGCTGGCAGGGGGGCTGCTTGAGATCGTGGCTGAAGCGAAAAAACTGGGCTCGTCCCATAAGCCCTCCCGTCCTGTGCCATGGGGTTTTGCCCAGCAGGAAGAAAAACTGAAAGAGTGCGAGCGCATTGCGCAGGAAGCTCTTCAGCATAAAACCGATCATGCGCAAGAGCGTCTGAACCGCATCGTTGCGACCACGGAAAAACTGGATCGCGTTTTGCTGCATCCTTGGTTTGGTATTTTGTTCTTTATTCTGATTATGGGTGGTTTGTTTGCCAGCGTGTTCTGGCTGGCAACTCCGTTTATGGATCTGATCGACGGATGGTTCACAAGTTTTGCTGAAACTGTGGCAGCTTGGGGGCCGGGTGCGCTGTGGGCGGACTTCCTGGCAAACGGCGTGGTGACCAGCTTTGCTGCGTTCATGGTCTTTGTTCCGCAGATCTTTATTTTGTTTGTGGCCATCGGCCTGCTTGAAAGCACGGGGTATCTGGCGCGCGCAGCGACTTTGATTGATCGTCCGTTCTCGGCCTTGGGAATGAGCGGTCGTTCGTTTGTGCCTTTGCTGTCAGGTTTTGCCTGTGCGGTGCCTGCGATCATCGCCACTCGTAATATCCCATCCACCAAAGATCGTCTGATCACGGCCTTTGTGGTGCCTTTGATGAGCTGTTCGGCGCGTTTGCCGGTGTATGCTTTGTGTATTGCGTTCCTGTTCCATGGTCAGTCGGCGCTGTATGCCGGCCTTGCGATGGCGGGACTTTATCTGGGTTCCATCGTGGTGGGCGCTTTTGCTGCGGGTATCATTAGCAAATTCATCCCGCGCACCGAGCCGTCCTTCTTTATGATGGAGCTGCCGATCTATCGCCGTCCTAAGTTGCGCGTGATTTTGCGTCAGGCGTGGACTCGCACTTTGTCCTACGTAAAGCGCGCAGGCCCGATCATCTTCACGTTTGCGGTGATCATCTGGGTGGGGACAACCTTCCCGAATTATCAAACAGAAGATGCGCACCAAAAGCTGGAAGAAAGTTATGTGGGGCGTGCGGGTAAGTTTATCGAGCCGGTGGTTCAGCCGATGGGCGTGGACTGGCGTGTGGGTGTGGGTCTGATTTCAGCCTTTGCCGCGCGTGAGGTGTTTGTGTCCTCTATGGCAGTGACTTTCAATATCACGGACACCGATGAGGATTCCCAGCAGCAGGCCTTGCTGACTCAGATGAGCACAGCCACCAATGCCGCCGGTGAAAAGATCTTCACCGTCAGCTCGGTGATTGGTCTTATGATCTTCTTCCTGATTGCTTTACAGTGTATGTCCACGGTGGGTGTGCAGATTCGTGAATCCGGCTCCTGGAAGTTTGCGATGATGCAGCTTGTGGTCTTTAACGTCGCAGCCTACGTTTTGGTCGTAGTCGTGGTTCAGTCTTTGAGATTCCTGGGCGTTCCTTAGCGGACGCCCTTCATCAAATCTTTGTACAATTTAAGGGTCTGTTCTTGGGTGCTTTGCCAGCGGTGCTGGGTCAGCGTCCAGGCGCGGGCTTTTTTGCCCTGTTCGCGGGCCATTTCTGGATTCTGAATATAAAACTTCAAAGCCTGAGCAAGGCTCTTGGGATCTTTGGGCTGAACCAGATAGCCGCGTTCATTTTTACCGACCTGTTCGGTCGTTCCACCGGCATCAGTGCCAATCACAGGCTTTTCCATCAGCATGGCGTCCAGCACACTTAACGAATAGGTTTCGTTGTAAGAAGCCAGGATGAACACATCCAAAGCATCAATGTACGGGATGTAGTCGCGTTGGAAAGGAATGCGGTGCAAGTGGCCTTTCAGGCGCGGCTCTTGCTGTTTTTGTTCAATCCAGTTTTTGAGTTCCAAAGACTGAGCTTCGTAAGTCACCTGACCGTTGCTGTCGCGGCTTTCAATCGTGGGATCACCCACGATCACCATATGAATCTTTTGTACTTCATCATCGGTCAGATGGTCCAAAGCTTCAACCAGCTCGCGCACGCCTTTACCGGCATCCAGGCGGCACAAAGTTCCAAAGGCCAGCTCGGAAGGTTTCAGCCCCAGCTTTTCACGCAAAGTAAGGCGGGCCTCCGGGTTGGAGTTGAACTCTTCCGTTTTGCGCCCATAGCGCATCAAAGTCAGCTTGGATGGATCAATCGGGAAGTTTTTGCGAGCCTCGCTTAATACAAACTCAGATGATGAACACAAAGCATCGACTTTGGAAAACATCCAGCGGTGGAACAAGTCCTTCTTTGCCGGAGCATTCATGTACAGATTATAAACGTGTTTGGGGGTGGACGAGTTCCAGCGTGCCAGCACGCAAGCCCACATATCCAGTCGGGTGTGGGACTGCAGGTGAGTGATTCCGTTTTCCCGCACGATCTTGCGAATCAAACGTGCTTCCTGCAGCTTCGAGATTTTTTTCTGGGGGAAGGTGATGACTTCCACCGAGGTTTTTTTCAGCTCTTCGGCCACACGCGAGTGGGCCGAACACAGCACGCGTTGATTCAGGCCGGTCTCGGCCAGCTTCTGAATCAGTTCCGTCGTGTAAATTTCAAGCCCGCCCCAGCTTAAGGACTGGATGCAGTGAAGAACCTTTATTTCGCCCATAGGGATTTAAAGTGTTCGATGGTCTTGCCAAGGCCTTCTTCTTCAAAGCGCACGGTCGGATTCCATCCCAGTTCTTTCTGCGCTTTGGAATAATTGATCGCATAGCGGAAATCATGGCCTTTGCGATCTGTGACAAAGCTTAACAAAGACTCTGGCTTACCCAGGTGTTTCAGAATCATTTTCGCCACATCCAGGTTTTGGCGTTCCGAGTTTCCACCCAGATTATAGACTTCACCGGCTTTGCCTTTGGTGAAGGCCAGCCATACGCCCTCATTGTGGTCATCCACATAGATCCAGTCACGGATGTTCATGCCCGTGCCATAGATAGGTAACTTTTCGTTGGCCAAAGCACGTTTGATCATCAGTGGAATGAATTTTTCTTCTACCTGATAAGGACCATAGTTGTTCGAGCAGCGGGTGATCACCACTGGCATTTTATAAGTTTCAAAGAACGCACGGCACATCAAATCCGCACTGGCTTTGGAAGCACTGTACGGGCTGTTAGGGGAAATCGGCGTGTCTTCAGTGAATGCCGGGTCTTCCATTTGCAAGGTGCCATAGACTTCATCGGTGGAAACTTGCAGGTATTTGAAGGCCGGATTCTTTTCAAAAAGATTCAAGCTTTCTTTAAGAAGATTCAAAGTGCCCAGAACATTCGTTTCCACGAAGATGTTCGGGTTTTCAATCGAGCGATCCACGTGGGATTCGGCCGCGAAATTCAAAACTCCGCTGAAGTTGTATTTCTGGAACAGTTCATGAACCAGCTTGGTGTCGCGGATGTCGCCTTTCACGAAAGTCAGGTGCTTGTGTGCATCCAAGTGGGCTTGAATGTTTTCCAGGCGTCCGGCATAAGTCAAAGCATCCAGAATGACAAAGTCATACTGGGCCTTGATGCTGTCGCGGCAGGTGATGGTCTTGATAAAGTTCGATCCGATAAAGCCGGCGCAACCGGTCAGCAGAACAGTCTGTTTCATGAACTAGATTTCCTCAGAGATGATTTTTTCAAGATAGCTGCGGTAAGAACATTTCGGCAAATCAGCCGTGATCTTTTGCAGTTGGTCCAGAGTGATGAATTTCATGCGGTAAGCGACCTCTTCCAGGCAGGCTACTTTCATGCCCTGACGTTCCTCGATGGCGCCGATGAATGAAGCCGCATCCAGAAGTGAACGTGGAGTGCCCGTGTCCAGCCATGCCAGACCACGGTACATCATTTCCACTCCCAGAGTGTCTTCATTGTGATAGCTCAGGATCAGGTCCACGATCTCGGTTTCACCACGCGGGGAGGGCTTCAGCGCTTTCGCGCGTTTGGCCACTGTTTTGTCAAACAGGTACAGGCCCGGAATGGCGTACTGGGATTTTGGAACTTTGGGTTTTTCCTCGATGGATTTGACTTTTTTGGTGGTCTTGTCGAATTCAACCACGCCGTAAGCGGAAGGATCCGCCACGTAGTAGGCAAACACACGGCCATTCAGGCCGCCAGCTTTTTCTTTCTGGGCCTTGATTGCATCGCGGAAGAAGGTCAAGTCTCCATAGAACAGATTATCCCCCAGCATCAGGCAGACATCGTCGTTCCCGATAAAGTCTTCACCCAAAACGAAGGCTTCAGGCAGACCGTTTGGCTTTTCCTGAACCACGTAAGAAAGTTTGATACCGAACTGGGAGCCATCACCCAACAGTTTTTTGAACAAGGGCTGATCATCCGGCGACGTAATGATCAGAATGTCTTTGATCCCACCCAGCATCAGAATGCTCAGTGGATAATAGATCATCGGCTTGTCATAGATGGACTGAAGCTGTTTGGTCATGACCCGGGTCATTGGGTAAAGGCGAGAACCGGCTCCGCCGGCAAGAATAATACCCTTCATTTATTTCCCCTTAAAAAATTTATTAACTTCGTCCAGGACGAATTGAGCATCCGCCGCTGTCATATCCGCCCACAAAGGCAGTCGCAGCAAGCGGGCCGAGTGATCATCAGTGACAGCCATGCTGCCGCTGACCTTTCCGTACTTCAAACCCGCAGGCGCGGAATGCAAAGGCACGTAATGGAACGTGGACTGGATACCGGCATCCTTCAGGTAGGACCACAGTTCAATGCGTGTTTGCATGGTCGGCAGCAGGAAATAGAAGATATGCGCGTTGGCTTTGGCATCCGCAGGCACCGTCATGCGCTGAACTTTGCCAGCGGCTTCCAGATCCGCCATGCCGTCGTAGTATTGCTTCCAGATCGCCATACGGCGAGCCGTGATCTTTTCGCCCTCTTCCAGTTGCGACAACAGGAAGGCGGCGGAAAGTTCAGAAAGCAAATAGGAAGATCCCTTGTCCTGCCAGGTGTACTTGTCCACTTGACCGTTTAGGAACTGCTGACGGTTGGTCCCTTTGTCACGCACGATTTCCGCACGCGCCACCAGGCGGGGATCGTTGATGGTCAGGGCGCCCCCTTCACCGCAGACGATGTTTTTGGTTTCATGGAAGCTGAAAGCCGCCATATGTCCCCAAGCTCCCAAGGCTTTGCCCTTGTAGGAAGCAAAGATACCCTGAGCCGCGTCTTCAACCACCCAGATGTTGTGCTTGTTCGCAAGCTCCATGATTTTGTCCATCTCGCAGCCCACGCCGGCATAGTGAACCGGCATGATGACGCGCGTGCGGGCGGTGATGGCTTTGGCAATAGCATCAACATCGATGTTCATGGTCTTGGGATCCACATCCACGAAAACCGGAATGGCGCCATACAGGGCCACGACGTTGGCGGTGGAGGTGAAGGTGAAAGAGGGCAGAATGACTTCATCGCCCGGACCGATGTCAGCCAGAACCATGGCCATTTCAAGGGCCGAGGTGCAGGACGGGGTGATCACGGTCATCAAAGTCGGAAGATTCTTATTGAACCACTCGGTGCATTTTTTGTTGAACTGACCTTCTCCGCTGAGTTTTTTATTGGAGATGGCTTGAGAAATGTACTTCTCTTCGTTCGAGCTTTTAGGCGGTAAATTGAATGGAATTTTCATGCTCCCCCATAGTAGCGCAAGGGGTATGGGGGAGCAAAGAATTAAAAGCCGTCGGTGGTGCCTACTTTGCCACGGGGCTCGTCATCATCAAACGGGATGACGGAGCTGCCCTGTGACTTTTTCTCCACGCGTGGAGTCGGAGTCGCAGATTTGGTTGCTTTCTTCGCAAACGGAATGATTTTTTTGTCAGCAGACGGGCGTGCAGGGGCTGCCGCGGCTGGTGCCGGTTCGTGTTTGCCGGCGCCCTGGATGACTTCATTCAGACTGACAACCATGGTTTGCATTTGCTGGGCCTGGGCGCTGATTTCTTCAGACGACGCCGCAATCTCCTCAGAAGAGGCCGCATTTGCCTGAGACCCCTGATCCAGTTGGTTCATGGCCTTGCTGATTTGCTGAATGCCGGTGGTTTGCTCCGAACTTGCCGCGGCGATTTCGTTGTTCAGGTCAGCGACCTTTTTCACGGAGGTCACGATGGTCTGAAGAACTTCGCCAGAGCGATCGGCGATTTGTGAGCCGCGGTCCACTTTTTCAACGCTGTCTTTGATCAAAACAGTGATGTCTTTTGCAGCAACTGCGGAGCGTTGCGCCAGTGCGCGAACGGCTTCAGCCACCACGGCAAAGCCTTTACCTTGTTCGCCAGCGCGAGCGGCCTCAACCGCCGCATTCAATGCCAGAAGGTTGGTCTGGAAGGCGATGTCATCAATGACGCTGATGATTTCCTCAATCTTTTTGGAGGAATGGGAAATATCGTTCATGGAGGAAATCAACAGAGTGATTTCGTTTTGACCTTGTTCTGCCGAGTCTTTGGAGGACTGGGACAGCGACGCCGCTTGCTTTGCATTGTCGGAGTTCATTTTAACCATCGAGGACATTTCTTCCAAAGAAGCGACAGTTTCTTCCAGGGAGGCCGCCGCTTCAGTGGAGGACTGGGAAAGGGTCTGTCCCGCCGCCGTCAACTGCGTGATCGCACCGGAAACCTGAGTGCCGGCCTCAGAAAGACCCGTGGCGATAGTGCTGACTGTGTTGGAAACGCGGTAAGCGATCCACATTAAAATACCGAACACCAGTGTCGCACACAAAGCCGAGATCAACATCAGCAGTTGAGCCTGAAACTTGCGCTCGTCCTGTTGTAGCTTGTCATTGGCTGCGGAGATTTCGCGGTAAAGCTTCATGTTGGCGGCGATAGCATCCTGATAGGCGATGGCCATCACGTGCCATTCACCACCATTCATTGCCGTGTGAACTTGTTTGTTGGCGACAGCATTATTTTGATCGAGCAGATAGATCATCTGTTCTGTTAACTTATAGAAGGAGTCTTTGATGGCCTGAGGTTTCGCCCAGTTCCTGGCTTCGTCTTCAGTGAACTTGGTGCTGGCATAAACTTCTTCAAACTTTTTGAATTCATCAAAGGCACTGCGGGCGCGTTTGATAAAGCTTTCACGGGATTTTTGGTCTTCATCGTTGGCCAGGGCGGCCCAGATGAAATATCCAATACGGGCACGCTGCATGCCCAACTGACCCAGAGCGTCCATGTTCGGTACGACTTCGGTGTAAGCGCCTGTCAGCATGGTTCCCAGGCTGTTCATTGAGCGCCAAGAGATGGTGGTGAGGACAGCGAATGCGATCACGGGCAAGATGGCCGAGAACAACAGACGCCCGCGCAAACCGCGGAACCAAGACGAGGAAGAATTCATGGACGACTCCTAATAAGTGTTGGAAAAACTTTGACTTGATTCTGTTCGTCAATTGCACTGCAATTCTTTAATCAAAATCGGTTGACTGATTTCCAGACCAAGGTGCAGCGCTTCATAACTTATTTAAATGTTTGAGTTTGTCCGCATCATGTTGATAGGCTTTTTTAACGTCTAGACTCAAGGAGGGGAAAGTCATGACAAAAACGACACTACGTCGTGCGTTGGCCGTTGTTGCATTGGTTGCAACTGTAGGCTTCACACACCAAACAGCGACATCTGAATCTGTGACACTGTGCTCCGGATTCGTTCCAGAGAACAATTTGTACATCCCAGCTGGTGTTTTCACCGTGGGTGGTATCACCGAACAACAATTCAACATGGTTTTGGACCGTCTTGAAAGATTGTTTGCGAAGGACGTTGAAGCGATGGGGGATCGCTTGAAAATCAACCGTCTTTGGAATGATGGTACTGTAAATGCTTCCGCACAAAGATCCGGCAACACTCAAGTGTTGAACATGTATGGTGGTTTGGCTCGTCACCCGGCGACGAACATCGAAGGTTTCGCTTTGGTAGCGTGCCACGAGTTCGGTCACCACAACGGTGGTGCTCCAAAAATGCAAAGCTGGTTCGGTGGCGCTTGGGCGACCAACGAAGGTGGCTCTGACTACTACGCTTCTTTGAAGTGCTTGCGTCGTTTCTTTGCTGAAGACGACAACGCAGCAATCCTGAAGGATCTTGATTTGGATCCAACGGCTGAAGCAGCTTGTACTGCTCAGTTCCCGGATGAGCAAGATCGTCTGATCTGTCTAAGAACTTCTTTGGCGGGTCAATCTGTGGCAAACCTGTTCCAGGCTTTGCGTAAAGAAACCTCCGCTCCGACATTCGGTACTCCGGATAAGAACGTGGTTTCCCGCACTGACGACAGACACCCTGCGACTCAGTGCCGTCTGGACACTTACTTTGCGGGTATGTTGTGTGTGGCTAAAGAAAGCGAAAAGCTGAGCAACTCCGATTACAAATCCGGTTCTTGCTATGCACCTCGTGATACCGCGGGTGTTCGCCCTCGTTGCTGGTTCGCACCTGCCAACTAGGACTTACGACATTTCGTCATGAAAGCCGGGTGACCCCCGGCTTTTTTTATTTTAGGCTTTTTCCTATGTCTAAGAAAAAGCTGATACCTCTTGTCGCAGTTCTTCTTCTTTTGCTTCTGGCGTATCTCGCCAAAACCTTCCTGTTCCGATCTGATTTTTCCTATGCCGGCACCGTCGAGGTGACCAAAGTGGACATCCCTGCCCGGGTGTCATCCGTGATTTCTGAATTTCCTGTCAAAGAAGGACAGATAGTTACAAAAGGTCAGTCCCTGGTGAAACTGGATTGCGAAGAAATTCGTCTGGGCTATGACCTTGCCAGAAAGAATTATGACCGCGCCGTAAGACTTTATCGCGGTGGCAGCATCGCCCAGGAAAGTTACGATCAGATCAAAAATCGCAAAGATGAAATCGAGACCCGCTTCAAGTGGTGCGAAGTCGCAGCGCCCATCCAAGGCACCGTGCTGACGACGTACTTCGAACCCGGTGAAATGGTTTTACCCGGAGCGAAGTTACTGACGCTGGGGGACCTTTCTGAAGTTTACGCTTATTTCTATCTGCCCCATGACCGGATCTCTCCGTTGAAGATGGATCAAAAAGTTTCAGCGCGCCTGCCGGAGATGGACGATAAAAAATTTTCCGGGGTGATTGCTTACATCAATCCGGAAGCCGAGTTCACACCTAAAAACGTGCAGACCCGGGACGAAAGAACAAGGCTGGTTTATGCGGTGAAGATCCGTTTTGAAAACCCCGAAGGCATTCTGAAGCCCGGAATGACTCTGGAGTGGATGGCGGAGGATTGATGTCTGGAACTATCGCCATCGCCGTCGAAAGCCTCACTAAAAAATTGCGCACGACGGAGGCCTTAAAAGGCCTGACGATGAGCTTTTCTCCGGGGGTCATTCATGGGGTTATTGGACCTGAGGGGGCGGGTAAAACCACCTTCCTGCGCCATTTGATGGGTCTTTTAAAGGCCGACGGCGGCAAGATCATCTTTCGGCGCGAAGATCAGCCGGTGTCTTTTTCAGACTTGCGCGAACACATAGCTTATATGCCTCAGACCCAAAGTCTTTATCCGGAGCTGAGCATTCATGAACATCTTGAATTTTTTCGCACGCTTTTTCAGGTGCCCGATCAGGTCTATCGGTCACGCCGGGACAAGCTTCTGCGCATGGCAAGGCTTGAAGAGTTCACCGACCGTCTGGCTTCACAGCTTTCCGGCGGGATGTACAAGAAGCTGGGTTTGATCTGCTCGCTGCTGTCATCACCAAAGGTGTTGTTGCTGGATGAGCCAACCAATGGCGTGGACCCCTTAAGCCGTCGTGATTTCTGGGAGCTTTTGCATGAGCTGATCCGCGATGAGGATATTCTGATCCTGGTCACGACCTCCTATATGGATGAAGCCTTGAAGTGTGATGAAGTTCATCTGTTATTTGATGGCAAAGCCTTGTTGGAGGGAACTCCGGAGCAGATTTTAAAGGAACGTCAGTGTCGCACCTTTGATGAGGTGTTTCTGCAATACGACGCCCTCGAGGAGGCGCCATGAACTCCGTCGAGGTGCAAAATCTTTCAGTGAAGTTCGGTGACTATTATGCCGTGAAGGATATCAGTTTTACGGTTGAGAAGGGGGAGATCTTTGGTTTTCTTGGGGCCAATGGCGCGGGGAAGACGACGACGATTCGGGTCCTTTGCGGACTGCTGCTGCCTTCCCAAGGGGAAACCCGGGTTTGCGGGCTGGACGTGCAACGGCAGGCCTTCGAGGTGAAGAAGAAGGTCGGGTACATGTCCCAGAAATTCACGCTTTATGATGATATGACCGTGGCGGAAAATCTGACATTCACCGCGTCTTTAAGAAAGCTTCCTGAGCAGCAGCTAAAAGTACAAAAAGAACGACTGCTTGAATTCATCCGTTTTAAAGCCTCTGAAAAGACCCTGGTGAAAGACCTGCCCGGCGGGATCAAACAACAAGTCAGTCTGGTGTCATCGCTGTTGCATGATCCCGAGATCGTGTTTTTGGATGAACCTACCGCCGGTGTCAGTCCGGCCTACCGTCAGCGGTTCTGGTCGCTGATTCGGGCCCTGGGTAAAGAAGGCAAAACCGTTTTTGTCACGACTCACTATATGGATGAGGCCGAGCAGTGCCACCGCATTGCCTTGATGAGATCCGGAGAGTTGATTGCACTGAATTCTCCGGAAGGTTTGAAGGCGGCGAACTTTCCGGATCGCAACCCTCACGATGTCAGCCTGGAAGAGGTCTTTATTGCCGAAGTGGAGGGACGATGAGAATTCGTTCCGTCTGGGCCATTGCACAGAAAGAAGTTTTTCATATTGTGCGGGACCCTTTCACACTGGCCCTGGCTTTGGGAATGCCGGTTGTCATGGTGCTGTTTTTCGGGTTTGCCATAGAGTTTAATATGGAGCGCATTTCATTGGCGATCCATGACGCCAGCAAAACGCAGAATTCCCGCTTGTTGGAACGGGTTTTTACAAGCTCTGGATATTTTCAGTCGCGCTATGTGCACAGCCCTGCAGAGGCCTTGCAGTATCTGGATGAGGGGCGGGCGCATGCCGTCCTTTTGGTGCCGCCATCTTATGCGCGGGACCTGAAGCCTTTGCATGAAAGTGCGGTTCAGATACTGATTGATGGGGCTGATAATTCCTCAGCGGGATCGATACTGGGTTATCTGGGCGGGGTTCAAAAAAGGGCGTTGCAAAATGAATTTGGAACATTTCGCGAACCGGTCGAAATCAAAACGCGCTACCTGTTTAATCCCGAACTGAACAGTCGCTGGTTTGTCGTGCCGGGGCTTGCTGCCGCGATCATCGCTATCTTGTCCATTTTGCTGACCGCCTTGACCGTGGCCCGGGAATGGGAAAATGGCTCGATGGAGCTTTTGCTTTCCACCCCGGTGCGTCCGATCGAAATCATCCTGGGAAAATTGTTGCCTTATTCGGTGATGGGAATCATCGCGGTGTTTTTTGTGTTTCTGATGTCGCAGGTGGTTTTTTCTGTCCCCTTCAGGGGAAATTTTATTTTGTATTTACTGGCCTGTTTGATTTTCCTTTCGACTTATCTGGCTCAGGGGCTTTTGATTTCGGTGGTCACGCGCAAGCAGCAGCTCAGCATGCAGTTTGCGATGTTGTCCGGGCTTTTGCCCACGATACTGCTTTCAGGTTTTATCTTTCCCGTCGAGCATATGCCGAAGTTCTTTTTCTATTTCACGATGCTGTTGCCGGCACGGTGGTTTATCGAAATCAGCCGCGCGCTGTTTTTACAAGGGGCCGGATTTTTCAGTATTCTGCCGTCGTTCTTAGCCCTGTGCGGGCTTTTTACTTTGATGATCACCCTGGCCACCAGGAAATTTAAAAGAGACGTCGAACCATGAAAACACTGCTGGGATTTATCCGAAAAGAGTTTCTTCAGACCTTGCGCGATCCGCGCATGCGTATTTTGCTTTTCCTGGCCCCGTGTGTTCAGCTCACCATCTTTGGCGTGGCCTTGTCCACGGAGGCCAAGAACATCCGCCTGGGGTTGTTTGGTGCGCCCCATGACAGCGCCCTGCAAGAGATTCACCGTAAAGCTCTGGCGTCGGGTTGGTTTATTCCGGCCAGGACTCAGACGACGAATCCTTATGAGCAGATTCAAAAAGGCGAAGCCGATGCCGTTTTGGTGGCGCCGACGGGGGGCCTTGATCGCAGCAGGGGGCGCGGCGAGGGGGAAGTGCAGCTTCTGATTAATGCCACCAACGTCACGCGCGCTCAGGGAATTGAGCGCTATATGGGAAGTGTTGTGCGTTCGCTGTATCCGCAGGATCCTCCGCTGCGATTTGATGTGCGGGTTCTGTATAATCCAGCGATGCGTTCGGCTTTGTTTCTGGTTCCCGGGGTGATGAGCATGCTGGTGTGCCTGATCACGATTTTGCTGACCAGTATGTCGATAACAAAAGAAAAAGAGATGGGCACTTTTGAAACACTGATCTCAGCCCCCGTGTCGCCCGAGGAGGTCATTCTGGGTAAGACGGTGCCCTTTGTGCTGTTGGGGTTGAGCAATATTCCCTTGATTGTCGGGGTGGCGGTGGCGTTGTTTGATATGCCTTTGCGGGGAAGTCTGTGGATGCTTTTGCTGGCAGCAGTGGCTTTCGTGTTTTGCACCGTGGGAATCGGTCTTTTCATTTCGACGATCGCAAAGAACCAGCAGCAGTCCATGATGGGTGGTTTTTTATACCTGTTCCCCTCTGTGCTGCTTTCCGGCATGGTGTTTCCGGTGGAAAACATGCCATGGGTGATGCGGATTTTTTCCTACATCAATCCGCTGACTTATTTTATTGAACTTCTGCGCAACATAATGCTTAAGGGCGGGGATTTGCGGCTGATTACGACGAATGTTCTGATTCTTGTGGCGATGGCTGTGATTGCCATCACCGCAAGCTGGCGCCGCTTTAAAACGACGCTGTCATAACCCCCGGGTTCAGCTCCGGAACGGGACGGGACATGGTTGTCAGACGCTCCAGATCCATTTCGATCACATCCAGTGTGCCATAGTCGTCGGCGCGCAAATGGATGGACAGATGAAACAGGTCATCTGTGGTGCGCTTCATGATCATGACTTCACCATGACCCTGAGAAAGGCGTTCGTAGGCTGCATAGACGTCGCCCTTTTCGCAGTAGCGACTGTGCGGGTGGTGGCGCGTGGAAACTGGCAATCCGAAAGATCGGACGTGTTCCTGTTCGTTTTCCCAGCGAGAGAAATACAGGGCCGTGGCATCGTTCATCGGATGCACGGTCATCTGCGAATATTCACACAGGGATTCATGAGGATTGGCTCCCAGATTTTCACAGGAGAGCACACGATAGGTGCCTTCCATGTTGGAAAAAAGCGCCGCGTTTGCGGGTGGCGCGGCAGTCAGAAAGGTCAAAGTGCACAGCCATAGCTTCAGCATGGGGTCTCCTAAAATGTGTTTAGGGACCTTTTATGCGATCACAAGCAAGAGTCATCTTTTTAGCAGGTAACCTAGATGACGTTTTCGACAGGTCTATTCAGGGTTGCTCAGAACGGGTGGGGGAGGCGGAGTCTTTTGTTTTTGGTGTTGCCCCCAAATATAGCCTGTAAAATAGGCAACACAGCCTATGAGAGCAAAGATCATCCATTTTTTGATGCGACCGACCAACAAAGTTTTCATTTTTTTGATTTTTACCCGTTGACAATAGGGTCAGGCAACAGTAATTTTGGTTCTCTCGAAACGATGCGGGAGTAGCTCAGTTGATAGAGCGATGCCTTGCCAAGGCATAGGTCGCGGGTTTGAGCCCCGTCTCCCGCTCCAATTTTTCTTTAAATTGGAGTGACCGCATCAGAGTAATTCTAGAGATATTCTAAAAAATTTTAAACCCCTGAAGGAAACTTCAACTTCAGGGGTTTTTTTATTCCCAAAATCCCGTATTCTTAAAAACAACAAAGGAGCCTCTGTCGTGGGACTGTTTTCTGTGATCTATGCGGTGATATTCAGTGTTGCGGTGGTGATCTATATTGCCTCCACGATTCAATACCGTCGCCTGATGGGTGAAATGGAAAAAGTCGCACACAGATCAGGTCTTCGTCTGGATGAATCCCTGCAAGGTGTGAAAAGAGCCCGCGAGATTCATTCCCAAGTGGGATCGGCGGCCTCGAAGCAACTGCTGAATAAAATCGAAACTGTTATTCCCGCGTTCATGCTGCGTTTTCGCGTGGTCGTGGGCCTGGGTGTTGTTGGTTTGATTTTGGTCTTGTTCGAGATGTAAAAAATGTTTTCATTAAAAAGTGCCCCCTGAACGTTGCGTAAAGATCAGTTGCCATCACCGGGCAGGCTCAGCGACCCTGAAAGGGTTTTCAGCTTCTTAAATCGTTCACCAAGGAGAATCCATGACGGAGTTAGTGACTTGTGTTTGGTTCGATCACGGCGAGGCCAGTAAGGCCGCCGCATTCTATGCAAAGACTTTCCCCAATAGCGAAGTGGGTCGCGTGAATACCGCTCCGGGGGATTTTCCCGGTGGAAAACAGGGGACGGAGCTGACGGTGGAATTCACCGTTCTGGGTCGCAAGTTTGTGGGCCTGAATGGGGGGCCGATTTTTAAGCCCAATGAATCGGTCAGCTTCATGGTGATCACTGAAAATCAGGAAGAAACCGACCGCTACTGGAATGCCATCATCAATAACGGTGGTGCTGCCAGCGACTGCGGCTGGTGCAAGGACCGCTGGGGCTTTTCCTGGCAGATCACACCAAGAATTCTGCTGGACCTGACGACCAGCAAGGATGCTGACAAAGCCAAGAGGGCTTTTGAGTCCATGATGACGATGCAAAAAATTGATATCGCCCAGCTTGAAGCCGCGGTGAAGTAGTGTTTGTTAAACAGGATGGTTTGAAAAAGAAAAGGCGCAGTCTCCTGCGCCTTTTTTATTTAGTGGGGTTGTACGTCTGTCATTTCAAAGAAGCTTGTTGAAAGGGCAAACAGGGCATCTTTGTTGTCGATGTTTTGCAGCTCTTGCATCACTTCCAGGCGGAACTGGCGGATTTTTGCAGCCACTTCTTTGGCTTTTTCACGGTTGGTTGGAACCATCGTGCAACCCATGTCCCAGCGGCGTTTGTTATCCGCACTCATGGCCTCTGTGGCTTTGGTTTGCATTTGCAGGAAGTAATTGCGGGCCGCCACGGAAGAGCTGCCATAGGTGGATGAATACTTCGCATCGCTAGAGGACCACTTGCCTTCGGCGTTCTTTTCAACCAGCTTCATGGCTTCAAGGCGTTCGATGGCTTTTTCGGCCACATCCAGAGTCAGGCCCAGGCGTTGTGCGATGTTTTCAACTGTCGGATCAAAGTCTTTCAATTGCAGAATCTGCGTGATGGCTGAATAGTACCAGTCAGAAATCACTGCAAATTGGTCTTCACCGATTTTCTCAAAAGCTTCTTCACGGGCGTTTACACGCTGTAAAGCCATTTCACGAAGAACCGCGCTGCGCGCATGCTCTGACAAAGCCAGATCCACGAAGAATTCGCGCTCGGAAGGGGAAAGGTTCAGTTTGGTTGCCAGATTCACGGCGCGGCTTTCGGACAAGCCGACTTTGCCATTCAGGATCTCAGACAGGCGAGAGCATGGAACTTCCAGGTCACGGGAAAATGCGCGAAGAGAATAAGAAGGATTTTTGCGCTGGCGACGTTCAAGTTCTTTCAGGATAAAGTCTCTGTAATGATGTTTTTTGGTCATAAGAGCTCCTCTTTTGTGACGCCCTTTATATATCTGAATTTCGCTGTGTCATCTAGAGGAGTGACTCTAGTCCTGCATTTTGTTCCAAAAGTTTCCATGAGATTCCGATTTTGGAACCTGTCGTGAATCTAGACACTTAAGTAAGAATTGCAAGGACAGCTCAGTTGCGTGATGGAGGCTCATTAAATGCGATAAGACGGTGTTTTTGCCTCCCGAAGGTGGCCTATGAAATCTTTGAAATCATCTGTTTCCGTGCTGCTGGTTCTGCTGTTTTTGTCCACGGCTTTTTGGTAAAGATTGCACAGTTTTGGTGTTTTCCTGCTGGCGCGAAAGGTGCTTAAAGCATATCCTGTTTGCAAATTTCAAACCGGGGATGTGGATGAAGCTACCTCATGTGAAGATTGTACCGGCCGTTATTGCATTTCTTGTGACCTGTCTTTTCTGGTTCGTGATTTCTCCGCCGGAAGGGGTGGACATCAACGCCTGGCGCTTGCTGGGGATCTTCGTAGGCACCATCACCGCCATCATCGGTAAAGCGCTTCCGATCGGAGGTGCCGCCATGATCGGGATCCTGCTGGTGGGTATCACTCAAGTCACCAATCCCGGAAATCCTGGTAAAGCCATGGGCGATGCGCTCAGTGGGTATTCCAACACCCTGATCTGGCTGATTGGTATTTCGTTCTTTATTTCCCGCGCTTTCATTAAGACCGGTCTTGGTTCCCGCGTGGCTTATTACTTTGTTCGCGCCATTGGGAAAAAGACCCTGGGGATCAGTTACGGGCTGTCTTTTGCTGAACTGGTGCTTTCTCCGGTTATGCCAAGCAACACCGCTCGTGGCGGTGGTGTTCTTTATCCCATCAATCGCTCCATCTCAGAATCCATGGGGTCACTTCCGGATGAGGCGACTCGTTTGAAGGTCGGCGCGTTCCTGACTTTGGTGGCCTATCAGATCAACGTGATCACGTCGGCGATGTTCATCACGGCGACCGCGCCCAATCCTTTAGTGACGGCGGGGATTCGGGATATTGCCAAGATCGATGTGTCCTGGGCGCAGTGGGCGATGGCAGCTTTTGTGCCGGGTCTGCTGGCGATTTTGATCATCCCGTGGGTGTTGTTTAAGCTTTATCCTCCGCAAATCAAAGAAACTCCGGATGCGGCTGGTTATGCCAATAAAAAATTGCAAGAGCTGGGGCCGCTCCGACTGGACGAAAAGATTCTGATTGGTGTCTTCTTCCTGCTTCTGTTCATCTGGGCAGGCGGACCTGAGTTGTTGTCGTCAGATCCTCTGTTCAAGGTGGATGCAACCGCTGGAGCGTTTGTGGGGCTTGGGGTGCTTCTGTTTAGTGGAGTCCTTACCTGGGATGACCTTTTGAAGGAAAAAGGCGCCTGGGACACAGTGACCTGGTTCTCGTCCCTGGTGATGATGGCGACGTTCCTGAACAAACTGGGCGTGGTGGCCTGGTTCTCTAAAACCGTCGAATCCTCGATCGCGCATTGGGGTCTGGGGTGGATGGAAGCGGCCGCTATTTTGGTTCTGCTTTATGTGTTCATTCATTACTTCTTTGCCAGTAATACGGCTCACATCTCGGCACTGTTTGCGTCGTTCTTTGGGGTGGGCGTGGCCTTGGGGGCTCCGCCATTGATGTTTGGTCTGTTTCTGGGCTTTGCTTCCTCGTTGTGTGCCTCTTTAACCCACTACGGGACAGGGTCGGCTCCGGTGCTGTTTGGTGCTGGATATGTGACAATGGGAGAGTGGTGGAAGTGGGGCTTTGTGGTGACACTTCTGAATCTGCTGATTTTTGCCGGAGGTTGTGCGATCTGGTGGAAGGTTTTGGGGTATTGGTGAGTCTAAAAGCCTAAAACTTGGGCAACTTGGAAATCCTTTTATGACCTTCTGCGAAAACTGTTTTCAAAGTGTGGGAAAGCGTACAAGATAGTTCTTCATTCCAACGCGCGGGTGGTGGAATTGGTAGACACGCAGGTCTCAGAAGCCTGTGGCCGCAAGGCTGTGGGGGTTCAAGTCCCCCCTCGCGCACCAAATAAAAAGAGCCGACAACTGTCGGCTTTTTTTATTTTATCTGTCTGCACTCCTGCTTCGCAGGAGTAGTTTCTGAAGTTTCCCGCCTTCGATTTTCGTTTTGGGTTTTGTCGTTTTCTGCCGACGGCAGAAAACTCCGTATGAGTCCTCTCCTGCGATCATTATTTAAATATCGACAGTGAGGTTTCTGTTTTGCTAGGACTCCATTCGTTTCTTATGCAGTGTAGGCCGTGAATACTTGAGAAAGAGCAATTGTTAAAATATACGGGATTCGCCACCCCGGTCACAAATGTGGTCGATACTGGTGCTGAAGTGATATTTATTTGGCTGAAGGACATTAAGAAGTTCTCGTCTTCAGTTTCTGTGTAGTTAGCAGCAATAATGTTCTTTCGGACTTCGTCGTAATAAAAATCGGCACTATGCCAGATTCTGTCTGTTAGATTTCCACCCGGGTGCACAAGGCCATCTTCTCCAAAACTCGTGTCCACCGCGCCTGTGTTCGTAAGCTTCACTAAAGCACTCACCCCAAAGTCTTCGTTTTGTTCATAGACCGAAACATAAAGATCGCCATTGAACAGATGTATCTTGTTGATCTCAACGAATTCTGTAAATTGTCCGGAAAATTCAGTTTCTGCAAGAGCTCCAGTTGAATTGAAGTCTGTGTCCGGAGAGAGGTCTAAATTATACCGTCGTATGATCATGGTCTCGCTTCCCGGTGCGTCGCCACTCATAAGGTAAACCTTGTTATGGATATCATCCACTATGATCGTGGGATCGTTACTGCGCCCATTGTCTGCGGGTGCAAGGATCTTAATCGTTTTTGATGTTTGGGGATCTTCCCAGGGCGCTCCGGTCTGCGAGTGGACTTTCCAAAGGGCGGTATGAGGTTCTCCGTTAGCAATATCAAAGATATATGCTGTCACATACAGATGTAGATCAGGTCCCATCGCCATTTGACCGTTTCTGGTTGAGGTCTCGAAGTCCTCGTCCCAGGGCAGTTCCATGATGCCTCCGACGCCAAAGTTAGAATCCGGACTGCCATCAACCGAGTACTTAAAGATTCTGAGGCTTAATTCGTTAGAATTGCTGTCAAAGTAATCGGCCAACAAATAGATGCCATCACTGATGATCATCTTTGCCGCGAGAACTCTTTTGACAACGAAGAATCCTGAGTCACCAAAAGTTGTGTCTGAGTTTCCATTGGGAAGTGTTTTATGAATTACCAAAACAGGGCCGTCATTGCCGGTCTGTGCAGAGTAAACGGCATAAAATGCGCCATCATGGAATTGTGAGTGCGTTGGCTCCAAGTTGACTTTCTGCAGGTACTTTTCAGAGTTTTCTTTGAATCCGTTATCTCCATACGTATTGTCCATGGTTCCTGAGGTTAAAAGCTTTGCAGAAACCAGATTGCCTTTTTGGTTCATCGATGCATCTCTGATGATGGAATTATTGAAAACTGTAATGGATTCGTCACTGTTGAAGACGGCAGCACGGGGATAGTCCCAGGCTTCTCTTTCGAAATCTATAAATGCGATTCCGGCGATTCCATAAGAGGCGTCAAGGCTTCCATTGGGTAAAAGCTTGGCGATAAAGGTGTAATTTGAATCGGCAGCGTCCAGAGAGGTGCCGTGGATGAATATGTTTCCTGCAGAGTCGATAGCCAATATTCTCGCATAGTCGGCTCCACCGCCAAATCCCGCGACGTCTTTTAACCTTTGTACGCCGTCGCCGTCAAAAGTGTTATCTAATGTGCCATTAAGATTGTATCGCAAGATAACTCCATCCAGATCTGGGAAGTTGGGGCCTTCGCCTGCGATATAAATTTTATTGTCGTGAATTTTGATGTCGTGGAATGTGTCCCAGGCCTGGGCGGGGCTGTCATAGCGTACAAGGCCTGAATTACCCCAGGTAACGTCGATGGCGCCCGTAGCTAGAACTTTGTAGATTACACCAGAGTATCCCGAAATGTCGCCATATATCTGCCCGGTGACATAGAGTGAACTATCGGGAGCAATAGATGCGGCACTCAAATGCATATCCCGAAAATTCTCCCCAGCGACAACGGGAGGATTGAAAATCAGTCGGCCATTGTTAGCGTAGTTGGTGTCAAACGTACCGTCTTCTTTAATTTTAAAGATATACCCTAGGTATCCAGTGCCATTAAAGTTGCCGGGACCTATTATGAAGTATCCTGAGGCATCCGCCAGAATTCCTCTGACATAGATCGGCTCGGGTAGCTCAAAAACGAAAAGTCCGCTGTTGCCAAAGTTGAGGTCAAGGCTTCCAGATGAACTAAATCTGGCTATCGCAATGGCGTAGTTACGTCCGTTGGCATTCCAGTCACCTTCCAGACTCCAGCCCACAAGAATGTTTTGATTGGAGTCCTCACTGACATAGATCGCGTTGAATCCGTTGTATGTTGGAACGGTTGGTAGCGAGATTAGACCATTGTTACCAAACGCCGTGTTGACACTGCCGTCAGGGCGAATTCGCATCACGACGGGTCCACTATTCACTACAGCAGCGACAATTCTGTCGCCCGAGGCACTCAGGATGGCGCGTTCCAATGATTCAGCGGCGTCGAATTCATAACTCCAGTTTATTGCGCTGGTTTTTGATAGTTGTCCTAAAAAGTTGCTTCCGGAGGGAGCGGAGGGGGCTTCGGCTGTGCCTGTTAAATCGGTAAAGCTCGCACTGAGAGTGCAGCCAGCAAAAACGAAGACGGTTCCCAAATATAATAGAAAAGCACGCAAATAGGTGTACAAAGTTCCAGATACGTCCATGCTTTCTTTTCGGACTTTTATTCGGCTTTAATTAGTTATTAAGGATCTATTGAGTTTTTTTTCATTTTCATGTCTCAGGTAGAGACGGCGGGTTTGTGCCTTTGGAAGCAAGTTTCTGGGGCGCAGAATATGACCCCGAAACTTACTGAGGACTAAAGCAATTTAGTCAATTGGACCGGCGCGGACTTATTTTTTCTCGATGGCTAAGACCAATCCTAAGATTCTGCTGTCGTCGTTATAGCGAAGAATGATGTTCGACTTTGGGGAAGCGAATTCATTCAGCAAATCACCCATGGTCATGCCCAGGCGAAGGGCGCTTTCTTTGGTCAGAACGATTTTGCCTTTTTCAGTGACGACGACGATCGCCGGGGAGGCATTGATCAAGTCCCCGGACTTGTTGTAAAAGTCGGCGTTGCTGACCAGCGTGGCGCTTTTGACTTTTCCGTTCAGGTATCCTGAATTAGGTTTCTTGGCCTGCTCCAGACAAAACACATCCGAAACGGAAGGTTCGCAATTGAACCCCAGATCCATGACCTTCACCGTGGAAGCCAGGGATGTAGAAGAAATAGCCAATAGACAAAAAGCGGCAATCGACGCTCTCATAAGACAACCTTTGTTTTAATTTAAACTCAATCAGTCGTCTAAAGTGCATGAACCGTGCTCATTATTTGGCCTCAAGAGCGGTCAGAAACTGCTTTTGTTTTTTGTAGGCTTTGAACAGTTCATAGTATTGCTTCAGCTTTCGTTCTTTGATGCTTTGAACGGTTTCTTCGTGGGCTTCCTGCCACAGGAATCTCAGTTCGCGGTCCATGCGATCTAATTGTTGGGGGATGTTTTCTTTATTCATATTTATTCCTTTTGTTTATTTCCAAAGTTTCATGAACTTAAACTGCTAATCCCGGGCCGATCTGTAAGGGCTTGAAAACTTTTAGGTCTTAAAATGGAACGCCCACAATTGGTGGCTTAAATGTGGAAAGTGCAGTTGGCAGCCTACTTTGGTTGGCAGGACCTGCCGATAACAAGAACATGTCAAAATCACATGATCTTCTAAAG
Source organism: Bdellovibrio bacteriovorus (assembly GCF_002208115.1). Classification (NCBI taxonomy): domain Bacteria; kingdom Pseudomonadati; phylum Bdellovibrionota; class Bdellovibrionia; order Bdellovibrionales; family Pseudobdellovibrionaceae; genus Bdellovibrio; species Bdellovibrio bacteriovorus. The sequence goes on along the minus strand of NZ_CP020946.1, from coordinate 2,000,567 downwards.
TTTATAGGCGACTCTGCGCAAATTTTCTTTGAACAACAGGCGGGGGAAAGTCTCATTTCGCGAATTTTGGATCTGTGTATTCAGGCTACTGGTGCCGATCGCGGGACCATCTTCTTTGACTCGCAAATCAACCTGGAACAACACTTCAAATATCTGAATAGCTATATTGCGACCGGCATCCGCAATCAGACGATCGTGATCAATACAGATCAGGGAATTGCCGGGAAAGTTTTCCGAACCCGCAAAAGTCATTTCTCAAACTGCGTGGCTCAGGACAGCGACTTCTATCTGGGTGTCGACAGCAAGACGGGCTATCAGACGGAGAAGGTTCTGGCTGTTCCCTTGCACTGGAAAGATGGCAAGGTCATCGGGGTGATCGAGGTTTTAAATAAAGCCGACGGGGACTTTGATGAATCAGACCAGCACGCGCTGGAGGCTTTGTCCATGCTGGCGGCCGTGGCTTTTGAAAACTATGAGGTTCATCAGAAGAATGAAGAATCTGAATCGGCCATCGAGCACCGCAAGAACATCTGGCGTAAAAGTATTTCTTCGGTCAGCCTGCACTCGAAAGCTCCTGAATTGCAAAAGATCTATGATCATATCGAGGACTTCGGAAAGTCTGATTCCAACATCCTGATCACCGGTGAAAGCGGGGTCGGGAAAGAGGTGATCGCAAGACTTGCGCATCATCATTCCAGCCGCCGTGATGGACCTTTTATCGCGATCAACTGCGCGGCAATCCCAGAGTCCCTGTTCGAGGCTGAACTCTTCGGGGTGGTCAAGGGGGCGGCGACCGGCACGGTGGCTCGACAGGGGCAGATTGAGCTGGCTCACCGGGGCACGCTGTTCCTGGATGAAATCGGCGAAATGCCGGTGGAAATGCAGGCAAAGCTCTTAAGGGTTTTGCAGGAAAGGAAAGTGCAAAGACTGGGGTCCACCGAATCTCCGAAGGCTGTGGACTTCCGTTTGATCTGCGCGACCAACAAGCATATTGAAACCCAGATCCAGCAGGAGAAATTCCGGGAAGACCTGTTCTATCGCATCAACGTGGTGAATCTGCAGATCCCGTCACTACGAGAACGCAAAGGAGACATTCCTGAGTTGGCTCAGGCGATCCTAGAACAACTGCACAACAAGCGCGGCTGGAAGCTTAAAAATATCAGTCCCGAGGCCCTGGAGCGGTTGATCGACTATCACTGGCCGGGAAATATTCGCGAGCTGGAAAACAAAATTGAAAGTGCCTGTCTGTCAGCCGGTGACCGGGCGTTGTTGATGCCGGATGATTTCCAGTTCAGGGCGCGGCCGCAATTAGTCGTGGTTCCGGATTCTCAGGAAGACTCGCTGAAACGTTATGAAAACCTGAGCTTGCGCGAAGCACGTGAGGCATTTGAATCCGATTTTGTCCAGCGGGCCATTCAAGGGTCGTTGGGTAACAAATCCGAGGCCGCCCGTCGCCTGGGTGTTTCCCGTGAAGGTCTTAGAAAGATACTGATTAAAAAACCCGCCTAGTTCCCACCAACAGTTGGCGCCAACCTGACAACCACGGTGGGCGTCTTGTTTTAAGACTGTAGTGAAATTGTGGACTTAGCCGTTGGCCGGATCCTTGCCTTAAGGAAAGTAGCGCAGACGAAATTGCGTGAAACTTTAAACAAGGAGAGAGTTCGTGATCTTTAATAACGAAATCAGAAAAGTCCTGGCCGTAGCTGTTTTGTTCCATGTCGCAACCCTGGTGGCCTGCCAAGGTAAAGTGGATGAAGTCGTTGAATCACCGTCAGTCACGGTATCTGCTGACAAGCCTTCCACTGTGGTGGGGGCGGTTCAGGGAGTTATCGTTGAAGTGGGTAATGGCCTGGTCAGCGACAATCAAGGACAGGCCGTTCAAGGCAAGATTCAGGCACAAAATGTAAATGCTTTGTGTAATGAACACGCGATGCCTTTGGATGAACAAGGCGGCTATATGGACAGTCAGGGGCCGGATTACCCGTCGCGTTTGTTCTATTGTAAGCTTGCTCAAAACAGCGGTTCCCCGGATTCCATTCCGGGCTCGTTCCAGCAGATCAAAGCCATTTCCTGTATGCTTGAAAAAGTGGGCATCGTTTATGACGATCAGGAACGGCAGGTTCATGTGACGCCGGATACGTCCTGTTTCACAGCTCAGCAGCTAGAGAACATGCAGGTGCAGGCGATGACTGTCACTGTGCGTGCGTCGAAGCCCGCCTTCTTTAACACTTATTATGATTCCGGGGTTTCCATGAGCATTCCGGGAATGGGTATTTACAGAGTGGCGGCGAAACTCAGCGGCACCAAGATGGAGTTCCTGACCCAGGACGACCAGACATCTGTTAGCCCGAACAAGTCCGGCACATTTGCAGCGAGCTTTGATTTGCTGACCGGAGAGCTGAAGTACGAAAGTCGTGGTGATCGCTTCCAGTGTGCTGAGCAGGGTGGTACTTGCGGCTGGTCCCGTCACGAGCGCCTGCTGGCTCAGGTGGGCATGACCAATGGTGAAATCACCTCCGTATCCAAGATCGAAGCTATCGCCGGGGAAATCTATGGCGACGGCAACTGGTTCTCGGCTCGTGTTTCCACCATCAAAGGCAGTCTGGCAAACGGTCTGAAGGCGCGCTATTTCATGGTGAACTCCAACACCAGTGCGGATCTGGGGGATGCGACCAAATACTCTGAAGTCGTGAACAACCGTTGTTATACTCATGCATCGGATCAGGCGGATTGCAGTGCCAATCCTGGTATTGAACTTCCCCAGGAGGCGAGCTTCAAATTCAACCTGCATCCAAGCACGCAGTACACATCGACTCAAGCCTGGGTTTCCCAGTTGACCGGTTTGGGCTTCACAAGTGTTAACTTCAATGATGTTCAGTAACTAAAATCAGGGCGGGGGCTTCGGCCCCCTTTTTTCTGGTCTTTGAATCCTGAAAGGGGCTGATAGCATGGAGTCTATGAAAAATTCAGTGATGCAGTTTTTTGTCTTTTGCAGTTTACTTTCCGGGTGCGGTCTTAAGGTCATCAATCCCGCGGACCAAAATCCCAACAAGGGGACTTTGGCTTTGGATATGTCTGGCGATGGTCCGAAACTTGTTGAAACCTTCACCTGCAAGCTCGTTTCCCAGGGCACACGCTTTTTTGGGTTTGGTAAAACGGAAGACGATGCGCGCAAAGACGCCATGGGAAAATGCCAAAGCCGTACGTTGTTGTCATTCTGCGAGAAAGAAAAGATCACTTGTGAAAAGAACTAAAAGTGTTGCAAGCCCCAGTGTTTGCAACGACTTTATTACCTAAACCTGCTGTCTGGCAGGTTTTTTCTTTATTGATGCCTGAATCGTGGATATTCCTCCGTTCACATTTTTGGAGGAAACTATGCGTATTCTTGTATTGTCTTTCGTCGCTTTGATTTCTTTATCTGCCCACGCTCAGACAGTGTCTTTGGATGCTCCTGCGTATGCCAAGTACTACTGTGCAAAACAGGGGGATGCCAAAGATCTTGTGGTTCCGTCAGTTTTTATGGTGATCCGAAAGGCTTACACCACCCAGATTATTCTTCACGTGCTGGATGCGGAATGCAAAGGCAACAAAGTGGTTCCCAAGGCCTCCAATCGTTTCGCAAAACCTTCTTTGGCTGATTTGAGTGACGTGCACGCGATCGCGGCTTCTCCGCGCATCTTCCGCGTCAATGAGTTCTCTCATCAGGTTGTTTTGGAATTCTATTCTGACGCCCTGGCAGCGGGCGAGCGCAACTTCCTTTTGAAACTTTACGCTCATGACGGTGGGGTTTATCAGATCATCGTGACCACTCGAAATGGGGCCACATTTCTTCAGGCTTTCTAAGAGCGAGTGTTCTCTGAGCGGGAGGGGCGCTCAGAGCTTCACGATCTGGGAACCTTCCTGGCTTAAAACCAGGGGGCCGCTGTACTCAGAGCTTTCTATGGTTCCTGTGTGCAGTTGACCATTGGGCCAGAAGGTCACGGCCCCGTTCAGATTCGACAGCAAAACCGTCTTGCCGTTTAAGATGAACGGGGTCTTGTTTCTTACAGATCCCGACATCAGGCTTCCGTTTTCATGAAATTTCAGCAGAATCATTCGCGACAAAGGCCCTTCATAGTCCATCGGGAGGGCCTGACCATTGATGGTAAACCTGTATTCATCCGCGCTGGTGTACAGGAAGGATTCAATTTTACCGTTTGGATAGAAATTGACGTACTTCCCGGTGATATTCTGCCCCAGCAGGTTTCCACCCCAGACCATGGCGGTTTTGATATTTCCGTCTTCGTAATACTGGGCGGCCTCCAGTCCCACTGCAAATCCGTGGTAATCGACGTGCCTCAGTCCTGCCGTGCGCACCAGATCCAACATCATGCGACTGTCGAAAGACTTCATCAGGTAAGAGCTGATAACCTGATTGAAATAACGAACTCCGGGGGATGAGGCGATGCCCAGTTCGATGGCTTCGCGATAGATCAGCTCATGCAGCACCAGACCGGCTTTGTCGTCTTCACTGAGCTTTTCGAACAAACGCAGGTCAATCACATAGCGCTGGTCCCCGGGCATGATCAGGGCATTGGGACGCTGGATTGCGACCTGCTTGATTTCGCACTCCTCGGGGATGATCACCACGCCGGAATCGCGGATGGGCAGAAATTTTCCGATAAAGAACCACTGGGTTTCTTCATCAAAGGTCCTGAACCATTTTTTATACATTTTAGCCCGGGTCGGATTCACGTTCTCGAGTCGATGCAGAACATAATAGACCTTTTGCTGAAAGCTCATATGTTCCGGTCCCAGATCCAGGGGGATGCGGCGCTGCTCTTCGGCTTCATAATAATCCAGCAGTCGCAAAGAATCCCCGCAGGCAATCACATTGCCCCCGTTACCGACCCAGTCGCCACCGGCCAAAGACATCACAGAATAAAAAAGAAGATGAATCAGTGTCGTCATGATGAAGCTCCTATTTGGGTTTCGGGGTCAGAATGGGGAAACACTGCAGGTTCACGCGATAGAGCTGACCTTTTTTGGATTGTTCATCCAGAGCAAAGACATCATCGCGAAACTTCAGGGTCAGCTTCTTCAGTTTTTTAAATCTTTTTTCATCCAGGGCCACGGTCAGGAAGGAATAGTCTCTTTCCGTCACGGGCACACGCGAAATCATTTGTCGGGCCAGTTCCAGGGAGTTTAAATGAGCCTGCTGCAGGGATCGGGAGGGAATGTCATGAGGTGAATACAGGCTCTTGTGATTGCGTTCCCACGTCGGGCCTTTACGGGAGATGACCTGCAGGTTCTGCAGGACTTCGAGGCACTCATCCACGCGGGCTTCGGTGATTCCGGTTTTGTTGGCAATCCAGGCTGTGGTGCTTTTAAAATCCGCCAGACGAAACACGGCCAGAATTACAAAATACTCCCACTCATCAAAAAGCACGGCATAGCGGCTGGGATCCAATTTGTAAGATGATTCAGCAGGTGGTTTGTTCACTCCAAGACTGAGCAGGAACTGCTCCTGATCTTTCGGGGCTAAAGAAAGCTTATGCATGACCTTGGCCGCTTCCTGCAAAGGCACAAGTCTTTTGCCTTTGATGATCGCAGACAGGGTGCCGGGGTTGATCTCTAGAAACTGCGCATAGGAGCGCAGGGAATAGCGCTTGTTCCGGGCTTTCCTGGCCAGAAACTGTTCCTGAAGTTTGAGTGCAAAGTAAGGCAGATTCTCAAGTCCCGACATAAGGGTCGCAGAAGTAGCAGTCCCTCGAAGTTCGAGCAAGATTACATTGGGGAACAGCCACTTTCATTCGGGCATTTGAAATTATAACAGGCGACATTTCCAAAATGTAAGGAACTGCTCTGCGGAAATGTCGTGGGTGCGCACAGTCTATTAACCCAATAAGGTCCAGGTAAAGTACAGGACAGAGGAGTCTTCGTCCCCCTGTCCTGTTGTTGCAATCTATCTGCTGGTGCTGGAGCGGTTGCCTTGTTGCTGCTGCTGTTGACCGCCGCCGCTGCTTCGTTCAGAAGTCTGACCGCCCTGTTGTGGCTGCTGTTGACGCTGCCCTTGGTTGGATTCTCTTTCCTGATTTCCCTGATTCTGCTGGGACCCTTGATTCGGTCTTTGGTTATTGTCTGCCATAACTGCCTCCTTGTGGTTGTATGGTTTCTGAAGTCAGCCTAATCTTTTTATTCTCTGGGTGATATCGTTACCTTCGTGATTTCAGACAGAGTTCACGACTTTTACTGGACTATTTATTATGAATCCACCAGTTGTGGTGGACATTCATTTTTTATTTTTAAAAAGCTCTTTGCATAAACTGTGTGTAGGCTTCATGCACGCACTGAACAGTCCCGCATCAAGGAGTTTTTCATGAAGTGTTTATTGATAGAAGATGATCAGGAAATCGCCAGTCACATTATCGAAAGCCTGGTGAGTATCTGCTATGATGTGAAGTACGTCGCTGATGGTGACAAGGGTTTGCAAGCGGCCCTGGTGGATCGTTATGACATCATCATTCTTGATATGCTTATGCCGGGGATGAAAGGCAGTGATTTGATTCAGGCTCTGCGCAAAAATAATATCAGCACGCCGGTTCTTGTTGTCAGTGCCCTCAGTGCAACCAGTGACCGGGTTGAAGGTTTAAGCCGGGGTGCGGATGACTATCTGCCTAAGCCGTTTTCGATTCTTGAGCTGCAAATCCGGGTCAGAAATCTGGTGAAACGTTCTTCGCAGGCAGAGGAAATTGAAATTCGCTGCCAGGGCCTTCATTTAAACCGCATCCGTCGCGAGGTCTCGCGCGAAGGAAAGATCATAGATCTTCAGGATCGCGAATATCGCATGGTTGAACTTTTGATGTCCCACCCTGACAAGATCGTGAACAAACAGCTGATTCTGTCTCACATCTGGGGTTATCATTTTGATCCGCACACAAATATTGTGGATGTGTTGATGTGCCGGGTGCGCGCAAAGATCGACAAGGGCTTTAATCAGCGGATGATATACACTGTACGGGGCGTCGGGTATACTTTGCGAACGTCTTCGCGGCTTTCCAATGTCAGCTCTTCAGATGGTCGATTCAGTTCGTCTTACTTTTAAAAGGACTGCTCGCGGCAGTCCTTGAAGTTAAGGCTGCGATTGCCAGTGCCGGACTGATAATAGGAGTTGACGATATAGTATCCCACTTTTTTGTCCTGATCATAACGGAAGTCCACGGTGAGATAATCAAAACCGTGGGATTCTTTGTCGAGCTGGCAGGTGGTTAGAACCTGGTTGATGCCTTTAAATTCAAAAACACTTTGATCGCAGGAGTCGTTTTTCGGATGAATGTTGATCCCACCGACAAGTCCTGCGCCGTGCAGGATCTCAGACTTGAAGATGTTGCCGTTTTCATCATAAATATCGTGGCGAAGTTCCTGGAAATCCGCTGAAAAGACGATTTTTTCATTTTCCCAGTTTTCAGAGGTGCACACAATACTGTCGGCCCCGGCGACCGGGCCTACGGACAATACCAATGCAAACAATGTTGATTTCATAGGACCTGCCTTGTTTGGAACGTGCTTCTATGGTTGTTGCGGGTGTGTCGGGAGTCAATGCTGAGATTCCAAGAGCGACAGAGTGTCATTGGATATTACCAGCAATTTACATTAAAAACTGTTTCGGCGTACAATGAGAACATGAAAAATCTGGGATTTTCTTATAAATTTCAGTTTTCCGGTGATTATCAGGAAAAAGTTCTAACGGCCGGGGAAGCTCAAGTTCACAGCGTGCTTTTCAAAGTGCCTACGCCTAAAGGGATGATTTGGTAAAAGCACGGGGTCGGTTCGTTCCCAGCCGCAACTGCTGGATGTTGCGCAGGCATTCGTGAACGAGATTCGTCGGGACTATCCGGGTCTTCGACTGTTTCTTTACGGTCGCTCGGTTGGTTCTGGAATTGCGGTGAAAACAGCCGTCGACAACAAAGTCGATGGGGTGATTCTGGAAACACCTTACACCAGTTTGTATGAAATGGCGAAACTGAGGTTTTCCTGGTTCCCTCAGGTTTTACTGAAGTACTCGATGCCGTCAGTCCAGTGGATTCAAAATGTGGAAGCACCCATTTTGGTTGTGCATGGTGATCACGATCAGGTTATTCCCGCCGAGATGGGTTATAAACTTTCTCAAAAGTCCAATAGGAGCACATACGTTCTGATTCCGGGTGGAGATCACAACAATCTCTCTGAGTTTGATGCTTATTGGGAGGCCGTGCTGTCTGTGCTGAAGTGATTCTCGCAAATCAATTTTCCCATGATGGTTTTGTTCCGTGAATGTCGTTGAGAGTAAGGATGTGTTCCCTCTCGGGGGCACGAGGAACTAAACGAACAGATAAGGCTTGCAAGTGCAGCCAAAAAAGTTGAAGAATTTCTCAAGATTTTTTTGGAGATGTATGTCGAATCCCTTCGGTAATTTTTTGAAAAGCAAACTCGATGAAATTCAAAAACGAAATCCACGTTTTTCTTTCCGTTCCCTGGCAAAAAAAGTCGCGATCTCTCCCGGATGCCTGAATGAGCTCATGCACGGCAAGCGGCCTTTGAGTGAGTTCTATGCCAGCAAGATTGTTCTGGGTCTGGAACTGGGGGTTGAAGAGCGCAATCAGGTTTATGCGATGATTGCGACCCGCTCCCGCAAATTCAATGTGCAAAAAAGGCTGACCGAACAGCAACTGGAGCTTCTTTCAAGCTGGGAGCATTTTGCGATTCTTAATCTGATGCGTATCCCGCAATTTCAATCCAGCGAAAAATGGATCAGCCAGCGCCTGGGCATTCCGGTTGAAAAAGTACAGCACAGTCTGGATCTGCTGATGAATCTTGGTTTTATCAAGATGCATGGGAACATATTCGTGCGCACAGTGGCAAGTCTGGGCACAACTTCCGATATTCCCAGTCATGCCCTGGTCCAGGCCCATGTTTCTGATATGAATAAAGCCATTGAGGTTCTTAAGGTCACGACTCCGGACCGTCGCGATTATTCTGCGATCACTTTGGCTTTCAATCCCGAGAAGATGACAGAGGTCAAGGCGCTCATTAAAAAGTTCCGCCAGCGTCTTTCTTTGCTGGCAGAAGAGGGTGAACCGTCCGAGGTCTACAACCTGAATATTCAGTTCTTCCCTTTGACCGTGCCGGTCAAGTGATGGGGGCCGCCCTTATTCGCGCGGGCGGGCCTCGATCAGTTCCACGTGAAAGATCAGATTGGAATGAGGTTTAATAAACTGTCCAATCTGGCGCTCGCCATAGGCAAGGTGTGACGGCACATAGATTGTCCGTTTTCCGCCTTCTTTCATGCCCAGAAATCCCAGGCTCCAGCCGGCGATCACCTTTTTGGACCCCACCACAAACTCAAAAGGGCGGCCGTGGTCGTAGCTGGAATCAAACTTGGTGCCGTCTTCCAGAAACCCTTCGTAATGACAAAACACCAAAGCGCCCTTGCTGGCGGTCTGGCCGGTTCCAATAACAGTGTCGGTGATTTTTACTTCAGGCAGTTCAGATGTCATAAGGGCATCCTACGAGATGTGTGGGGGGCTGGGCAATCGTGAAAATAAAAAAGGCGCTGACTTTTCAGCCAGCGCCTTTGCAAAGATCCTTGATCAGAGGGGCTTATTTGCAAGTTTCGATGTATTTGTTCACAGAAGAAATCGGACGTTCACGTCTCCAGTCAGCCTGCTCATATTTGTACTGAGTGTAGGAAGTGGAGTACATGGTGTCTTTCATAACAGAGCTTACGCAACGTGGGTAAGCAGAGTCATTGCGGTTCCATTTCTGGCAGACTTCTTTTTTAGTGAAAGCAGAAACAGTTTTTGTTGTCGCAGGAACAGTGACCATTTTGCGGCCAACGCATACTTTTTTAGGACGAGTGGAGTCAGAGTAGTCTGTTTTTACAGATTCGCAGGTTTCAACAGTGTGCTGGGCAACGAAGACTTTGAAAGAGTCTTTGTTTGCGTTCAGGCAGATTTGCTGTGCGGTAACATAGCCACGAGCTGGGATGTATGGGTTGGAAGAGCTGTTGTAAACGATTTCAGTGGCAGCAGTAGCCAAAGTCGGCAACATCATAAGCATAGCGATCATCAGTTTCATAAAAACTCCTTTTGTTTTGATGTCGAGATGTTTGACATAGATATTTTTCCCGGACAAGCGGTGCTCCATGAAAACCTTTCACAGCCTTTGTGAACGTTCACTAAACTTGTGAACGCTTGGCGGGACCCTGAGGTATAAGGGTCCCACGATGAACAAGTCTGATATTCTGAACTATAAGGATTATCGCGCCTTTCTGGCGGACTATAACAACTGGCGCAGTGAAAATCGCGCGGGCTGGAGTCTGTCCGTGTGGACTCGTCATCTGGGCCTTTCGTATCCGTCGGCCCTGTCCATGATCCTGAACCGCAAAAGACATATCGGTGACAAGCTGCTGGGGACCATGTGCCAGTATTTCGAGTTTACGGAGCTTGAGAAGAATCATTTCACCAATCTGGTAAAGTATGAAAAGTCCATCGAAAGCAGCACCCTGCGAATCATGGTTCTGAATCATCTGGACGGGGATAAGAAAAACTCTCTGGCTCGCTATATCGTGCGCGAAGGACTTCGCATGCCTCGCTTTGAGGACACCGAAAGTCTCGCCGAGATGCTGGGGCCGATCCTCGGGATGAAGACCGCGGAGGTTCTGGCTTTGGAGCCCGGGGTTCCGGAAAGGCCCGATCCCAAATCTATGCACCAGGAAGTTCTGGGTCTGCTGGAACGATCCTTTGATTTGGTTCCCAAAGAGTCCCGCCAGTATTCGACCAACTTCATCCGCATGGAACGGTCGCGCCTGCCAGAGGCTATTGCGCGTTTGCGGGCCTTCCAGCGCGAGTTTATCGCCGAGTTTGACTCTGAGGCCGGGGAGTCCCTGGTGTGCTTCCAGAATGCCGTTTTTGCAATGCTGAAGGAGTCCGCTCCGGACACCGAAGCGACTCTTCCGTCTTCCTCAAAACTGACCTGATCGTTCCGTGAGTTTCCGTCCACAATGCGCTTTTCAGAGCTGCGGCATCTATTGAGCCGGGCATTTATTGTTCGTATAGTTTTTGGCGTGAAGAGGAAATTGGAAATTTTAACGAAAGGTTTTCCTGTGAAAATGCTTCTGACTGCTTTTGTTTCTTTCTTGTCTTTGTCTGCGACGGCGCAAGCCGCTGTGATGCAGGTGGACTGTGTGGGGGGTGACGCCCAGATTACTGCGAACCTGATTGTTGAAGGTCGCAAGGTGACAGGTTTTGTGGCGGCAGCAGGTGCCGGCGTTGAGGCGTTCCAGGCAGATGCCAATGGATCTTACATCTTCTACAAAGCGGGCGAGTACTACACAGACTTCGATCTGGAGATCATTGAGTTCTGGGGTATTTCCGGTGATCAGTCTGTGGGCTACAAATCCTACACCGATAAAAACGGCAAATTTGTTCAGACTGTTTTGGTGAACAAAAAAGCGGTTCAGGCCCAGTGCATGATCGCTAAGCAATAAGTCATTCAGATATGCAAAACATGCATATCTGGATTCCGACTACGCAGTCGCGGTCTGGAGGACTTTTGAGTATATTGCTTTCAAGAAGCAATGACGAAAAAAGGAGGCTTCCATGATGGGATTTATTGAATCTCTAAAAGTGAAACTGTTCGGACCATCCGTACTAGAATGCCTGGCACATTTGGACTAGGCCCACTTAGGCCGTAGACTGTGGCCGTGAATAAGCCCGCTAATGCAGCGGGCTTTTTTATTTTCTGGACACTGGGCTGGTGATATCGCTGCTTTTGCACAGCGGTCCAGTATCATCTGACTCTCCGGGGCTTATCATAGGGTAGGTTTAAAGGGAGGTCTTTATGGCAACCAATAAAAACTTTAACGAAACATCCGCGGATAAAAGCAGCAGTGTAAAACAGCCTGCCAGCAAACCTGCGGAAAGAACCGAAAGATCACAACAGCCTTCCCGTAACCAGGGAGACAACAGAAGTTCAAGCTCGACCACTGAAAGATACTCACGTGATGAGGAAATGGAAGAGTGATGAAAGTCTGATAATTGCAAAAGGGGGGCATTGATGCCTCTCTTTTGTTACGGAGGTGTTATGGATGAATTTGCTTCGAACCTTTCCCAACCCCGACGTTTTCCGCTGACGGCACTGCTGGGAGTTTTTGGCGGGGCGGCCGTCGGTCTCTATTTTTTCAACAAGTACCGTCATTCCAAACGGAGTGAGTCTGACTCTGCTCATCCGCGCGAAGAGCAGGAAGTCGATACGTCGTCAGAGGATTCCTTCCCGGCCAGTGATCCGCCGTCGTGGAGCAGTGGGCATGGTGATGGCTGGCACTGACGGCTGCACGGGTTGACTCCCGGCAGTTCGTTGTTTTTTCCTGTGTGACATAAAAACGTCCCGGCAGTTGTTGTTTAAAACTATTCCTGGTTTTAATCACCCTGGCGCCGGGGATTTTTGTAAAATCATAAGGTGCAAAGGGGGACTCTATGCAAATTTACGAACTTTTAAAGAAGGATCATCGTGAGGTGAAAAAGATGTTCGAGCAGGCGCAGGGAGCCCTGGATGACGGCAACCTGTTTGAGGCGGAAAAGGTGTTTTATAAAATACGCACCGAACTGACCGCTCATTCCAAATCCGAGGAAGAGGTTTTCTATCAGCCGCTGAAAGCGCTGGCCCGGGACGAAAAGTCCGAAGAACTCAGTTGGGAAGGCCAGGAGGAACATCACGTTATTGCGTTGTTGCTGAATGAATTGTCGCGAATCAGTGTCAACGAGGATGCCTGGAAGGCGAAGCTGACCGTACTGAGTGAGCTTGTGGATCATCACGTTGAAGAAGAGGAGGGTGAGATCTTCAAGGTCGCTAAAAAGCATTTCTCCGATGCGGAGGCCGAAGAGATCGCGGAACAGATGACCGCCCTGAAGGAGCGCTATAAAACCATGATTGATGATGCTCTTGAAGAGGATGTCGAGATATTCACCCATCCGATGCGTAAGATTCCGTCAGAGGGCTTGCGTCCATCCGCATGAGGTGAGAAGCTGTGGGCGTACAAGAGGGGACGTCCATGCGTATCAGGCAAATGGGATTTTCGTCGCGTCTGAAGGCCCACAGAAAGCTTCTGACCCTGGAGACGTTGAAATTTATAGTGGAGTTTTTCAAGGACCGCGACGCCCGCATGGCAGCGTTGCGATCCGGTGTTCCTGAAAACTACGCTTCCCGCCAGGGGCAATGGCTCAAAAAGCATCCCATTGTGCTTGCGGCGATGGAAGCCGATCTGGATGATCGTGACATGTTGAAGCTTGAAAAGGCGCTTGTCGAAATCGATCGTCAGATGGAAACCTGCAAAGAGATTCTGGGCCTGCAGGACTTTTAACCGCTCTTGTATTTTCTCTTTCAAGCTGGCATCAGCAAATAATGCCACTAAACTGAGAAAAAAAAGAGGTGACCTATGGCGCACGGCCTTTGTCTTTCAACGACCCTTGGTGTTCTTCTTTTCAGTTTTCAGCTCTTTGCCGCCACCCCGAAAGAGGCGGATCTGGTTTTGGATCAGGCCCACCAAAAGGTGATCCAACTGGTGGAGGGGCTTTTTAATTCAGGACAGATCACGGAAATCGACAGGCTGCTGCTGGTGTCAGACCTGAATGGTTATAAGACAGCTTATAAATCCTATTCCAATTCCGCGGCACAGACTCACACTTATCTGAAAAACAAAAAGCAGCGCGAAGATCACTATGCCGGTAAAATTCTGTATATCGCCACCCGGCTTGAAAATCTGGCCGCCAATCCTGCAGGGCCTATTGCTGACCTCACTGAAGAGGTGACGGACTTTGTTCCGGCAGACAGCAAGTGCGGAGTGCCCGTGGATCTTCCCTGTGTGGCGCATGAGGTGGAGCTGCGGATGGATATTATTTATGTGAACATCAGCAAGCGCAGCTCCAAGGTTCGTTCAAAGTTTAAAAATGTGGCTGATCAGGGGTTGCACGCAGCCGAGCTTTACGCGCGCATTCTGGCCTCTTTGCGAACTGATGGCGGGGCCCTGTATCCGACGGAATACATTTACAACAAGGACCGCCTGGTTATGAGCGTGAAGCAGGAAATCGAAGAGGGGTACTAGTGCAGAAATCGCTGGGCCTTTTAATGCTGATTTTTTACGCCACCGGCATGATTCTGGGGGCGGGGGTTTATTCGGTGATTGGAAAGGCCGCCGGGGTCGCTCACGAGGGGCTGTGGCTTAGTTTTGTGCTGGCTGCAGTGGCGGCTTTGCTGACGGCTCTTTCTTACGCTGAGCTTTCGACCCTGTTCCCCAAGGCGGGAGCGGAATATGTTTATATGAAAGAGATCTTTCCTCAACGAAAGATCCTTTCTTTTTTGTGTGGTTGCCTGATGATATTTGCTGCGATTTGCACGGCTTCAACAGTGGCTCTTTCTTTTGCGGCCTATCTCCAGGATTTTTTCAAGGCGCCGGAAGCTCTGATTGCGGTCGCCGTGCTGATTTTTTTTACGCTGGTGAATATCTGGGGGGTGCGTGAGTCGGGCTGGATGAATATTGTCTTCACCCTGGTCGAGCTTTCAGGTTTGTTGATTTTCATTTATGCTGGTTTAAAGCAGCCTGATTTCGGCAAAGCCCTCTCGGCGCCTTTAAGCTGGGGGATTGTCAACGGGGCCTCATTGATCTTTTTTGCCTACCTGGGATTTGAAAGTATGGTGAACCTGGCCGAAGAGGCCAAAGAGCCAGAGAAGAACATCCCCCGCGCCATATTGATCAGTCTTGCGCTGACCACGGTGGTGTATGTGACTGTCGGTCTGGCGGCCTTGGCAATGATGAGTCCAGATGATTTGGAAAAGTCAGATGCTGTGTTAAGTGACGCCCTGATGAGGCATTCGCCGGAGGCGGCGAGGGCTCTGGGGGGCATTGCCTTGTTTGCCACGGCCAACACTGTGATGATTGCTTTGTTGGCTGCCAGTCGGATCTGCCTGGGGATGGCCCGGGGCAGGGATCTGCCGAAAATGTTTTCGGCGATTTTACCCAAGCGACAAAGCCCGTGGTTGGCGTCGCTTTTGGTTTTTGCACTGACCTTGTTGTTTTTGCCTCTTAAGAAAATCGAGATTATTGCCAGTGTTTCTTCGTTTGTGACGATAGTGGTTTTTATTATCGTGAACGCGGCGGTGGTTTATCTGCGGCGCAAGGATCCGGCGCGAAAAAGACCTTTTCGGGTTCCGGGGGCCATCGCGGGATGGCCTGTGCTGCCTCTGTTGGCGGCGGGAATTGCTTTGTTCTTTTTATTTCATTTTGAAGAACAGGTGTATTACGTGGGCTTTGGGATCGTGATCTTTGTGCTTTTGGTGTATCAGGCGCTGCACAGACGCCGCGCCTGAAAAGTGAACTATTTGGCTTTTTCTTTTTTGCAGGTCGGATAGATCGCCTGACCGGACCAGGTTCCGTCTTTGCAAGTCAACGTGTCTGAAATGCAGATCTCATCAGGGGGCACGGTTGGTTTCAGCCAGCCCGTGGCTTTGCCACCGTCTGGAATTGTTCCCAGCGGAGTGTCGCAGCTTCTTTTTTCTGTGACCACGGGAATGGACTTCGACGGAGAAGCTTCAATCGCTGTCGGAGCGGCCCCCTCATACATGCGCGTTCCGCCTCCGGGAGGTGGTGAGGCTTTTGGCAGCTCGGCCTCTGGGGTGGAATTTGATTTAGGCTGACTTGAACAGCCCGCAACAAGAATCAGGGCGGCAATCATGATAAGTGTTTTCATGTTCTTAGTTTGCTTTCATTGCCAACCAATTAACAAGTTCCAATTTGTATTTTTGCGAAGATCACAGGTCCAAAGTTTGAGTTCGGCCATGTTGTTGGCGTGAGAGGTGACAGAGGTTCTTCTTGCCCCTTGGTGTTCGCAGAAAAATAGCATGTACTCAAGGGCAACAAGAGAGGTCTTTTATGGTTCAATGTGCATTGTTGGTTCGCTTTGAGGCCAAGCCCGGCAAAGAAGCAGAAGTGGAAAGATTTTTGAAGAACGGCCTTGCACTGGTGGAGGACGAGCCTGAAACCACCGCGTGGTTCGCTTTAAGGCTGAATTCGCATGAATTTGGGATCTTTGATGCCTTCCCGGATGAATCCGGTCGCAAAGCTCATTTGGCCGGGAAAGTGGCCGAAGCTCTTTTTGCTCAGTCGCCGGATTTATTTGCTGCAGAACCACGCATCGAGCAGATTGATGTGATCGCTGATAAACTTCCAGGCTCAGGCAAAAGTGCCCGTGAGCTTCCTCCGGAAGCCTATGCGCCTTAAGTTTTTTGCTGAAGGCGCTTCCATCCTTCGTACAGACGGTCGCTGGCTCCAACCAGGGGGGTGTGGGTGATTTTAATGGATTGTTCGGCGAGGGGTTTTTGCATCTGTTCGTAAATGCGTGCGGTGGAAAGTCCCACGGCCTCACCATCATCGTTTGAAAGCGCGTAATATACTTCTTTGATTCCGGTCATGTGCATCGCTGCCAGACACATGGGGCAGGGTTGTCCGCTGGCGTAAATCACGCAGCCATCCAAGCGGGGGCTTTCTAGCACCTGGCTTGCTGCGCGGATGGCCGAAAGCTCTGCGTGCGAAGTTGGATCCTGCGTTAGCAGAATCTGATTCACACCCGTGGAGATGACTTCGTTATTTTTAACCAGCACCGCACCAAAAGGTCGGCCGTGGTGTTCCTGCAGGTTCTCAGCGGCAAGGTTGATAGCCAT
The DNA here is from genome assembly GCF_002208115.1 of Bdellovibrio bacteriovorus. NCBI lineage: Bacteria > Pseudomonadati > Bdellovibrionota > Bdellovibrionia > Bdellovibrionales > Pseudobdellovibrionaceae > Bdellovibrio > Bdellovibrio bacteriovorus. The sequence continues at coordinate 1,983,836 of NZ_CP020946.1, read as the reverse complement.
TTCCAAAAAACGGATTTGATCGCTGTTCATAAGGACTCCTCTTTATGTAAGAAGTTTCGGCAGGATTTCTTTCAGCAGGTCTTTGTCTTTCTTTGTCAGCGGTGAAAGGAATTCATCTTCCACCTGCCTTTGAGTTTTGGCGATGGCATCGAGGTCTTTCAAGCCTTTCGGCGTCAGTTCGATGACCTTGATGCGGCGGTCTTGCTCGCCCGGAACACGTCGCACGTACTTCAGTTTTTCCAGGCCATCGATGAATTTTACCATCGAGGCTTTGTCTATATACATTTCCTGCCCTAGGGCGATTTGACTCTTGGGGCCCTGAACTTGAAGAAGCTTCATAATTCCCAGTTGGGGACCGACAATCTTATGTTGAAGCAGGGCGCGTCCCATCATGTCCTTGTATCGAAGTGCACACTTATTGAGACAGTACCCGAAGTAGGCCTTCAGGACGGGATTAAACGAGGTGGCATCGCAGTTGGTGGGGGGTGATGATTTTTTCAAAGTAAGCCTCCTGTTTGAAAGATTGTAACACAAACCGTTTGCAACGCAAACCATTTGGGCGTACAACCAATAAAGATTAGGTGGCTTATGATCACAATGAAAAACTACGGCAAAGTTCTTGTTGTTGGTGCGTTGCTGGGGTCTTCTCTCCAGTCTCAGGCAGCGGGTCTGCATCTGCAGGACGCCGTGAATGAAGCTCTGAACAACTCTCCAAAAGTGCAAAAATCCGGATCCCAATACCGTGAAACCGACTGGAAAAAGACAGAGTCCTATTCGGGCTTCTTGCCTACACTGTCGGCCCAGGCCAGTTACCTCTTTGACAAGAAATATGCGCTGGTCGACGTCAATCTTAACAATGTTCCTTTGGCAATACCCCAGGTGGTCCCAACCACGAATGCCTATCTGACGGCCCAGTGGTCCATCTTTGATGGCTTTGCCAGCACGAATCGTTATCTGAGTGCTAATGCTTTCAGTGAATCCGCGAAAAATGATTTCGACTGGACTCGTTTTCAAGTGCAGCGGGAAGTGACGGTGCTGTTTTATAAGGCTCTGGCGGCGAAAGAATTAAAGGCCGTCGCTGAACAAAACGTGCGGGCCCTGGAAGATCACCTGAAAGACGTGCGTCTTTTTAAAAAGGTCGGCTCCTCGACCAATTACGATGTTTTGCGTGTCGAGGTGCAGATGAGCGAGGCCCAATCCGAACTTTTAAATGCCACGGACAATGTCGAGCTGTCCCGTGGGCGTTTGAGTGAGGCGCTGGGAATGGATCAGGATGTGGCGGAAGTTGATGGGATTTTGCCGCGATTGAGTCCGGATGTGGTTGCAAAGCTGGAAAATGCGACCCTGGAAGATCGCAAGGATCTGCAGGCTTTGCGCTTGCGCGCTGAAGGTTTTAAGCATCAGGAGGATTCTGCGGAAAAATACTGGGTGCCACGCATTTCGCTGATTGGTCAGTATCAGTATTACAACAATCGCAATGATCGCTTTGATGATTTTGATCAGTTCCGTGATGCGTATCAGTTTGGTGTGATGCTGAATTGGAATTTGTTCGACGGAATGACCTCGATTTCCCGTTCCAAGCAAAGCATTGAACAGAAATACCAGGCCGAAAAGACCGTGCGTCAGGCCGAGCTGAAAAGTCAGCGCGACTTCGACATGTGGAAAAAGAAGTTTCTTTATTACTGCAAAGTCTATGAAGCCCGTTTGAACGATATTTCCAAATCAGAGGAAAGTGTTCGTCTGGCCCGCGAAGGTCAGAAGGTCGGGGCCCGCACCAATACGGACGTGTTGGATGCCGAGGCCGAACTTTACCGCGCTCGCGCGGGGGCGGTGAATGCCCAGGTCGGGGCGATCGAAGCGATCGTCAATCTGGAGCTTAGCACCGGTCAGCAATTGGTTAATTTTAATTAAGGATCAGGACAATGGATAAAAAGAAAAAGTTATTGGCAGGTTTCGGAACTGTGGCGGTGCTGGTTGCAGGATATTTTCTGTATGAACACATGATGTACGTTACGACTGACAACGCGCAGGTCGAAGCGCACTCGGTGATGATCGCTGCCAAAGTGGGTGGTTATATCAACGCTGTTCATATTACTGAAGGTATGAAAGTTAAAAAAGGCGATGTGCTGATCGAGATCGACGATCGTGACTATCAAAATCACCTGCGTCAGATCAAAGGCGAGCTGGCCTCTTTAGAGGCCAAGAAAAGAGACGCCGACAAGAATCTTCGCCGCATTTCTGAACTGTTCTCTAAAGGCGTGGTTTCCCAGCAGCAGTATGACAGCACGACAACCTCTTTGGCCGAAGTGAAAGCCAAGTATGAGGCGGTCAGCGCCCAAGTGGCCCAGGCAGAACTGAATTTCCAGAACACTAAAATTCTTGCCCCTTCCGACGGCTTTATTGCCAAACGTGCCGCCGAGGTGGGGCAGTTGGCTTCCCCGGGTGTTCCTTTGGTCGGCTTTGTCGACGCGGGTGAACGCTGGGTGACGGCAAATTTCAAAGAAACTGAAATCGAGGGTGTGGTTCCGGGTAAGAAAGTGAATATCGATGTGGATGCGATTTCCGGCCACAGTTTTGTTGGTGTGGTGGAGTCCATCAGTTCTGCAACCGGTGCGACGTTCACGTTGCTTCCTCCGGACAATGCCACTGGGAACTTCACCAAAGTGGTGCAGCGTGTGCCGGTGAAAATCCGTTTTGAAAACGTCACTGCTGAGCAAGTGGAAGCCCTGAAGGCGGGTCTTTCTGCTTTCGTAAAAGTGCACAAGCACTAAATCCTCACACTCGAGGGCCGTATGAAAAGAGAATCCGTACTGATTATCGTGGTGGCCGTGATGGCTTCCCTGCTTGAAATTGTCGATGCGTCCATCGTGAATGTGGCGCTGTCGTCGATGATGGGAAATCTGGGGGCGACCCTGGAGGACATCAGTATGGTGATCACCGGTTACGCCATCGCCAATGCCATCATCCTTCCTGTATCGGCGTGGCTGGGCGAACGTATCGGTCGCCGCGTTTATTTCCTGGGGTGTATCGCGCTTTTCACTCTGACGTCGGTGGCCTGTGGTCTGGCGCCCAATCTGGAAACGCTGACTGTATTCCGCATTCTTCAGGGGCTTGCAGGCGGGGCCTTGCTACCAACGTCGCAAACTTTGATCTATGAACAGTTCCCCAAAGAAAAGGCCGGCATTGCCGGAGCCATCTTCGGGATGAGTGTGATGATTGGACCCGCGTTGGGTCCGGTGCTGGGTGGTTATCTGACTGATACTTTCGGCTGGAGATCCATCTTCAACATCAATCTTCCCCTGGGCTTGCTGGCGCTGTTTATCGGAAGTCTGGTTATCTTTGATCGCGAAAAAGAACCGGGTAAAGAAAATCAGAAATCTGAACTCGACATCTGGGGACTGACGTTCCTGGTGCTGGGGATCGGATGTCTTCAATATGTTTTAGAGCGCGGCGAGGCGGATGACTGGTTTGCTTCGAATATTATCTTGTTCAATGCCATCATCGCGGCTGTCGCATTGCCGCTGTTTGTATGGTGGGAGCTGCGAGTGAAGAATCCGATCATCAACGTCCGTCTGTTCCTGCAGCCGTTAGTCAGTAACGGCGTGTTCCTGATGGGTATGATCGGCTTCTTCCTTTATGGTGTGGTCTTTATCCTTCCGGTGTTTGTTTCCAGAACTCTTCACTATGATGCGACCCAGATCGGGGTGCTGTTTATCCCGGGCTCGATTCTGACAGCGGCATTGATGCCGTTTATTGGCCGGGCCATGGTGCAAGGGGTGGACCCAAGAAAACTGATCTTTGTGGGCCTTCTGTCCCTGGAAGTGTGTCTGTACACGATGACCTTGCTTTCTCCGCTTTCTTCGGAAGGCGAGATTTTGCGCATGCTCTTTATTCGCGGGTTCGGTATGGCCTTTTTGTTTGTGCCGATCAACTCAAGCATCTTAAGCCAGTTTAAAGGTGTTGAGATGGGGCAAGTGTCGGGGTTGTTAAACCTGTCCCGTCAAATCGGGGGCAGCGTGGGGATTGCCTTGATCGGAACGATGCTGAACAAAAACAGCCATCAAAACTATTTGGATCTGACTTCCAAGGTGTCTCTTTTGAACGCCAACACTCAAAGTGCTTATTACGGAGCAGCCAACACGCTGGGTTCTAAAATGAGTGAGGGGCTGGGGATGGCGACGGGGAACGAGGCGGCGCTAAAAAGTCTTTATGGGCGCATTCAGAATCAGGTGTTCATGCTAAGCTTCCGCCAGTTGATGTTCCTGATGATGATTATCTTTGCAACCGCCTTCATCCCGCTGGCCTTGATCCGCTTTAAAAACAAAACCAATACGGTGGTGGATGCGCACTAAACAAAAAAGCCCTCAGGAAAGAGGGCTTTTTTTTATCTGATTGCCGAGATGATTGTGGCGCTGGCAAATTGGATTGGACTTTGCGGCTTACCGGAAGACAGCTTCACCCAGCTGCACAGAAGCAAAGCCAGGAAAATGAAGAACCAATTACTTGGGGTTAGCTGCAAAAGCATATGTGTCCATTAGTCTTTACGACTTTTTAGATAGCCTAAATAGTACTCAACTCCGCTTGTTATACTTAAAATGACGCTCACCCACAAGACTCCGTACCCAATTTTGTCCAAATAAGGGATATGGGGCTCTAGATTTCCAATAATTACAATAGGAATGGCCACCATTTGCATGGCGGTCTTCCATTTGCCGGCCGGTTTGGCCGCGATAATGATTTGATCTGCCGCAGCAACGGAGCGAATGCCCCCGATAAAGTTATCCCGGGCCAGGATAATGATCACCATCCAGGCGTCGATTTTGCCCTGGGCCAGCAGCATGGCTAGGACGCTGGTGACCAGGATTTTGTCGGCGATGGGATCCATGAATTTGCCGAAATTGCTGACGGCGTTGTATTTGCGGGCATAGTAGCCATCATAGTAATCAGTGATGGAGGCCAGAATGAAAAAGCAGGCAGCAGCGACATTCCAGCCCAGAGTGTTGGGCCACATCAGTGCCACAATAACAGGCACAAAGAACACCCGGCTTAAGGTGATTCTTGTTGGAAGATTCTTCTGAAATTCTGTAACTGCCACAAACACTCCAATCGCTTCGCGCTGGACTAAAGGTAGCAATTTAGACTAGAAAGAATCAATGTTTATTCATCGTCACAAAGTGCAGTTTTACGAAACAGATCTTATGGGAATTGTTCACCACAGCAATTACCTGAGATTTTACGAGGAAGCCCGTGTGGCCTGGGCGCACGCTCATGGATTGCTGGATTACCAAAAGCCGGGTTCGGCGAGTCATTTTGCAGTCTATGAAACTCAAGTAAAACATGTGAAACCCACATTCTTTGGGGACGATCTTGAAATCGAAGTGCAGGCGCGCACGGAAGGCAACCGACTGGTGTTCCAGTACCGTCTGCATGGCCGCAACAACGAAGTGTGTTCGGTTGCAAAGACTGTTCACGTCCCCCTGGGGTTGGATTTAAAACTATTAAGATTTCCGGCAGATATGAAAGCCATTGTGAATAAAGAATTGGAGAAAGAACCATGGATCGAAACCTGGCTTTAGAATTCGTACGTGTGACCGAAGCAGCTGCTCTGGCTTCCGCCCGCTGGGTGGGTCGTGGTGAAGAAAAACCTGCAGACGCTGCCGCTGTGGACGCCATGAGAAAAGCTTTCGACATCATCAATATGGATGGCACCGTGGTGATCGGTGAAGGTGAGCGCGACGAAGCTCCGATGCTTTATATCGGTGAAAAAGTCGGCACCAATTCAGGTGATGCGCCGGCATTGGACATTGCTTTGGATCCACTGGAAGGAACAACGATCTGTGCTACGGGTGGTGTGGGTTCTATTTCTGTGATTGCGGTGGCTGAAAAAGGAAAATTCCTGCACGCTCCGGACACCTACATGGATAAAATAGCCTGTGGTCCTGCGGCCAAAGGTGTGATCGACATTGATAAATCCGCGACTGAAAACATTCACGCCGTGGCCAAAGCTTTGGATAAAGCGGTGAACGATCTGACGGTTGTTATTTTGAATCGCCCTCGTCACGAGGCTTTGATTGCGGAAGTGCGCAGAACCGGCGCACGCATTCATCTGATCGGGGACGGTGACGTTTCCGCAGCAGTGGGTGCGGCATGGCCGGATTCTGGTATCGATCTTTTGATGGGTGTCGGTGGCGCGCCAGAGGGTGTGATTTCTGCCGCAGCCATGCAGTGTCTTGGCGGTGACTTCCAGGGACGTTTGAAATTCCGCAACGAAGAAGAGCGTGCTCGCGCCACTCGCATGGGATTGAAGGATCTGGACAAGAAATTCACCGTGGATGAACTGGCTTCCGGGTCTGTGATGTTTGTTGCAACGGGTGTGACAGATGGTCCTTTCCTGAAGGGTGTGCGTTTCCTTCCGGATGGCAAAGCGAAAAGTCATTCCGTAGTGATGCGTTCCCAGACCGGGACGATTCGCACCATTGAAGCCTTCCACGACCTTTCCCGCAAGCCGAGCAAATAGATGGCGACATCGCTGCACTGTTTTAGCTGCAATAAAGAGCTGACATTCCCCGGGAATGTCGGCCGTCGCGATGAGTGTCCTCACTGCCGCGCGGATGTTCATGTTTGCAAAAACTGTGAGCACTATGATCCCAAGGTCTACAACGAATGCCGCGAAACTCAAGCTGACGTGGTCCGTGAAAAGGACCGCGCCAACTTCTGCGATTACTTCACGCCTCGCAAAGGGGCCAATTCCGCAGAAGATAAAAAAGCAGCCTTAAGAGCTGCAGCCGAAGCGTTGTTTAAGAAAAAGTAATCTAGGTGGTTCATTTTGAGACGGCGGCAGTGTGGCTTGATTGTGAAGCCGCAATGATGAGCTGGTCCTCATAATATTCATCTAGTTTTGTGCCCAAAAAGCCGAAATATGAGTATGGGCACATTTTGGACGTATTCAGCTCACATTCTTCTTCTTTTGATTTCGTACTCTCAGTTGGGATGCATGTTATCCGCTTCGCTGCTGAAGGAAGGCATTTTTTCCTCCACGCAGGATATTCGCATTGTTGAGCAGGTGAATGCTCTTTCTGCCTCACCACTGGACAGTTTAAAAAAATACAAACTGATTTCGCAGCAACCTCTGAAACCGGAGTCGGTCCGAGCAGAAGACTTCGTGCACAGTGGTTCGGCTCTGGGAGTGGTGGTCGTGGTGGAGCCCACAGACTTGCCTTTTGAATTTGATATATATGTCTCGGTGTCTTCCCAGGAAGGCACGGTGGTGCTGGAGTTGCCTGAAGGGGCTGTTGAATTTCAAGATGGCACGACAAACATTGGTATTCGCTCTGATGAGTCTGTCAGTACATTTGCGGCCAAGCAATCCCGTGTTGCTGTCGGAGAAGAACATCTTTGCTATGTGGATCAGGCTAAAGCCATTCGATGTCAAGGGTACTACTATGGCGGTCAGACGGGTATCGGTGACAGCAGTTCCGGATCGTACTATACGGGGCGAACGGTGGACACCTCGCTTATTACCGGTTCTGGCGAATTTGTGAAGGCCTCCGGTGCAAGTTATAGTTCTTGTGCTTTGTCGAAAGAAGGCCAGTTGTACTGCTGGGGTGATAACTATGAGGATGAGCTGGGGATCGGCCCTGGCATAATCGAAGTTCTTTTGCCGACTCCGGCGTTGATGACGAATGTGACGGGCGAGGCTCGATTTATTGATTTCGCCTTGGCGCACGAATCCTTGTGTGCGATTTCCATTGCTGGGGATTTGTATTGTGCCGGCAAAGTCTCGTCTGCCACCACGGGCCTGCTGACAAAGATTGATTGGACAAGTCTGGCGCAATCTGCTGCACGGATTGTTCAGGTGTCAGTGGGATATGATTTTGCCTGCGGCCTGACGGAACACGGTCGTATTTTTTGCTGGGGTGTTAATGATCAGGGGCAGCTCGGCGATGGCACTTTTGTTGATTCGGCAGTGGCCGTATTGCCTGACTGGAGTGCGTTTCCCAGTGAGCCCAAGTTCATCCATCTGGCGTCAGGGGAGAACCACACTTGCGGCGTGACGGTGGAGGGTTTGGTTTACTGCTGGGGCAGCAATTCCTATGGTCAACTGGGGGATGGCACTGATGATAATCGGGCCACTCCGGTGCTAGTTGTGAACTCCATGTTAAGTGGATCAGAAAAGTTTCAGGCCGTGACGGCCAGCTATGAGGGAACTTGCGTGACGTCTTCGGCAGGTAAGATTTATTGTTTTGGTTCCAACTGGCATTACCTGTCGGGGAACGGCAGTTCCGGAGTGATTTTTGTTCCGACTCTTGTGGACTCATCCATGCTTCCTTCAGGGCAGCGTTATCGCGAAGTCTATATGCATGAGGGTCGCACTTGCGCTGGCAGTACCGGGGATGAATTATACTGCTGGGGAAGTCCTTACAATGAGGCATTCTTCAGGGACACCGAGGCCTTTGTGCCGGTGGAGGTTGACACCTCTGTTCTGCCGTCTGGACAGTATTGGTCCGCCGTCACCCAGTATTCCGGCGGGGGTGGTTTGGTGCTGCGTTCTTCTGATGGGACGGCCTATGCTTTGGGAAGAGGTTCGCCGGGCACAGAGAATGGGGATTTAGCTCCTAGACTTTTGAATACGTCCACGATGAGCGGCAGCACTAAGTTTAAAATGCTGACCCTGAATCGCGGGGCGATTTGCGGAATCAACAATGATGATATTTTGCATTGCATGGGATGGGGCGCCGTCGTGGGCCAGGGAGGCGCGATAGTCGAGCAAGCCACCCTGAAGGCTGTCGACACAAGTTCCATGACGGGTGCGACCACCTTTGCTGATGTGGAAATGGGCGAAATAGTTGCTTGTGGTGTGGCGACAGACGGGGTCGGGTACTGCTGGGGTGGAGCCTCGTTTGCTTCCGGACTTTATAACCCGGTCATGGGTAACGGGTCGGCAATGATGCGCTACAAGCCCCATCCTATAACTGTCACGGGCATTGCGGGTGCCAAAACTTTCAAAAAAATTTCAGTCGGTCAGTATCATGCCTGTGGTCTTATGACCGACGGGGAAGTTTATTGCTGGGGTAACTCGGTCTACAGTCGCCAGGGTCACAGCAGTATGTTTTCGGTATACACGCCGGCGGCTTTGGATAAGTCGGGTATGGTGGGATCGACCTTATTCAAGGATATTCACGGCGATGATGAAACTTTCTGCGGGATCACTACGGATGATATCACCCATTGCTGGGGTGAAGGGTATTACGGTAATTTAGGAAACAACACGGCAGTGGTGTCTAATTCTCCGGTGCCGGTTTCTGTCGGGGGCTTGTTGGCGCCGGCGGCTCCACTGATGGTGAAATCATTTGAACGTTTTGCCTGTGGGATTCTGGATTCGGCCATCAATATTTACTGCTGGGGTCGTGATATACCTGCGGGTCTTTCAGACAGTGTGAACCCGCTTCCAGTGGCTGTTCTGAAAACCGGTATGCTGGGAACGCCGGTCAGTATCAGTGGCGGGGATAATTTGTATGTGACCACTTCGGCCAATAAGATTTATTGCATCGGGCGAGATTGTAATTTGGAGATGGACAGAACCACCCCCCGCAAACAGTTTTTCGAAAACTACTAAAAAGGTTCCCGGTTCTTTTTTAGGCCCACACTGCGTTATCTGTGTTTGTTCTTTAGTCTGATTGGTTTTTGGATATGCTTTAAAGCATGAAAAAACTGATCGCATCCATTTTCGTTTCTATAGTGATGTTGGGTTCTGCGGCGTTGGCCTCTGGCTCCCAGTGGGAAAATCTAAATCAAATCATCAAAGACACCGGCACGGTTTCAGAAACCCAGTTTGGGATTTATCTGACTTTGTCCAGTATCGTGCCGATCGGGACTGAAGGGGCTCGTCAGGCGGATTATCTGAGTGCCGTGGGCGGTTATGATGAAAATGGAAATTTTCACGCCGGGCATCTGGAGGGTGTTTCTGAGCAATGGCTGATTGATGCCGACGGCAACTGGTCCATCGATCAATGGTTGTTCCGTGTCTCTGTCGATGGCGAGATTGACTGGATTGCGCACTATCACATGGTGCAAAAGCCCAACGGCACAATGATCAGCCATGATTCACTGATTGTGGATGATGGCGAGGGTGAGTCCAAGTGGCATTCCTGGGTTGAAGATTGGTACGCACGCACAGGGGTGATGTAACATAATCGTTTTGTGGTCTAGGCCTGCTGTTGACTCGATGCTTTGAAATCGACACACTAAAGGCCTATGGCAAAAGCATCCACTACAGAAGTTTTCAACTGCAGCGTCGAACAATTTTTCAAAATCATCTCTGACTACGACAAGTATCATGAGTTTCTGCCGGAAGTGAAAAAGTGCACGGTTCTTAAGACCGAGGGCAATCGCAAACTGGTGGAATACAATGTTTCCGTCGTGAAAAGTTTCAAGTACTCTTTGTGGATGACTGAGTCCGCACCGAAAAGCATTACCTGGGAATTTGCCTCGGGCGATGTGTTTAAAACCTCTGTGGGTTCCTGGAAGCTGGAAGATGAAGCCGGCAAAACCCGCGCGACGTACACTGTTGAAGCCACTTTCAGCATGTTTGTTCCGGGTCCGATTGCCAATGCCCTGGTCAGTGTGAATCTTCCGAATATGATCAGCAGCTATCACAAGCGAGTGAAACAACTTTATGGCAACTGATGGAAGCAAAAAAGACGACAAGGACAACTCGGGGGACCTGAAAGGTCTTCTGGGTGATACGGTAAAAAAGGTTTTCACCGCGGGCGTCAGTGCGGCGTTTATGACGGAAGAAAATCTGCGTGCCTACGTCTCTGAATTAAAGCTTCCCAAAGAAGCTTTGAATCTGCTGATTCAAGGGGCACAAAAATCCAAGGACGAAGTCACGCAGCGTGTGACCAAAGAGATCGTCGGGATCATTCAGAAAATTGACTTTGTAAAGGAAGCCTCCAAGTTCGCGGAAACGCACAAGTTTAAAATCACCGCGGAAATCGACATCATCAAAAAGGATACGTCTTCATCCAAGGACGAATCCGAAGATAAAGCGTAAAATACAAGACTTAAGTCTGTCTCAAGTTGAGACGGACTTCTGCCGAAGAGTTCAGCATGGAACAACTTATTCTAAGCCTGATCTCTGTCGTTTTATTCTGCCTGTGCTGCCACCAGTTCATTCGCACGATGGTAAAGCCCATCCCTGTGCTGGCATCAGAAAGGCCCTATGCCCGGGGTGCTATGCAACTTGGCAAGTTCTACAAATCTGTCGCCTGGGGCACGATGACCATGGCTTTCTTAGGGGGCCTTGTGGTGTCCTTCCAGCAGGTCTTTCTGACTTTGTAGTTTGTGTCTTTGATGCGCTGAGAGAGGCGCATCCCTCATTCTTGTGGCAGCCTTGAGTTTTCGGAGGTTGTCATGAGTGCTTTTCAAACCGTGAATCCCGCCACCGGCGATGTTCTTAAATCCTACAATCACCTTTCCTGGTCCGATACAGAAAAAAATATCGAACAAGCCGCCAAGGACTTTCAAATCTGGCGCAAAGTATCTTTCAAGGAGCGCTCCGAAGTTTTGCTGCAACTTGCTCAGGCCCTGCGCACGCATAAATCGGAACTGGCGCAGATGATGAATCAGGAGATGGGTAAGCTTATCGCCGAAGGCAAAGCCGAAGTTGAAAAATGCGCCGTCACGTGTGAGCACTACGCCAAGGAAGCTGAAACCATGCTGAAAAATCAGGTGGCCGCTTCTTCCCCGTATAAACATGCCGAAGTCAGCTTTCAGCCGGTGGGTGTCGTCTTCAGCGTGATGCCGTGGAATTTCCCCCTGTGGCAGGTGATCCGCTTTGCGGCTCCGGCATTGATGGCGGGGAACGTGATTTTGCTCAAGCATGCAGATTTAACAGCAGGCACGTCAGAGCTGATTGGGAAAATTTTTAACGATCTGACTTCGGACTATAAACTTTTACGCAACATTCAGGTCAATCACGAAGTCGCAGCCCAGGTGATTGCCCATCCCGCAGTGCACGGGGTGACCTTCACCGGAAGCAGTCAGGGTGGCAGATCGGTCGCAACGGAAGCGGCCAAGAACCTGAAGAAAATCGTTCTGGAGCTTGGGGGCAGTGACGCTTATCTGGTTTTGGAAGATGCCGACGTGGAAGCCGCCGCCAAGGCGTGCGCGAAGGTGCGTCTGGTGAACTGCGGGCAAAGCTGCGTTGCGGGGAAAAGATTTATCGTGAATGAAAAAGTCGCCAAAGACTTTATCCATCACTTTACCAAAGAAATGAAAGAGGCTGAGTTGGCGCCTTTGGCTTCGGTGAAGTTTCAAAAAACCATCGTGGATCAGGTGGAAAAATTGAAAAAATGGGGCGGCAAAGTGGTCCTGGGTGGTTCGGCTCCGCAAGGGGCGGGGGCGTTTTATCCGGCGACGGTGGTGGTCTTTGAAAAAGATCATCCCGAGGTTCATCGAGAGGAAATATTTGGTCCGGTGGCCTCGGTGTTCATTGTGAAAAGCACCGAAGAGGCCCTGGCGGTGGCGAACTCTTCGCCGTACGGCTTGGGTGGTGGAGTCTTTACTCGGGACGTGAAAAAGGGCAAAGAGCTGATTGAAAAAGAGTTGCAGGCCGGTTTTGTCGTAGTGAATGATTATGTGAAGTCAGACCCCAGAATCCCGTTCGGAGGGATCAAAGAATCCGGCTATGGTCGTGAATTGGGCCATTTTGGAATCATGGAGTTTGTGAATATCAAGACCGTCGCGGTTGCAGGGGAGTAAAGTGAAACTGTCAAAGGCCAAGCAGGATCTGGATCACCACGTATGGAAGCTGATTAAACTTCATTCACTGCAGGATAAAAAAATTCTGGTGGCGCTTTCAGGTGGAACCGATTCGGTGGCTCTGCTTCGCAGTTTGACGAAAGTGCATAAAAAAAGTCTGCTCGGGGCCTGTTATTTTCATCATGGGGAGGACTCCAACCAGGAGTATCGCAAGGAAGCCCAGGAGTTCTGCGAAAAGCTGTGCAAGAAACTTGAAATTGATTTTTATCCGTTGCGCGCCTCGCAAATGGCTAAATCAGAGGCAGAATATCGCGAGCTGCGTTATGAGGCCTTGGACCGTCTGAAGAAAGAAGAAGGGTTCGAACTAGTGGCCACGGGGCACCATCGGGATGACCTGTTAGAGACAAGATTGATCCGATTGATTCGTGGCACTGGAGCGCAGGGATTTGCGGCGATGCATATTTTGCGGGATGGTTTGTTTCGGCCGTTTTTAGAGATTTCCAAAAGAGAGCTTAAAAAATATCTGCGCGAAGAACGCTTGCGAAGCTTCGAGGACCCAACAAACAAGGGCCTGGACCCTTTGCGCAATTGGCTGCGGGAAGAGTGGCTAAAATCCCTTGAAAGGCGCTCCAGAGGCTCGACTGCGGCCTTGGCCCGGTCGCTGGAAACCATTGCGCAGGAGATTGAAAATCGCCCCTGGGGAGACCTTCTGGGGCAGAATGAGGCTTATAAGACACAGGGCCTGCGCCGGTCTTTTTACCTCACATTGAGTCCATTTGAACAAAAAAGATTGTTGGCCCAGTACCTGTTTTCTCTCGGGAAACGAGATTTTTCGCAATCTCACCTTGAAGAAATTCAAAAGCGCCTGGACAAGTCGCAAAAAGTGATCACATTCAAAGTCGCTGGGTGCCAATGGGAAGTTAACGCAGAGCAAATCAAGGTCCAGTCCTGATTTGAGAGGACTGGTTTCTCACTCTAAAGTTTCTTTTTTTGAGAGGGCATTCATGCTACCCTTTGGGGGTATTACCTTCGACTGAAAGGAACTGAAATGCGATCAACCCAGAAAACGCTGGCTCTATGGTTCTTCCTGATCATCATGGCTGTGTTTCTATTTCAAGCCTATGAGAGCAAGCATCAAAAAGCGATTGCTGACTTTAATTTCTCCAAATTCACTGAAGCCGTAAAGGCCGGTGAGGTGGCGACTGTCACCTTCCGTCAGGACACCAGCGAAGTCGTTGGTGAAATGAAGCCGGAGTTTGAAAAGAAATACAACGGCACCCACTTTGCCATCATTGGGAACACCCAGGATGAGGGCTATAAATTCCTGCAACAACACGGCATCACGCCAAACTATGAGCGTGCTGACAATGGCGGCTTCTTCCAGTCCTTGATTGTGAACTGGCTGCCTTTGATTCTGATTGTGGCGATGTTCCTGTTCATCATGCGCCAGATCCAGGTCGGTGGCGGTAAAGCCATGTCCTTCGGTAAATCCCGTGCGCGTCTTTTGACGGAGCATAAAAACCGCGTGACCTTCAAAGAGGTCGCTGGTGTGGATGAAGCCAAAGAAGATCTGCAAGAGATCGTGAGCTTCCTGAAAGACCCTAAGAAATACACCAAACTTGGCGGCCGTATCCCTAAAGGGGTTTTGCTGGTGGGTTCTCCAGGTACTGGTAAGACGTTGCTGGCTCGCGCTGTTGCGGGTGAAGCGGGCGTTCCATTCTTCACAATCTCCGGTTCTGACTTCGTCGAGATGTTCGTCGGTGTCGGTGCCAGCCGTGTTCGTGATTTGTTCGAACAAGGTAAAAAGAATGCTCCATGTCTGATCTTTATTGACGAGATCGATGCTGTCGGTCGCCATCGTGGCGCGGGTATGGGTGGTGGTCACGATGAACGTGAACAAACCCTGAATCAGTTGCTGGTCGAGATGGATGGTTTTGAATCCTCTGAAGGTGTCATCATGATCGCTGCCACCAACCGTCCGGATGTTCTGGATCCTGCGTTGCTTCGCCCGGGTCGTTTCGACCGTCGTGTGATCGTGAATAAACCGGACCTTAAAGGCCGTGAGCAAATTCTTGCGGTTCACATGCGCAAGACTCCACTGGGTCCTGATGTGGATGCTTCCAAAATCGCGCGTGGCACACCGGGCTTCTCCGGTGCGGATCTGGAGAACCTGGTGAATGAGGCAGCCCTGGTGGCGGCTCGTTCTGACAAGAAGTATCTGGAAATGGACGATTTTGAAAAAGCAAAAGACAAAGTCACAATGGGTGCGGAAAGACGCTCCATGGTGATTTCTGATGAAGACAAGAAAGTCACGGCTTACCATGAAGCGGGCCATACGCTGGTGGGTAAAAAGCTTTCCGGCCTGGATCCGATCCACAAAGTGACCATCATCCCTCGTGGTATGGCGCTGGGTGTGACTCAGACTTTGCCGGAAAAAGAAAGCGTGTCCCTGTCCAAATCCAAAGCTGAAAACATGATCGCCTTCCTGTTTGGCGGTCGTGCAGCAGAAGAGCTGATCTTCAAAGACATCACCACCGGTGCCGGTAACGACATCGAGCGTGCGACGGAAATCGCCCGCCGCATGGTGTGTGAATGGGGTATGAGCAAACTGGGTCCTTTGGCTTATGAAACGCGCGATAATCCGGTGTTCATGGGTATGAACTACGGCAACAAGTCCAAAGAGTACTCTGATGCAAAAGCGCAAGAGATCGACACTGAAGTCGAAAAGATCATCAAGCACGGCTACGAAGTTTCCATCCAGATTCTTCGTGACCATCAGGATGCTCTGGAGCGTCTGACTCAAGCGTTGCTGGAATACGAAACCATCGACGGTCATGAAGTCGACATGCTGGTGAACGGCGCGGCAGTTGCGGAGATTGAAAAATACCGCAACACCAAGAAGGACACCAACGCAGCGATCATGAATGCGGCGGAAAAGAAAGGATCTGGAGATCCGGTGGGCAACACCGGCCCGGTGACGATCTAAAAATTCTGAAACCCTATCTGCCGACACTCCGTCGGCAGAGCCTTTTTGACGACAACAATTTTACAAAGGCATCTTGATGTTGCAGCAGTTTGTCGACAACCTCGTGTTTATCGTCCAGCACTTGCGGGTGCAGGATGCTATCGACATGCTCCTGGTTTGGATGGTTGTTTATCGCATTCTGGTTCTGATCAAACGAACCGGGACGATTCAAATGCTTTCCGGCCTCGGGGTCCTGGCGATCGGGTACATCCTGAGTATCTGGCTGGAGCTCTTCACCTTTAACTGGATTCTTGAAAAGTTCTTCTCCAATCTGTTTGTGATCGTGGTTGTCCTGTTCCAGGGCGAGATTCGTCGCGCGCTGGCTCATATCGGCAGCAATCCGTTCTTCAGTGATGCCTCCACAATCCAGGAAACCCAGGTGATTGAAGAAATCGCCAAGGGTATTATTCTGACCGCCCAAAAAGGCTTCGGCGCTTTGGTGGTGGTGGAGCGTGAAATCGTCATCGACTATCACATTGAGTTCGGAACGGAGATGGATTCCAAAGTCTCTGCGGAATTGCTGGCCTCCATCTTCCATCCGGAAAGCCCGATGCATGACGGGGCGGTGTTGATCCGTAACGGCAAGATTCATTCTGCCGGCTGCTTCCTGCCGCTCAGTAAAAACCCGGCCCTGGACAAGAACCTGGGCACGCGTCACCGTGCCGCTATCGGTTTGACGGAAGAAACTGACGCTTTGGTGTTTGTCGTTTCGGAAGAAAATAAATCCATTGGTATCGTTCAAGGGGGTCACTTGAGTCCTAACGTGGAACTGGGTGATATCCGCAAGGCTCTTTATGAAACCTTCGGTCTTAAGTACAAAGCCTTCTCCCAGCAAGGGGAGGTCTAATGAGACGTCGTTGGTCGAATGTCATCACCGAAAACTTCAGCTACAAAGTGGTGGCGTTGTTTATTTCGTTGATTCTGTGGCTGACCATTTTGGGTCGCCGCGATTTTGTTCTAAGTAAAAACATTGATATTGAGCTGATCACGGCGCCGGGCACCCATGTGGTGGCTCAGACGACGGATCATATCAAGGTGAAGGTTTCAGGTCCCCGTTCTTCATTGAAGAAGTTCCTGGAAAGCTCACTGGCTCAAAGTATCACGCTGGACATCTCGCAAAGAGGCGAGGGCGTGGTGAATGTGGACATCCCGCTCAGCAAGATTGAAGTCCCGCTGGGTGTGCGAATTCTGGGTGTTCGCCCCAATCAAATTCAAGCTGAAGTGTTGCAGATAAAGGAAAAGCCCCGTGACGAACAAGAAAGCCGATAAAGTGGAAAAGAAAACAAGACTGTTTGGAACTGATGGTATTCGCGGGACCGCGAATCAGTATCCGATGACTCCCGATATGGTGGTAAAGATTGGTCAGGCCATCGGTTATCTTCTGCGCAAAGAAGCTGAAGAAAAATCCTCCAGCGTGCGCAAAGTGGTTATCGGAAAAGACACGCGTCTGTCCGGTTACATGATCGAGCAGGCTTTGGCTTCGGGCTTAAATTCCATGGGCGTATTTGTGCAGTTGGTGGGACCACTGCCAACGCCGGGGATTGGTTACCTGACTCGCACCATGCGTGCTGCGGCCGGTATCGTGATCTCCGCTTCCCATAATCCCTTCCATGACAACGGGATCAAAGTGTTTGGTTCTGATGGTTTCAAAATCTCGGAAGAGATGGAGCGTGAAATCGAGCGTCTGGTGCTTGAAGAAGACCTGACGCCACTTCTTCCGCCAAGCAAAGAAATCGGTCGCACCCGTCGTATCGAGGACTCCCAAGGTCGTTACATCGTTTACGTGAAAGGCACTTTCCCGCTGGAATACACTCTGGATGGCATGCGTATCGTTCTGGATACAGCGAACGGGGCGTCTTATAAGGTTGCTCCGTCCATCTTCCAGGAGCTGGGTGCGGAAGTTATTCAGTTGGGTGATGATCCCAACGGCACAAACATCAATGACAAGGTCGGCGCTTTGTATCCACAGAAACTGGCTGAATCCGTTTTGCACTATCGTGCGGATGTGGGTATCAGTCTGGATGGAGATGCGGACCGTGTGATCATGGTTGATGAAAAAGGCGAGATCGTAAACGGAGACCGCATTTTGGCGATCTGTGCGCTGCACATGAAAGAGCGTGGCTTGTTGAAGGGTGACACTCTGGTGGCAACTCAGATGTCGAACTTCGGTCTTGAAAAGCGCATGAATGAAGCAGGCATCAAGCTTGTTAAAACCGGCGTCGGCGACAAGTACGTTGTCGAAGAGATGCGTAAAAACGGTTACAACCTCGGCGGCGAACAGTCCGGCCACATCATCTTCCTGGATCACACCACAACGGGTGATGGCTGTATCGCGGCTTTGAGTGTGCTGGCGGTGATGAAACAAACCGGCAAGAAAATGAGCGATCTGAACCATGTATTTGAGGACGTGCCGCAGATCCTGATCAACTGCCGCGTAAAACGCCGTGCCGAGCTTTCTGAGCTTCCAGGATACAATGAGATGATTCGCAGTATTGAAAAGAAACTGGCTGGCAATGGCCGTGTCTTTGTTCGTTTCTCTGGTACGGAGCCGGTGATTCGTGTGCTGGTTGAGGGGACTGAGAAAGCTCAGATCACTCAGTTTGCCGAAGAGATCGCCTCTTTCCTGGAAAAAGAACTGTCTTAATTAAAAGGGGGGCGACATTCTGTCGTCCTAAAATCTATGAAACATAAAATTCGTTTGGGTGTAAATGTGGACCACGTGGCGACACTTCGTCAGGTGCGTGGCGGGACAACGGCTTATCCTAATCTGCTGGATATGGTGAAAAAGTCCGTCAAAGGTGGCGCAGAACAAATCACGATTCATCTTCGTGAAGACCGCCGTCATATTCAATTGGAAGATCTTAAAGTGCTTTCCAAGCATTGCTCCGTGCCGCTGAATCTGGAGATGGCGGCGACCTCTCAGATGGTGACTTACGCCAAAAAGTATCGTCCTGACTGGGTGTGCTTCGTTCCGGAAAAGCGTGCCGAGCTGACAACTGAAGGCGGTCTGGACGTAAAGAAAGGCTTTAAGAAAATGTTCCCGATGGTTGAAAAGCTTCAGCGCATCGGTATTGAGATCTCGATGTTTATTGAGCCTTCCATTGAGCAGGTTGAAGCGTCCTATGAAATCGGTGCGGATGCGGTTGAATTCCACACGGGTAAATGGGTTATGTTAAAAGGCGCGCGCAAGGCGGCTGAATGGAAGCGTCTTTGTGAGGCGGCTGAATGGGCGCACTATCTGGGGCTGAATGTTCACGCAGGTCACGGGCTTGATTACGAGCACTCCAAGCTTATCAATAAGTTGCCGTATCTTCAGGAAGTGAATATTGGACATTCTCTGGTGTGTTATGCGCTAGAGCATGGCATGGAAGACTCCGTTCGCAAGATGAGAAAAATCCTGAAGTAAAATGCCTACCATCCTGAATTCCCAACACATCGTCAAAAACCTCCAGGAGTTGAAAAGCTTCTGGCAGGAATTTTTGCCCCACCTGAATGACCGCTGCATTTTGCTGATGAGCGGGGATGTCGGTGCCGGCAAGACGACCTCGGTGCAGATGATTGCGGGGGAGCTGGGGATGCGGGATGTGCAGTCACCAAGCTTTGCCATTCATCTGCGCTATGAAAACGCCGAGGGTAAAGCCATGGATCATCTGGACCTGTATCGTCTGAAAGATGACGATGATCTGGAAAGTTCCGGTTTCTGGGACCTGTTTGCCCAGAAAAATTCACTGATCATTATTGAATGGGCGAACCGCCTGGATTTCGATTATCTGCCACTCAACTGGCAGCGCATCGAAGTGCGCTTTGAAAAACTCAGCGACACCGAAAGAAAAATCACCACAAGATTGATATAAAAAAGGCACCCTGAGGT
Organism: Bdellovibrio bacteriovorus; assembly: GCF_002208115.1. NCBI lineage: Bacteria > Pseudomonadati > Bdellovibrionota > Bdellovibrionia > Bdellovibrionales > Pseudobdellovibrionaceae > Bdellovibrio > Bdellovibrio bacteriovorus. The sequence continues at coordinate 1,964,178 of NZ_CP020946.1, read as the reverse complement.
GCCTTTTCTTTTTAATTGTAGCCGTTTTGATAGGCCATTTCGTAGTTCGGGAAGAAGACTCGTTTCCACACGGGGATCTTGGTGATCTCTTCTGGTGGGACGACCTTCTTTAGTTCCAGATCGCCGACCGGATTTCTGCCCACTTGCTTTTGCACGCGCATGCGGAACTGGTATGGCTCTTGGGTGTCGCGATAGTCGTTTGAGAAAACACCCAGCCGGTTGTCGTAAGCTTCTTTGGATGCCTTGCTGTAGTCACTCGCCACACGCTTTTCAAAGGGATAGATAAAGTAAATCATACCCCAGCCATTTTTCAGCATTTCAAGATTGATATCGGTTTTTCCATTTAGCAAGCGACCCAGGATGCGCCCGTGTTTGTCGATCTGGCTGTCTTCACTTAAGGTGATAATGCCGTCTTCCGGAATCAAGGATCGCAGGAAATCACGCGCTGCCAATGCCACATCGCCTTGGGTTTCTTTCATAAAGTCCACTTCCGGAGTGTCCACCCCCATCAAGCGCACTTTAACACGGGTGTTGTTTGAAACATCCACCGCCGTCAGAGTGTCGCCATCATGCACGCTCAGAACTTTGATGCGAGCGCCTTGCGCCCAAAGAAAAGAAGGAAGAAGCAGGACAATGAAAAGAACGGAAAGGTTTTTCATGGCCCTGAAAATTAACGGCTTTGCGGTGAAAACTCAATAGCAGCAAGGGGATAACGTATTAATTTCCCGGCCTATTTTGTGAGGCGGTCTTATCTTGTTCCTGAGGCATTCTTGGATGGAGTTGCCGAGGTGGGATGGAATTTATTTCCAATTCCGTGGGCCTTCAGGTTGTTCACGGTTTCCTTGCACTCTGAACGAGCCCCACGGTGACGCCAGGATAGCTGGGCTGATCCTTTGGCATCGGGATGAGCATCCACAAATAATTCCACGCGACGGCGCAGATTGTGGTGGAAAAGCTTTTCCTGAGGCGAGCATCCAGCCGGAGTCATGCTGAAAACAATGCGCGCGATGCGACTGCGGGAGGCGTCCTGAACTGTTTCCACAGCCATCGGGCAGACCACGGTTTCAGATTCAGACTTGATCGTGATCGTCGCGTGGTCGAGGTCTTCGATATTAATACCGGCAGAAAGATTCTTGGCTTGCAGCCACTCGTCCTGCAGTTGGCAGGAATAAAGTGTCTTTTTGCTTTGAGCTTGGGCTGAAAAAATGAATCCGAAAACGAATGAAGAAATCAATATGTGGCGGATCATTTGGTGCCTCCTTGAGGGCGGCAATAGCGCATGGTGTGGCTGGAGCAGTGCAGATTTCCATTCATGGAGTGGGCAAAATGTGTGTCGATGTAGTCAGTTTTAAGACCCAGATTCTTAATTGAAGAATCAATGTCAGCTTTAAAAGCCGGGTTCACCGGTTCAGGCAAAATAAATGTGTCTTGAACGATATCGCCATTGGTGGGATTGGGGAAAATCGAGTCCGCGGACCCCGTCACGTACGTCGGAGAATTGCTGTCATAGTCCATTTCCCCCATGAAAAGATCGGGAAGTTCCACGGTCTTTGGATTGCATTGCGGATAGGACTTCTTAACTTTTTCCAGCAGTTCTTTTTTGAATTTCTGGGTCGCAGCCTCGATCGAAGCATTGAATTCTTTAAGCTCAAAATCCTCTTCGATCAGGTCGGCCAGATCCTTGTTCGTCATGTTGTAACAGTCCATGGCGTTTTGGATGCTCGTGGAATCCTTGATCATGCCGGATTGCCTCATCAGCGCACGACGCCGGTTTAAGCGGGCATACTTTTCCTCACGACGACTGCGCTCAAGGGCCGGGTCGTCAATACCACCTTCAGAAATTCTTTCCAGATATTCCCGTATGCGTTTGGATTCAGCATCTTTTAATGGCTGAACCGTCGCCCCGGCAGAAACGGGTGGCAGGATGATTTCAAACAGGAATTGACTGACTCCGCGCGAACGTTTTTCGCGGGATTTGTCCGGATTGCCGCCGTTGTTTTTCAGGGATTTGCTGTAGGAATATTCCCGACAGACATAGGTGTAAGGGGTCTGACTCATTCGGGCCAAAGCCTCATCCGGCGTCAGGTGGGAAAAATCAAAGGCCCGGCCCTGGGGGTTTTTCTTCAGCAGGTCCAGTGCTTTTTTCGGACTTGCAAAGGCCAGGCTGAAATCGCAAGGGGCTTTTTGGTTTGGATCTTTCAGGGTTTTGAAAAACTCATCGGTGTGGCCCACGCTTAAAAAATCTGACGGTGTTTTTACGGCCATGGCTGGGTTTTCACAAGTGACTTTGGCGTATTTGTCCCACTCATTGCCTTTGAAGTGGTCGGACCCGATCAGGCACAGTCCATTGACGGCTTCAATGTTACCGCCGCTGTGTCCGGACTTGTAAGGGTTGTTCGTCAGTTGTGGACCCTGTTTGAAAGAGCAATCCTTTCCGGATTGTTGCATCAAATCAGTGAAAGCGCTTCCATGGCGGCCATAACCCTGCACTTCGCGCAGGACGGGTTTTCCTGTTTTTGCATCAAAGAAGCTTTCAAAATAGTCCTGTTGCCAGTTCCAGCGACTGTTGGTTTTCACACGGCTCAAGCCTGAAATCCATTGTTGGGCGGTCGCCTGATCCGGGGCTTGTTTTTTGATTTCCCGGACGACTTCATCCCAGGTTTCATCAGTCACGGCCAGGAAGAACTGCGGTGGTTTTTGCGACTGAGCTTTTAAAACTTTTGTGACGTATTCTTTGACGTAACCGGGTCCGCCCATGTCATCAGAAACAGTGGCGGCCATAATCGGGTAATTTTCAGAAAGCAGTTTGCTGCCGCCGGAAGGACAAAGTGGAACATCCTCAGCCATGGGATTGTGCTGGGAGCAGGAATTTGCAGAAGCCTCAGTCAGAAAAAAACTCAGGACGATCTGCAGGAAAATGGTCATGATTATGCCGCCTGCAGACCTTTTGTGAACTCGCCGGAAAGCTTTTCAGCCAAGGTCAAAGAAACCTTGTTGTAAGCCGCTTTTTCGGCAAAGCCCATCAGCATACCCACCAGTTTTTCATTGATGATGATCGGGGTGACTGTCACGTGATCAGGGATACGGCCCTGGTTCCAGCCATCAAAGAACTTCTCGTTGATCGCATTCAAAGAGATATAACCGTGATATGGTTTTTGCGTCGTAGCCACGATGTTGAAGATGCTTGGAGTCTGAAGCGGGAAGCGCATGGATGTGTCTTTCATGCCCTGGAAATTCTCGTCCCAGGCAAAAGCGGTCATCTGTGTTTCCTGCTCGTCCAAAGTCAGAATCATGGACTTTTCAAAGTGCACTTTCATCTGGCTCAGGATTGTTTTGATTTTCTCATTCAGCAAAGCGGCATTTTTCTTTTTGATTTTTTCCAAAGCAAAATGACCGCTGGCCACCGGATTGATGGTCGGCTTCGCCACGCCTGCCGGACGCGGGGTGATCGCGATAGGCTTGTTGCTGAAGCTGTCTTCAAATGGAGGAGGCGTTTCAGCTTTAGGCGGAGGCGGTGGAGGCGTGGCACGTTTTGGTGCAGAGCTTTCCACGGCGGTCGCCGCCGTGACGGGCGCTGATTCCGTTGGTACTGTCGCAGCTGGTGCCGGCGTAAGCGGAGTCAGCGGTGACAGAGGAGAAATCACAGTTTTAAGGTCAGTCTCGGGAGTTTCAGAGGAAACGGCCACCGGCTCAAGAGCCGGAGCAGCTTGCGCAGGCACTTCCGTGGATGGACTCAAAGCCTCAAGACGAATCACCGTCGGACCGTCAAACAGACCATCGAGTTTTTCGTCACCGGTTTCGCCCAATTGAAGCTCATCCTCACTTAGAGGCTGGAATTCCGGAGCTGCTTTGGAGTCGGTTTTTACGCCCAGATCCTCGAAAGAGAAACTGTCGGAAGCTTGTTTGGTCGTGGTAACAACGGAAAGATCGATACCCTCCGGCGCTTCTTCGGAAACCTGGGTCGCCGCAGGGGCTTGTTGTCTTTCCGGGTGCAGCAGATTCCAGGTGGCTTCCAGATTTTCATAGGTCGCCAGAACCAGAATACTGGAAGGCATGGAAGGAAAATCCTGCGGCGGCTGAAGACATGCTACGATGAGGGATCCATCCCACTCCGCCACAGGCAGACACTCCGCAGACCACGGATAATGGGTCGCCCACTTCGCGAACATTTCCTGGGACACGGGAGTTTCTGTAAAAAATCGTGACTGAAGCAAAGGCAGTTTATGGTGAGTCATCGCCCAACGAAGATAGTCCTCAGAGCTCAGGCGTTGCTCCTTGATAGCGTAAGCCAAGAGGCTCAGAGGCGTAGCGCTTTGTTCAAAGGCTTCGGTAAGTCCTTGAAGTTGCTCTTTAAAATGTTCAAACCATAAATGATGACTCATCCCTGTGTTTATCGGAATTCCTGTTAAAAACCTGAGTGAAAACTGAGGTCTAGTCCAGTTAAGCCCCGAAAAATCCTCGGTCGGCCCGGAAAACAGGCAGAATCGGGGTGTAGAAATTTCCTGATCTGTTAACGCAGTGGACACCCTAAAAGGGCAGATTATCTTAGAGGTTCTCAATACTTAAGAACTGTGATAGGTTCCGGCAGCTTATGATACAGACCAAGGTCCTTCATTATTTCGATCACAACGCCACGACTCCGGTGTGCAAAGAGGTTTTGCAATCTCTGCCTGAGTTCGCACAAGCTTGGGGGAACCCAAGCTCCATCCATTGGGGGGGGCGTCAGCCGAAGAACATTCTGCGTGATGCGCGCAAAGCGGTGGCTGAAATGGTGAACGCAAGTCCTTTGGAAATCATTTTCACTTCCGGTGGCAGTGAAGCCAACAACACTGTTCTGAAAGGTCTGCTGGAATACTACCAGACTGCCCAGTTCCTGACCCCGGAACAGCGCAAACGCACTCACTTAATGAGCTCTGAAGTGGAGCATCCAAGTGTGATGAAAACCATGCAGCACCTGAAAGACATGGGCGCGCGCGTGGACTTTATTCCGGTGAATCGCCAGGGACAGATCGACATGAAGTTCTATGAAGAACATCTGAGTGAAGAAACCGCCCTGGTGTCTGTGATGTTTGCCAATAATGAAACCGGCACATTGTTCCCGATCAAAGAGATGGCCGAGATGGCGCATAAAAAAGGCGCGCTCTTCCACACGGACGCGGTTCAGGCCTTCGGTAAAGTTCCGGTGGATCTGAAAGCGCTGAATGTCGACTTCGCTTCTTTTTCTGGTCACAAATTCTATTCCGTCAAAGGAACTGGAGTTTTGTATGCGAAGAAAGGCAACAACGTCACACCTTTGATTCACGGTGGGGCGCAGGAAAGACACCGCCGTGGTGGGACGGAAAACACACTGGGTATTGGCGCTTTGGGTGTGGTTGCCAAGCGTGCGCCGATGATTGCGGAAAAGGCCGAAGCACTGGCGGCACTTCGCGATCACATGGAAGCCCGCATTTTGTCTGAAATTTCTGAAGTGACGGTGACGGCCGGTGAAAGTCCGCGTCTGCCGAATACAAGCTCACTGGTGCTGAAAGGCGCGGACGGGGAAACCATGCTGATGTCTTTGGATATCAAGGGTTATGCGGTTTCAACCGGGGCTGCTTGTTCTTCGGGGAATCCGGAGCCAAGTCCGGTGCTTCTTGCCATGGGGCTGACCCGCGCAGAAGCGCAGAACAGTCTGCGTGTCAGTCTGGGGTGGGACAGCACTCTGGAACAGGTGGATGCGTTTGTAGATACATTGAAAACAGTAGTGGATCGCTTGCGATCCTTGAACGACGACAAAGGAGAGACTTGTCATGTCTAAAGGGAGAGTCCTTGTTGCTATGAGCGGAGGCGTGGACAGTTCCGCCGCGGCTGCGCTCTTGGTCGAACAGGGTTATGAAGTTATTGGAGCCACGATGCAGGTCTGGGATTATTCCACCTGCGATATCGAAGAAGGCAACGGCACCTGCTGTTCCAGTATCGACGTGGATGATGCTCGGGCCGTGGCCGACCGTCTGGGTATTCCATTTTATGTGATCAACTGCGAAGCCAAATTCCGGGCTGCGGTTATTGATCCTTTCTTGAAAGCCTATCTTGAAGGGCAGACACCACTTCCGTGTGTGAACTGCAACACGTATCTGAAATTTGACCACCTGGTTAAAAAAATGCGAGAGCTTGAGTGCGATTACATCGCCACGGGCCACTATGCCAAAATCGTTTATGATGAAAAAGGCAAAGCCTCTATCCACACATCCACGGATGACTGGAAAGATCAGACTTACTTCCTGTTCACGATTGATCCGGAGCTTGTGCCGAAGCTTTTGTTCCCGGTGGGGGACATGAAAAAGCCGCAGGTGCGTGAGTACTCTGAAAGTCGTGGACTCGTAACTGCGCGCAAGAAGGATTCCCAAGGCATCTGCTTTGTCGGTAATCAAGGATATCAGAACTTTATCAAAGACCATGTGAAGTCCGAGATTCTGGCCAGCAAAAAAGGCCTGATCAAGCGCTTCCCGGAAGGTCAGGTGATGGCTTCTCACGAAGGTATTCACAACTATACTTACGGTCAATCCAAAGGCCTGGGCATGGATTACCACGAAAAGCTGTTCGTGATTAAAATCGATGCCGCTGACAACACCGTTTGGGTGGGTGAAGAAAAACATCTTTTCGCCAATGAAGTCGACGTGGTCGATCCAAAACTGCTGGACGAAATCCAGGACGGCGAAATCATGAATGTGAAAATCCGCTATCAGCACAAAGGGGCTCCGGCCCAGGTGATTAAAACAGCCAGCGGATTCAAATTGAAATTTACTGAGCCTCAGCGTGCGGTGACTCCGGGTCAGGCGGCTGTGTTCTATCGTGACAGACAGCTCGTGGGGGGCGGATGGATCACTCTATGAAGTATCAGGTCCACACTTTCGGCTGTAAGGTGAACACTTACGATGCCGGCCTGATTCAAAAGAACCTGAACGCCAGCGGCTTCATGCCGGTGGTGTCCGGCCAGAAAGACGCGCGTATTCACGTGCTCAACACCTGTGCTGTAACTGCGGAGGCCACGAAAGAGGCGGTTCGCTATATCCGTCGCCTGAAAGTGAAAGATCCATTCTGCACGATCGTGGTGACAGGGTGTGCGGCGCAAGTTGATACGGGGTCTTTCTCAAGCCTTCCAGGGGCTGATCTTATTGTGGCCAATTCCCACAAAAGCAGCCTGCCGGATCTTTTGAACAAACACTTCCGTGGGGAACTGACTGAAAAAGTCTTTAAATCCAACATCTTCAAAAAAGAGGATTTGGAAGCCGGTGGCGGTATTGAAAAACAACACACCCGCACCTTCCTGAAAATTCAGGACGGCTGTAACAGCTTCTGCACTTACTGCATTATTCCTTACGCACGCGGCAAGAGCCGCTCCATCCCTGTGGCGGATCTGGTGAATCGTATTAATGACCTTTATGCCGAAGGTTCACGTGAAGTGGTGCTGACGGGTGTGCATATCGGGGATTACGAAGACCAGATCGGGGATCGCAAGTATGTGATGGAAGACCTGCTGGAAAATCTTTTGGCGAAAACCAAAATGCCACGCTTCCGTCTTTCCAGCCTTGAGCCGGTGGAAGTGTCTGAGCGCCTGCTGGATCTTTATCAGGATTCCCGTCTGTGTCCGCATTTCCATATGAGCATTCAAAGTGCCAACACCGATGTCCTTTTTCATATGAAGCGCAAATACACGCAAGCTGACGTGCAAAAATCTCTGCGCGCGATTGCGGATCGTGTTCCGGGCAGCTTTGTCGGAATGGACGTGATCACCGGCTTCCCGACTGAAACCGAAGAACAATTCCAGGACACCTACGACTGCCTGAAAGATCTGCCATGGACCAAGCTGCACGTATTTCCGTACAGCGAACGTCAGGGGACGCGTGCAGCGGCGATGGATGTTTCTGTATATCCTCACGTGCGCGCGGAAAGAGCAGCCAGACTGCGTGAACTTTCCATCCAGCGCTACACCGAGCAGGCCAATCTTCAGATTGGCAGCATGAAACGTGTTCTGGTCCTGAAAAATGCCGCCAAAGGCGGACAGGGGCTGAGTCATGATTACTGGCCCGTGGATATCTCGGGGGCGGAAAGCTTCCTTGACCACTGGGCGGGTCAGGAAGTTGATGTGAAAGTCACCGGCTATGATCATTCCAACAAACAACACATGGAAGGTCATCTGATCGGCGAGGTGCTGTCATGAGCGAACAGGGCCGAAAGAGTCTTGAAGAGCGTGTCGGGTATCACTTTAAAAATCCGGCACTGCTGGACAGAGCGCTGACCCACAAAAGTTTTGCCAACGAGTTGAGAAACACCGTTGAGCACAATGAAAAGCTGGAATTTTTGGGTGATGCTGTTTTGGATCTGGTCGTGGGTGAATTTTTGTATGAAAAATTCCCGACCGACACCGAAGGTGGATTGTCAAAGAAACGCGCCAGTATCGTCAATGAAGAGGTTCTGTCCGAACTGGCACTGGAAATGGGTTTAAATAAACTCATGCAACTGGGAAAGGGTGAAGCCCTGACTGGAGGCGCACAGAAACCGCGCCTGATAGCCTCTTCGTTTGAAGCCATTGTCGGGGCTTTGTACCTGGATGGCGGCTTTGAAGTGGCTCGCGGCTTTATTCGCCAGGAATTTGTTCCGTTGGCGGACCGGGTGTGCGGGCATGAGGACTTTGAGCGGGATTATAAAACCCGTCTGCAGGAACTGGTGCAGAAGTCCTCGAAAGAAACGCCACGCTACGAAGTGCTGGCGGAAGAGGGACCTCCGCATGATCGCGAGTTCCTGGTTTGTGTAAAAGTAAAGGAAGATGTCTGGGCTCAAGGGCGGGGCCGCAGTAAGAAAAACGCCGAACAAATGGCGGCCAAGAATGCCCTTGAGATGAAGTACAAGGAGACGAATTAAGATGAGTTACAAAGCTGGATTTTTAGGTCTGATCGGACAGCCGAACGCGGGGAAGAGCACGCTGATGAACTTCCTTGTGGACGAAAAGGTCTCTATCGTCTCTTCAAAACCTCAGACAACCCGCCGCCGCATTCTGGGCATCTGGAGCACGGATAAAGGTCAGGTGATCTTTGTTGATGCCCCGGGTTTGATCAAAGCCGATGAAGGCTTGAATGGTTTCCTGGCTCAGGAAGCGCATGACGTTATCAACAGCTCTGACGCTTTGCTGGCGATCATTGCGGTTGACGAGGAAAAACCGGAAAACGCAGAAAAAGTCATCGACCTGGTTTCCAAAAGCGGCAAACCCTGGGTGGCTGTGATCACCAAAACGGATATCGAAGAAAAATCCCACCGTGTGATGATTCTTCGCAAGATGGTCGAGGACAAGGGCGGAAAAGCCTTCTCGGTTTCTGTGAAGGACTCCAAAAACGATCAGGAAGAGCGTGAAGCACTTCTGATCGAGTTTATGGAACTGCTTCCAGAGTCCCCGGCGCCTTTGTATGACACGGAACTGTTTACGAATGAAAACGTGCGTGAGATGGCGGCGGAAATCATCCGTGAGCAGTGCTTTGAGGCCCTTCATCATGAAATCCCGTATTCCATTGCGGTTCGTATCGTGAAATTTGAAGAAGACGCCAAGCCCGTGCCAAAGATCTATGCGGAGATCGTGGTGTCCAAAGACAGCCACAAGGCGATCGTTATTGGTAAAGGTGCCAGCCTGATCAAACAAATCGGCATGGAAGCCCGCAAGGAAATTGAAAAACTGATGGGAGAGAAAATCTTCCTGGACCTGAACGTGGCAGCCAAGCCCGAGTGGTTCTCCAATAAACGCATGATGAAGGAGCTTGGATATGTCGTCGACAGTAAAGACTGATTTCGCCCCGAAGGTGGCGATCATCGGTCGCCCGAACGTCGGGAAATCAACATTGTTTAATATCATCACTGAAACCCGTAAAGCCGTGGTGAAAAACCAGGCCGGGGTTACCCGTGACATCATGATCGAACCGGTCGACATCTGGGGCAAACAATTTGACCTGATCGACACGGGCGGTATCACGGAAGCTGGCGACATTTTCTCCAAGCTGATCAAAGAACAGGTGACTGAGTTCCTGCACTCAGTGGATCTGATCGTGGCGGTGATGGATGGTCGTGTGGGCCTGGTGCCTGAAGACCGTGACATCATTCGCGTCGCAAAACAAACCGGTAAACCGTTCCTTCTGGTGATCAACAAGGTCGACAGTGATCAGGATCAGGACATGGCCAAGGCTGACTTCTATGAGTTCGGCGTGGACGTGGTTGCGGCCTCTTTCGAGCAGCGCCGTGGTCTGGCTGAAATCCTTGAGTGGGTTGTGGCGCAGATCCCTGAAAATCCAGGAACTGTGAAAGAGGGTATGAATATCGCCATCGTCGGTAAACCGAACGTGGGTAAGAGCTCTATCTGCAATGCGATCCTGGGTTACAACCGCATGATCGTTTCTGATGTTGCCGGTACAACCATTGACTCTGTCGATTCACCTTTCATTTACAACGAAAAAAAGTACACTTTGGTTGATACCGCCGGTCTTCGTCGTTCTGCGAAACGTGAAGAGGATCTGGAAATCATCTCTGCCTTTAAATCCCAGGAGGCCATTCGTCGCGCAGATATCGTGCTGTTGATGGTGGATGGAACTGTGGGTCCGACAGATCAGGATGCGCGCATCATGCAGGCGATTCTGGAAGATCACAAAGGTGTGATCGTCGTGGCGAACAAATCGGACTTGGGTGGTAAGGAAGTTCCTGAATACCGCAAGACCTTCCGTGAACAGGTTGAACGTGTGTTCCACTTCTTCACGGACGTGCATATTGTCTTCACCAGTGCCAAGACCGGTTATGGTCTGGAAGACCTGTTTGAGATGATTGAAAAAGTCGCTCATCAGATGACCTTCCGTGTTCCTACGGCAGAACTGAATGACTTCTTCTTCGAAACCATCCGTAAAGCTCCGGCTCCGGTATGGGGTACGACGAACGTGAAGTTCTATTATCTGACTCAAACGTATCAGCAGCCGCCGGCATTTATCGCGTTTGCGAACCATCCGGATGGAGTGACGAACTCTTATCGCCGCTTCCTGATTAAGCACATTAAGACGAACTGGGATCTTCATGGGATGCCGATTCGTATCTTCTGTATGAAGTCACGTCGTGGTGGACCGGATAATGGCTAGTAAACGCGGCTCGTGGAAAACACGCTACGGATTCTATCTTCTGGCCATCGGCTCTGCCTGTGGTCTGGGGAATCTGTGGCGTTTTCCCTATGTCGTGGGCGAAAACGGGGGCGGTGCCTTCATTTTGCTTTATGGTCTGCTGGCTTTGGCGATCGGGGCTCCGCTGCTGATTGCTGAACTGATGCTGGGTAAGGGGACACGCCGTTCGGTGATCGTCGCCACTCAGCAGATGAGTGCCAAGACCGGTGTGAATTTCCGCTGGGTCGGGCGCCTGGCGGTGATGGTCAGTATTGTTGTTCTGTCTTATTATTCGGTGATCAGCGGCTGGGTTTTGCATTTCCTGACCCAGTTCCTGGTGTCGTTATTTTCCAGTCCCGAACAACTGACTGACAAAACCAATCTGGCAGCGCTGATGTCCAACGGCTGGCTGCAGTTGATGTTGGCCAGTGCGCACATTCTGATCACGGTTGTGGTGGTCGTCAAAGGGGTGCAGCAGGGGTTGGAACGCTGGATCGGGTACACCATGCCGTTGTTTGCGGTGCTGGTGATTATTCTGGTCATGCGTTCTTTTTCACTTCCTTCAACTCCCGAAGTTCTGCGCTTCCTGTTTTATCCGGACTTTTCAAAGCTGAGCTGGGATTCCATCAACCACGCACTAGGGCATGTGTTCTTCACGCTTTCAGTGGGCTTTGGCACGATGGTGACCTTTGGTTCTTACATGCGTGAAGAGGACCACGTTCCGACGGCAGGCTTCCGTGTGACGATCGTGGACACGGTGATTTCACTGGTGGCCGTGGTGATGATCTTCCCGGTGGCTTTCCAGGCGTCCAACGTGCCGTTGACGGATCCGGCGTTGATGTTTGAGGTCCTGCCGAAATACCTGTTGGGAATTCGCGGGGGCACGCTGTTTGGTCTGGCGTTCTTTGCGTGTCTTTATATGGCGGCGCTGAATGCCAGTATCGGTCTGCTGGAAGTTGTCGTGTCCAACTGGGTGGATGCTAAAAAAGAAATGGAGCGTGGCAAAGCGACCTGGTATTCCGGCGCGATTGCCTTGATGCTGACGGTTCTGCCGGCACTTTCCAGTTCGATCTTTAAGGACATCCGTGTAGGGGGCCGTTCGTTGATCGAAAATCTGGATTCATTGCTGATCAACTGGCTGCTACCGCTGGTGGCGCTGGGTATTTTGATCGCCTTTAATCGCGGGGTTTCGGACAAGGAAAAAGAGCTGGGTTTTGTCGATAAGGACAAGTTCGTCAGCTATTCCATGTATCCGCATTGGATGTTTGTTCTGAAGTGGGCAGGGCCGGTGGTGATTATCGTGGGCCTTTTGCTGCAAGTCATTGGGGTCTTTGTCAGTTAGACGGGGATGATTAGAAGTTCATCCCCAGGATCACCAGGAAGTTATAGAAGTCACCGGTCAGATTCTTATCCAGCTTTTCAGTTCCGTCCACGTAGGACTTATTCTCGTCGCTGAAGTTCACATAGTGATAAGTCCCTTGCAGGCCCAGGTAGGCTTTTTTGCGCATCAAAGGGATCTCTAAACCCGCACCGATATCAAAACCCATTGTCGAGTCACGGCTGAAGCCATCAAGTCCCGCAATCGTGTAAGTGCGATAGAATTGCCCCAAGCCGCCCAGGATGTACGGATTCAGATCCGCAAGCCCGCGGGTCACGTTCTGGGTGTTCATGTAGTACTTCAAGTCAAAGTTCACGGCCGTGATAGACACGTTCCCTTCGTAAGTTTTGGATTGGTTGTTAACGGTGAATTTCACCGCGTGGTCGCCCGTTTGGAAACCCAGGCTCATCGCCAGGCGCAGGTCAAAGAAGTAAGTCAGGAAAATACCAAAAGTCGGAGCCGAGGAATAGGCATCAGCAAAGTTGCCGGTAAAGCCGCGCATACCGCCGGCCAAGCCAATCGTGAAGAAGCGGCCATTGCGGAAGAAGTTGATGTCAGCCTCTTCGTCGGATTCCTCTTCAAATTCAGAATAATCAGTGAATGGGTCGTAAGCTTCGTCCGCGTCAACTTGGGAAATCAGATAGGATTTGTGATCAGACTGGGCCAGGGATTTCGAGGGTAGGCTAAGCCCCAAAGCAAGTAAAATCAGAAGGCTGTATGTAAGTGATCGAGCTGTGGTTTTCACAAGGTCCCCCTCCTGATATTATCGAATCAAAAGGGGTAAAACTTCAAAGCAAAGTATCAAAACGGAGTCCAGAAATCTTCGATTTGTCTCGCTTTGGGACACCGGACTTTTTAGAGAGGTTCGTTCAGGGCTTTTTCCACGGATTTGGTGATGGAGTCCGAGGAGGGTTTGGTGATCGAACTCCAGCGTTCAACCACCTGTCCTTTGCGATTGATTAGGAACTTTTCAAAATTCCACGCCACATCTTTGAAGATCAAACCGGGCTTTTGTGTCGTCAGGAATTGATAAACCGGCTGAATGTCCTTCCCGCTGACCGGAGCCTTATCAAACAACGGGAAGGTCACGCCAAATTCCTTGGTGGCAAAAGTCTGAACTTCTTCGTTCGTGCCTTTTTCCTGTTTGAAGTCGTTGGATGGGAAGCCCAGAACGACAAAGCCGCGGTCTGCGTATTTTTTGTACATTTCTTCCAGCTCTTTTAACTGGGGTGTGAAGCCGCATTGGGAAGCCGTGTTGACCACCAGAACGACCTTTCCGCGGTATGTGGAGAAGTTGACCTTTTTGCCGGAAAGCGAGTTGGCGGAAAGATCAAAGAAGCTCGCGGGTGTGTCCTTGGCCCAGGCAAAGGAAGTGCACAAAATGAGGGCGATAAGAGTAAAAATACGCATGGTGTCCCCTTGATGCTCGTATTCTAGAGGGGGCGGGGGCAATTCACAAGAAAAAGCCCTGGGAAACCCTTTGGATGCAGTGCGCACCTTTGACTTTATCAATTCGTGATTTTCTAATCATTAAGAGCCTTTAGGATTCTAATTCACTTCAAAAACAGGAGATTATCTCGGCGATGGAACTGGGCAGTCCCGTTATCTTGATTTCAGCATTTGGTCGCGGTCACTGGCTGGCGGCGGCCTTGGCGAAAGAAGGTATCAAAACAACTCTTGTTGATGTGTCTTCGAAACTGGGTGTGTGGCCCTCGGAAGACGTTGAAGGTCCTTTTGGATTTTTGCGCAACGAACGCATTTCCGAGTCCCAGCTTGAGCGTTTGTATTCCGATGATCCTTACGATGAAGTTTCCAACGGCTTTACTTTGTGGCTGAAGGAAGGTCCTTTTGAATTTAAAGGTCCGGTCAGCAAGTACAAGCTGGATCAGTCTTCACTGGCAACCCCAGTCAAAGAACTCATCGCCGGCAGCAGTCCTGATAAAACCGCTAAGAATCTGCACAAGCATCTTGAGGCCTTGAGTTTTGATCAGAGCTGGATTTTGCATCTGGCGCATCAGTGGTCTGGAACCACCTATGCTCCCAATGCCCGCGGAGCCTGCGTCGGGGCGGCGGCACCGCTGTCTTCTTCTTTCCTGGTTCGTCAGGCGACTCGCAATGGCCTTGAAAAATCCCTGACCTGGCTTGCCAGCAAAGGTGTTGAAGTCATGCGCCCGCATCAGATCATGGACGTGTCCTTTGGTGGTGGCAAATCCATCACCGGGCTTGAACTTTCCGGTGAAAAACAGGGATTGTTCCGTTTGGAGCAGATCGTCTGGATGCTTTCCAGTGAAGAGACGTATTTCCTGAATGAGCGTCTGGGGAAATACTTCTTCCCGGAAGGGGCGCTGGAGCCTGAATGGTGCTGGGTTCGTTACCGGGTGGGATTGCAGCAATGCTTTGAGCGCGATCGTCTGCCGCTGCATATGCTGGTGGTTGATGATCTGTCGTCACCATGGACTCATGAAAACATGATGGTTCTGCAAAGAACTTCACTGGCAGATCAGTTTGACGTGTGGATGCGAATCCCGACAGTCCAGCGATTCAATAAAGAATACCTGACTGTGCGCAGTGACCGCATGAAGAATCTGCTGATGGCGCGCATGTCGTTGTCGGATCCGCAGATTCTCAGTTTCCCGCAGGAGTATTACTACACTTATGCGCAACTGGGAGCTTCACGCTTCCCGGTGTTCGGGGAAAAACAGACCTCCCGTCGTGGTCGCGCGGGTTTTGGCAATCTTCATCTGGATGGGCCTGAAGTATGGCCGCATTACAGTTGGGGCGCTTACTTTGACAATCATGAGCGCATCCAGTTGCAAATTGTGAACTGGTGGAAAGAAAAACTTCTGAAAGAGCAAAAAGAGAAGAAGCGAAAGGAACAAAATCCGTGATTGAGAGATACACCCGCCCGGAAATGGGCCTTCTTTGGGACGCCGACCACAAGTTCGGAAAAATGATGGAAGTTGAAATTGCCGTGGCGCAGGTTCAATCCCAGCTCGGTATCATTCCCAAGAACGCAGCCAAGGTCATCGCTCAAAAAGCTCGCTTCAATGTGAAAAGAATTTCTGAAATCGAACGCGAAACCAAACACGATGTGATCGCGTTTGTTTCCAATCTGGCTGAAAACGTCGGCCCCCAGGGCAAGTTCATTCATTACGGCATGACTTCTTCGGATGTGCTGGATACGGCCTTCAGTCTGCAAGTGCGCGAGGCGGGTGTGGTTCTTATGAAATCCATCGATGCCCTGGAAAAGTCCCTGAAGTCTTTGGTGACCAAGCACGCTGAAACGCTGTGCGCGGGGCGCACTCACGGGATGTTCGCAGAGCCGACCACGTTCGGATTCAAAATGGCCGGCTTCCTTGCTGAAACCCAACGCAATAAAAAACGGGTGAAAGCCGCTCTTGATAACATGATGATCTGCAAGCTGAGCGGTGCGGTGGGGACTTATTCATCGCAAGCTCCGAAGATTGAATCTTTGGTGGCAAAGAAACTAAAACTTAAAACTGAAACCATCGCCACCCAGGTGATCCCGCGTGACCGTCATGCGGAAATGCTTTCGGCCTTGGCTTTGTTTGGAACGGGTCTTGAGCGTCTGGCAGTGGAACTTCGTCATCTTCAGCGCAGTGATGTGGGTGAGGTGACTGAAGGTTTCACCAAGGGGCAAAAAGGCTCTTCGGCGATGCCGCACAAGAAAAACCCCATCAGTGCGGAAAATATCACCGGCCTTTCCCGTTTGTTGCGTGGTTATGCCATTGCCGGATTTGAGAACGTGGCATTGTGGCACGAGCGTGATATCAGCCATTCTTCGGTTGAACGCGTGGTGTTCCCGGATGCCTTTATTGTGGCGGACTATGCCTGCAACCGCATGAGCATTTTGTTGGATGGTCTGGATGTGAACAAGAAACGCATGATGGACAATATCGAAAGCTCCCAGGGGCAGATTTTCAGCTCCCACGTGCTGCTGGCCCTGATTCAAAAAGGAATGATCCGTGAGGATGCCTACGCATTGGTGCAGCGTCTGTGTCATTCCCTGTCTTACGGGGAGCATTTGAAAGACAAACTTCTGGTGGATGAGCAGATCCAGAAACTTTTGAAACCCAAAGAGATCGACGAGATCTTCACCGGCAAGAAACACAAAAAAGCCATCAAAGACATCATCAAGAGAGTGTAGACAATGACCTGGAAGTTTTTGAAAGAAAATGATGTGATTGATGTGGTGGCTCCGGGCTATCCGTCCAAACCCGAAGAGGTGGAAGGGGCGCGTGCATTCCTGGAAAAGTGGAATCTGCAGCCGCGCATCCCCAAGGGCATCATCAAGCCGCACTTTTTGCATGCTCATGAAGATGAGGCGCGCTGGCAGTTTATGAAGGCTGCTATCGAGTCCAAGGATTCCCGCGTGATCTGGTGTCTGCGCGGTGGTTACGGCAGCAATCGTCTGATCCCGTTCTTGGCGAAAATGAAAAAGCCCAAAGAACCGAAACTGCTGATCGGTATCAGTGACATTTCCTCTTTGCACACTTTTGTGAATCAGGAATGGGGCTGGTCCAGCCTGCATGCGCCTCTGTTGGATCGTTTGGGACGCAATCTGGTTTCTGCCAAACATGAAAAAGAAATTCATGACATTTTGTTTGGAAAAACCCGCCAGGTTGAATTCAAGAAATTGAAACCTATGAACGAAGTCGCTCGCCAGGTGAAAAGCCTGAAATCGAAAATCGTGGGAGGCAATCTGACGGTTTTGCAGTCCACGCTGGGAACGCCTTGGCAGGTTGATGCGGATCGCAGACTGCTGTTTGTTGAGGATATCGGCGAACGCGGCTATCGCATTGATCGCATGTTTGAACAGTTTCGTCAGGCCGGCATTCTGAAAAAATGCCACGGCATTGTGCTGGGTGATTTCATTGGTGGCAACGAACCCAATGGCACCGAAGATAAAACTCAATTGGTCTTTAAACGCTGGGCTGCGGATTTGGAAATTCCGCTCTTTAAGGGTCTTGAAGCCGGACATGCGCCGGTGCAACGACCTGTGCCCTTTAATACTCCCTGTGAACTGGTGGTGGCAAACAACCGCACCGTTCTGACAATCGATACCGGAGGACGTCCATAATGAAATTTTCTGTACTGGAAAAAAATCTGATCACTCAACTTGAAGACCGTATTCGTGACACCACTCCGGGTGTGATGGTGCGTGCTTATCAGGGCGGGCGAATCATCTGTGATGTGGCCGTGGGTAACACGTATGCCTATTACGATCTGGCTAGTTTGACGAAAGTTATTTTCACGACTCAAGCCATGATTCAGGCCTTTGAGGCTGGTAAGTGGAACTTTGAAACCAAAGTGGCGGATCTTTTGCCTTGGTTTGCGCACAAAGAAACCCGCATCACCGAGCTTCTGACTCACAGTTCAGGGCTGGCGTGGTGGTTGCCGCTGTATCAGGAGATCAACACGACTTTGCCGCGCGATAAACGCCGTGAACAGTTGCAGGGCATGCTGCAGAATCTGAAAATTGAGAAGCAAGACACGGCGGTATATTCTGACGTGGGCTTCCTGTTTTTGGGGTTCGTCATTGAAAAACTTTACGACAAGTCTTTGGATGATGTCTGGACGGACATCAAAAACAAATTCTATCTGGGCACGACCTTGGAGTTCCATCCGGATAACAAGCCTGTTCACAAAACCTCTTTGTATGCGCCGACCGAGGAATGTCCGGTTCGCCGCAAACTGGTTCAGGGCGAAGTGCATGATTTGAATGCGTGGTCTTTGGGCGGGGTTTCCACCCATGCGGGCCTGTTTGGCAGCATTGACGATGCCGGCTGGTTCTCTTTGCATCTGCGTTCGCACTTGATGGGAATTGCCCGTTATTCCATCCGTCAGAAGACAGCCCAGTTGTTTGCCAAAAGAGCTTTGCCGGAAGGCAAGGGTGACTGGGCCATGGGTTACATGATGCCGACTCCGGGTTCTGCAAGCTGCGGGACATATTTCTCTTTGGATTCCATTGGGCACACGGGCTTTACGGGAACTTCCGTTTGGTATGATCCCAAGATGGATTTGAGTGTGATCATTCTGTCCAACCGGGTCTTGTACGGATCTGATAACAAAGCCTTTGGCAAATTGCGTCCGGAAATTCATAATTGGATTGTTGAAAACTACAGAAGAAGTGGACTTTAAGATGAATATCAAACCAGGCAGTCACATTCACTTGATGGGTATTTGCGGGACGGCGATGGCCTCCATGGCAGGTCTTTTGAAAGACCGCGGCTTTAAAATCACCGGCAGCGATTCCAATCCTTATCCTCCGATGTCGACCCAGTTGGAAAATCTGGGCATCAATATCATGAAAGGCTACAAAGCCGAAAACCTGCATCCGAAGCCAGACTTCGTGATCGTGGGGAACGTGATTTCCGCGAACAACGAAGAAGCCCAAGAGCTGATGAAGCTGGGGATTCCGTACACCTCCCTGCCAAAAGCAATGGGAGAGTTCATCATTGAAAATCGTGAAAGCGTTGTGATCTCCGGGACTCACGGAAAAACCACGACCACTTCCATGATGGCCTGGGTGGCGGAAAATGCCGGAGTAAAACCGGGTTTCCTGATCGGGGGGATTCCGAAGAACTTCTCTCAAAGTTTCAAAAATCCGGAAGGCAATTACTTCATCATCGAGGGTGATGAGTACGACACGGCTTTCTTCGATAAAGTTCCAAAATTCATTCACTACCGTCCAAAACACGTGGTTCTGACTTCTGTGGAATTTGACCACGCGGATATTTACAAGGACCTTGACGACGTGAAGAAATCTTTCGCGCGCCTGATGGAGCTGATTCCTGAAAATGGAACTTTGCTGGCTTGTGCGGAAGACGCCAATGTCATGGAACTTCGCAAGCTTGCCAAGTGCAAGAACTCTTTCACTTACGGCTTTGGGGCGGAGGCGGATTTCCGCGCGAAGATCATGTTCCAAAATGCCAATGGTCTGGGCTTTGAGGTTCATCACCGCGGTGAGATTCTGGGCCCTTATGCCATGCAGATCACCGGTGAATACAACGTTCTGAATGCGACGGCGGTGGTGGCGATGTCCAAAATGCTGGGCTTCTCTGAAAACCGCATCCAGATTGCGCTGGAGTCTTTCGAAGGTGTGAAGCGCCGTCAGGAGATTCTGGGTGAGCCGAACGGTATTTTGGTGATTGAAGATTTCGCCCACCACCCAACAGCGGTGCGTGAAACGGTGAAAGGCATTCAGAAGAAATATCCGGGCCGCAAGGTGTTCTCGGTGTTTGAGCCACGAAGTGCAACATCCCGTCGTAAAGTCTTCCAGAAAGACTATGTGGAGGCCTTCAAAGGCTCTCACGAAGTTCTTCTGGCAAAAGCTTTCGATCAAACCAAGATCGACGAAGAAAACCGTTTCTCCACGCATGAATTGGTCGATGACCTCAAGAAATCCCAAGTGACCGCAGCGGACTTCGACACAGCCGACGACATCGTCGCAGCCCTGAAATCCAAAGCCCACAAAGGCGACGTCATCCTGATCATGAGCAACGGCGGCTTCGACGGCATCTACACCAAACTCCTAAAAGCCCTCGAATAAAAGGTACCTGCTTACTTTTGCATAAACGCCGCGTCGGTCTTCTTTCCTGATCTTAGTAAGGTAGAGAGGTGAGCCGATGCGGTCGCTGATTCTTTCTTGTTGTAGGAATTTTAAACTCTGATTTTCGAAGAGCCTTTTGCACTATCTCCTTGTCTTGGGGATCTGGGGCTGAGTTTAGCCAGGACAAAATTGAGTCTGTTGATTCAAAAAGAGTGTTGTCTGGATATATCGGAAAACCCAGTCGGTGCATACCCAGCGAGAGAGCCAGTGTTGAATGTGGGTAGTCCTGAACTTGATTGCATAGCCCTGCCTCGACGGGATTTCTATAAACGTATTTGTAGGCATGCAGATAGTAGAGAGGACTGTTGATCAAGGTCTTGTGATATCTGCCTCCATAGATCTGATTGATCATTCCTGCTCTGAAACTGATATGCCGGCTGGTCTCTTTCATGAAATAGTTCATTGCTTCGCCGAGGCTCTGCTTTGGATCACGGGCTATCATGTGAAAGTGGTTGTCCATGAGAACAAACGATAGAATTTCAATTCCATACGCATGGGATATAAAGAACAGATAGTCCTCCATGATGGCCCAAACCTCTGAACGTGCAATTGGAAACCACTCGCGGTTTCGGGCGCGAGCAACAATGTGATATGGGTGATCGGCCGAGGCCGGAACTATCTTTCTAGGCATGGCAAGTTTGTTTTGCAAAAAAGAGGCTAAATCTGACGGCAAAATAGGCAATTTATGGAGCGGCGGAGTGTCTGGATTTCGGCGCAACGCTTCTGCAAAAGTAACCAGGTACCTTTTGAGGGGCGCGGTGCGTTATTTGGGTTTTTTGGGTGAAAGTGGGGCTGGGTTTCGTTAGTTTTTTTGGCCTATGTCGAATCTTACGCCGCTCATGAAACAGTTCTGGGACATCAAATCTGTCCATCAAGATAAAATCCTTCTTTTCCGTATGGGGGACTTCTTTGAGATGTTCTTTGATGATGCTGTGAAAGCAGCTCCGGTGCTGGGAATTGCACTGACTCAAAGAAATAAAAAATCCCAGGACGAAACGCCGATGTGCGGAGTGCCTCATCACTCTATCGCAGGGCCGATCAATAAACTTCTGGCTGCGGGATTCAAGATCGCCATCTGTGATCAGTTGGAAGATCCGAAACTTGCCAAAGGTATCGTGAAGCGTGGTGTGACCCGCGTTCTGACGCCGGGGATGGTTTATGATTCCGACACTCTGGACGGCACAAAACCGCACTATCTGGTCAGCCTTGATTCCGAATCTTTAAGCTTCCTGGATACAACAACGGGCGAGGCGTTCTTCTTCCGCTCTAAAAAGACCACAGAGCTCTTGCGCTTCCTGCAGATTCTGCCGGTGGCAGAGATTGTGATCGCTAAAGAAGATGAATCCCTGCTGACGGGTGTGGATGGTGTGCTGATCAGTCATCACGAAGACATCGCAGATCTGCTGCATCCGCTTCTTAAAAACGAGGCGCCGATGTCGGCAGCTCGTTTGGTTTCTTATGTCGGCAATATGTCTGGCGAAGAATCCCTGGCGACCATTTCTCCGTTTGTGATGCGTGATCTTGAGCACCGTCTGGAAATCTCCAGCACGACACTTCGTCACCTGGAAGTTTTCTCGACCTACAAAGGTGAAGGTCTGGGCAGCTTGTTCCACGCCATCAACCGCACGCAGACCTCTGCGGGCAGCCGTTTGCTGCGTCAGTGGTTGAGCTTCCCATTGCGTGACCTGAACGCAATCGAGCAGCGTCTGAGCTCTGTTGATTTCTGGCGAAATCATGTTCTGGAGCTTAAACGTGTTCGTCAGATCCTGGGTCAGATGGGCGATATCGAAAGACGTCTGGGTAAGATTTCCCAGCCTCAGTGTAATGGTCGTGATCTGCTGGCTTTGGCGGGCAGCGTGCACGCCGGAATCAGTGCTTTGGAAGTCCTGGTTCACGCCACCGGTGGCAAAGCGAACTTTGAGGGCCTGCGCGAGCTGGCTTATAAAATCGAGCGCACCCTGGTTGAAGATCCACCTTTGGCGACCAAGCAGGGTTATTTGATCCGTAATGGTGTGTCTCCGGAACTGGATGAGCTGATTGAGCTTTCCACCAATGCGCAGGCCATGGTGTCTCGCATGGAAGCTGAGGAAAAAGAAAAGACCGGTATTTCCAGTCTGAAGATCCGTTATAACAACGTCTTTGGCTATTACATCGAAATTACCAATTCCCATAAGGACAAAGCACCGGCGCACTATCAGCGCAAGCAGACTTTGACCAATGCAGAACGCTATTGCACAGATGAACTGATCGAACTTGAAAGAAAAGTTCTTAGCGCCAACACTAAGCGTGCGGATCTGGAATTTGAATTCTTTGAAGCTCTTCGTAAAGAAATCCTGGCTCAGTGTCCGGGTCTTTTGGCGCTGGCGCACGAGTGCAGTGAAGTCGACGTGGTGGCAAGCCTTGCATGGCTGAGCCTTGAGGAAAAATACGTCCGTCCGAAATTCTCTGCAGACGGTTCTTTGAAAATGAAAGCCAGCCGCCACCCGGTGGTTGAACAAACCGTGAAAAAGAACTTCGTTGCCAACGACCTGGAGCTTCGCCAGCATTCCTGCCTGTTGCTGACAGGTCCCAACATGGCCGGTAAATCCACATTGATGCGTCAGGTGGCTTTGAATGCCATTCTTGCGCAGATGGGTTCTTTCGTTCCGTGTGATGAGGCTGAAATGCCGATCTTTGATGCGATCTTCACCCGTATCGGGGCAAGTGATCAGTTGTCTGAAGGTCTTTCCACATTCATGGTCGAGATGACTGAAACCTCCGCGATGCTGAAAAATGCCACCAAAGATTCTTTGGTGATTCTGGATGAAGTGGGTCGCGGGACCAGCACCTTTGACGGCATGTGCCTGGCACAATCCATCCTTGAGCATCTGTTGAGTGATGTGAAGGCTTTGACCTTCTTTGCCACTCACTACCACGAACTGACGTCCTTGGATCAGAGCTTCGGTCAGATCACCAACGCCCACATGACAGTGGCGGAAAGAAACGGCGAAATCCGCTTCCTTCATACCCTTGTAAAAGGCCCGGCTTTGAAATCCTACGGGGTTCAGGTGGCCGAGCTTGCGGGCTTGCCAGCAACCGTCACCAAGCGTGCAAAAAGCCTTCTGCGTGATATCGAATCCAAACGTGTTCAAGCCAGCAGCCAGTTGTCGCTTCTGGATTCTTTGACTGCTGAAGAGCCCTACATCGAGGCGGTTGAGGCTGTCGATCCGGAAACAGCCCGCCGTGGTGAGACCATGAAGTCCCTGATGGAAGAGCTGCAAAAGTTCCCACTGATGCAGACAAGTCCTTTGGATGTTATGAATCAGGTCGCTAAATGGAAAGAGATCGTCGAGCGCGTTTAGACTTGAGTCGGCTGGCAAATTCGGTGATCCTTTAAAGTCAGAGGACTTTATGGCCCACAAGACGTTTTTGACAGCCGAGCAGTTTCAACAGGCGCAGGAAATCCTGACTCCCCCTCTGATGACACCGGACGGGGATGTGCGCCAGGTGTTTTGTTTTTCCTCGGAAAGTCTTTCCCACTGGCTGGGCACCAAATTAGAAGAAATCCTGAAAGAAAATCCACAGTGGCGCGACACTCATCCCATCATGCTGGGGTCCTGGGCCCGCGGTGAATTGAGTCCCAAATCCGATATCGACATCCTTTTTTGTGGCGATGAAGCGCAAGTCAAAGCCTTCACTGATCATTTGCATGAGCGCGGTTTAAAGCTTCGCTATCGCATGCCCCTGAACATGGAAGACTGGACCGAAGGGGTTGAAGCCTTCGACATTCTGGCGCTTTTAAAAGCTAAACCACTGACCGCCGAAGGGGCCCGTAAGCTGTTTGAACAGCAAAAGAACATCTGGGCCCGTAAAAAGCACTTCCGTCGCATTCTGCTGAAAGCTGTCAAAGACGAACGCAAGAATCGCGAGAAGCGTTTTGACTCCATCACCAACTATCTGGAGCCCAATATTAAATTCGGCCCCGGGGGGCTGAGGGATCTGGAGCAGGGCCTGCAGATCTATGAGCTGTTCGCCGAGAAATTCAACAACCCCGGTCACGCCCTGAATGTGCTGCAGTACTATCGCAGTTACTTCCTAAGCTTGCGCCAGAAGCTTCATCTGGATGGTCATAGCGACATCCTTTCAAGCGCGGTGCAGTTTGATCTGGGGAAATGGATGGGCTTTAAGTCGCACAAGGATTTCATGCGCAGCCTGCAAAGAGGCCTTTCCCGTGTGAGCTTCTATTCAGACTGGATCGTCGAGGTTGCTGAGGCCTCGGAAAAAGATCTGCGCAAAATTGAAAGTGGCACTTTTAAAAAGTTCGAGGATTTTTTAGCTGCGTTACATAAGAGTTCGCGCGTTCTGGTGCAAAAGAAAGTCCGCGAGAATCTGGATTCACTCATCCCTGATAAGCTGGTGAAAACCATGGCCAAACGCCGCGGTAAAGCTTTGGATGAAGTCCTGGACGTAAAGGAATCCGACGAGTTCCTGGTCAGCGTGTTTCGTTCACGCCTGATCGACAAGCTGGTGCCAGAGGTCCGCCGTCTGGTGGGCTATGTTCAGCACGATCAATATCACAGATTCACCGCAGATTCCCACATCATGCAGGCATGTCGTGAAGTAAAACGTATCTATAAAAAACCTTCAGAGCTGGGGCCGCTGAAATTTATCAGCAAGGATTTGACCAAGGAAGACTGGAAGATTCTGACCTGGTCCTGCTTGTATCACGATCTTGCCAAGGGTCTTGAAAGTGCCGAGCACCATTCAGACTTGGGCGTGATGATTGTTGAGCGAGATTTCCGAAGCTACGGATTTTCAAAAGCTTTCACGGACGAAGTGAAGTGGATGGTGCAAAACCATCTGGAGCTTTCACAAGCGGCCTTCCGCAAAAATCCGAAAGACCCCAAGGTCTGGCAGGAGCTGCGTGAAAAAGGCATTTCTGAAGCCCGCCTTCTACGCTTGGCGCTGTTCACCGCGATCGACATTCGCGCCACCAATCCCGAAGCGTGGAATGACTGGAAGGCGAAACTTTTAAAGGACTTGGTCTTAAATCTTCAATCCAAACGTGCGCAGAACTATTTTGATTTCGAGTCGTTAAAGAAACGCAAGAAGTTGAACCTCAGTGCTGAAGTGGTGGAGGAACTGGGCCTTCAGTTGCTTGAAAGTGTTTCTTTAACGGATCTGGTGGATGACTTGAAGAAAGCCGAAACCAGCGAAGTGTCGTTAAAACCACGCATGCTAAAAACCCGCAAGGGGGAGCTGTGGATCCGCTTCCACGACAAAAAAGACCGTCGCGGTCTTTTAAGTGATTACGTGGGCCAGTTGTATTCATTGGGTCTGGGAATCCGCCACGCCTCCATTCATACGCTGCCGAAGGTGGGTGTCTATGACTGGTTCCAGGTGACGAGTTCCCGCAATCTTGCGGCGCTGGCAAAAATGATTGAAAACGCCTCCGTGCAAAGCAAACCCGTGCCGGCCGTGAAGTTTGATACGATTCAGATTGTCAGCGCAGATGACAAGGAATGGGTTGTGAGTTTTAAAGGGGCCGATCAGCCGGGTCTGCTGGCCTCTGCAGCCAAGGCTTTGAGTGATGCCGGTATGAGTATCAGGTCCGCGCGTGTGCACACGTGGGGTCGTCAGGTGGATGATATCTTTGTGGTGAAGCCATCAGGCGACGCGCAGGAGCTGGTGAAGACTTTGTCGGAGCGATTGGGTTCTTAGGACATCCCTAAAAACAAAAAGAGCCCTGCGAGGGCTCTTTTCATTTCAACAACAAACTAGTTGTTTTTCTTTTTTGCCGCACCAGTGATGCCGGTGTGGTTTCTCCAGTTATATTCTGGATCTGTTTTGGTGCGGTTGTGCCAAGCTTCCCATTTTTTCTTAGGAAGTTTGTGAGAGACCTGACCCTTTTCATCAAAGATGTCTGGATCTTTACCTACCAAAAATTGACCGATGGACTTCAGAATACCCATTTATAACCTCATTCGATTGCTATCCCAATATAAGCGAGCAAGGGGGCTCGAGCAAGATAGCAAGGTTCATGAGTGCGGCGCGTCTTAGGAGCGTGGGTTGGCGCAAACGTCGATGATGTCCAGACCACGGTCTTCGGAAACTTTGCCAGCACCTTTGTAGAAGCTGAAGCACTGTTGGGCTGCTTGTTCATAGGCTTCTTCATAGCTGCCCGCGGATTTTTTAAGTTCCAGAGTCTGGCCGGAAAGATTGTATTTAAACGTGTATTCTTTAGAGGCGGCATCACGGCTGCTCCATGCGAAAGAAGTGCAAGAGAAAGCCAGGATTGCGATGGTGATGAATGTTTTCATAAGTCCCCCTTGATCAGGATTAATGTTCTTGCTTTTACATAGAGCAAGGGGTGCGCCAGAGAATCGGCCCGCATGCCATAAAAATGCCTTATAACATATCGAAATAACTAATGTATTTCATCTCATAGTGAGGCGTCTCAAAGGGGTATGTAGGAAGTCGACAGGTGACATGTTAGGGAATGCGGTTGATAAACTTTTGGACACTGCTAAGCTTTGATAAAAACCAACAAGGACGTTTCTATGAGAGTTTTTCTTTTTGCGCTTTTGCTTCTGACGGCGACGACTTCTCAAGCCGGAACCCGTGGTCAGTTTCTGGGAATGCAGTTGATCGTGAATATCGCCTCGGTCATGTATGATGGCTCCAATGACAGCTCTCCGCATGTGCTTTTTGAGGCCATGAACAGGCCAGAGCAGGACTCCATGGTGGGACGCGGAAAGGTGCTGGAAGCTCCTCAGAAAGTGCTTAATTTCATCTGTGCCCGCAAAGGTGAAAACAACTATCATTGTGCCATTTACATCCATCAGTCACCTTTGGCGCGCATTGGTCCGGGAATGGCGCATTTCGAGGCCCGCGGGGCTGAGGCTCGCGCCCTGTTTGAGCAGTTCCACACCCAGGACAATCGCTTCTCCTTCCGTGACGGCGACGGCCTGTTCCTGATTGAGGCCACACCAGAGCGATTTGTGATGAAATTTAACGCCAACGGCGTTTAGTTTCGCACCATTTCCTGTAATTACTTTGTCCCCGAAAAAGGCCCTTTGAGTGAGGGCCTTTTCTGTTATAGAACCTTCGCTAATCGGAGGTTTAACCAATGAAAACATGGATTGCTTTTATTGTGCTGTTTGTGGGGCTGTCAGCCCAGGCGCGCACTCTTTTGGTCAGTGATGTCGATGACACGATCAAACTGGCCCACGTAAAGGATCTGTCGGAAGCCGCCAGATACGCGTTTGACTCCCAAAGCCGTTTTGCCGGTATGAGTGAGCTGTATCATCTGATCGCCCAGGATCAGCCCGATCTTGAAATTGTGTATCTGTCCCGTGCCCCGGATTGGTTTATGGGGCGCACTCACCGTAAATTCCTGGCCAATGGAAACTATCCGGACGGGGAGTATATCAATCGCACCAATTATGATTCTGACGTGCACAAGCTCTACACCCTCAGAGAGGTCATGGCAAAAGTCCGCCCGGATAAAGTCATCTTTGTCGGCGACAATGGCGAGCAGGATCCCGAAATCTACAAACAGATCTCAGAGGAATTCGCGGCCCGCAATGTGGAGTTTCATCAGTTCATTCGTATCGTGTACCCGAAGGCCAGTATTTTGCTGATGACCCCGCAGATGATGCAGGAGGGGCAGACTGGTTTTGTGACTCCCGTCGAAGTGGCCCTGGATCTGGAAAAAGCCGGCGTGCTGAAGGCGTCCTCGGTTCAGACTCTGATCAAGGCCGTTTTGCCTAAAATTCTTGAACAGCCCAACTACACCGCCGAAGGCGAAGTCGCGTTCCCGTATTTTGTGAACTGCCGTGATATGGTGTGGAAGTGGGATGATGCGATCACCCGTTTTGATGGCGTGAAAAGCGTTAAAGACCGTATTGTCAGCCGCTGCAAGCTTCGCCCGTAAGAGGATCCATGCTTTTAAAGTACCAGCTTCCCCGCATTTATGAAAACATACTGCCGCGCGAGATTCTGAATTTCGCGCCGGAAGAAAAAAAGGCCACCTGTGATGCCTGCGCCATGTCGCGCCCGCAGAACAAGGCCAAGATTCATTATCGCGCGGATCTGAAGTGCTGCACCTTCCATCCTTTTTTGGCGAACTATATGGTCGGGGCGACCTTCCTGGACAGCAGCGCCACCGAAGCTCACCGCATCTTCCGCGACAAGATTGAGCGCCGTGAATACGCACTTCCGATTGGTTTGGTGGCGCCGGTAAAATACCAGGTCCAGTTCAACAACCGTGAAGAAGGTGACTTCGGTCAGCGGGAAGACTGGTTGTGCCCGTATTACAACAAGGAAAGCCAGAACTGCAATGTGTGGCGCAACCGTGGGGTTGTCTGCACGACGTTCTTCTGCAAAAGCTCTTACGGGAAGACGGGTCTGAAATTCTGGGAAAAGTTCAGTAATTATCTCTGGTATGTGGAACTGGCCCTGTTGGAAGAGGCCCTGGCGATGCTGGATTTTTCCCCGCGCCAGGTGATGACTTTGTTGGACTATCACAATCGATTTGACGGCACAGCGGCCGAAAAAAAGTCCTGGGTGATCCCGGAAAAGCTCTCTCGCGAGCTGTGGAACGGGTATTATGATGATCAAGAGGGCTTTTATAAAAAGAGCTTTGAGATTGTGGCTAATTTGGATAAAAGTGCCTTCCATGAATTGATCGGTGAGCAGGGACAGTCTCTGGAAGAAGAGCTATTCACCATACTTCCCAAACTGAAAAGTGAATAAGCAGGGTTAGATATATGACTATTCAAGAAAAACAAAACAAGGTTATCCAGGATTTCTCAGCCCTTGCGCAATGGGAAGACCGCTACAAGAAGATCATCGACATGGGGAAGGCTTTGCCGGAAATGCCCGAGTCTTTGAAGACTGAGCAGAACGTGGTTAAAGGCTGCCAGTCCCAGGTCTGGTTGTCAGCGTCCTTGAATGATCAGGGGCAGGTTCTGCTTCAGGGTGACAGTGATGCTTTGATCGTGAAGGGTCTGGTGGGTTTGCTTTTGAATGTTTACTCCGGCTCCACTCCGTCAGAGATTTTAGCGACGCCGCCAGAATTTTTGAAAGCTTTGGGGTTTGAAGGAAATTTGTCTCCCAGTCGCGCCAACGGTCTTCACTCGATGCTGAAGCAAATTAAGCTTTATGCAACGGCCTTCGATTATTTGTTAAAAACAAAAAAATAGTTGTCTTTCCCTGTCACATTACACAAACTTGTAATGGTGGATGTTCATGATGAGCGTCCAGAGGGGACAAAGTGAAAAGGAATTCATTGGTCGCGTCCATCAGTGTCGCGGTTGCAGCAACGTTCTCAGTCGGTTTTGTTAATATCACTCCAAAAGTTATTTATGGCGAAGACAACCGTGTGGACGTGTACCAAGTCCAGCGCGCTGACATTCGTGAAATCGCGGACTCTACCGTGGCGTTGATTCCTTCGCGCTCTGTGGTGCGTGATGCTCAAGGCAACTTCAAAATCAACACAACAACCTATGGTCATGAATTGGATCTGTGTAAATCTGAGCCGTTCTTTGATCAGCCGACAGCCGCGAACTGTTCAGGCTCTCTGGTGGGTGAGGATCTGATCGCAACTGCTGGTCACTGTATCAGCACCAAAGACTGCGCCACTTACAGTTTTGTTTTCGGCTTCCGTATGCTGGATGCGAAAACAGCTCCGCAAACAATCGCGGCTGACGATGTCTACACTTGCAAAGAGATCGTGGCGCGCGAATACACTTCCGCTCAGGATTATGCCCTGGTTCGCCTGGACAGACCGGTTCGTGGTCACCGCGTTCTGACGATCCAGTCGACTCCGGTACAGCCGGGCGATGATATCTATGTGGTGGGTCACCCATCCGGTCTGCCAACCAAGATTGCCGATGGTGCGAAAGTTCGTTCTCAAAAGAACGGCTACTTCGTCACTAATCTGGACACCTATGGTGGGAACTCCGGTTCTGCTGTGTTTAATGCCCGCACAAATGAAATCGTGGGAATCCTTGTTCGTGGCGCACAGGACTTCGCCTATGACCGCGTAAATCAGTGCACAGTCAGCAATCGTTGCACGGACGAAGGCTGCCGTGGTGAAGATGTGACAAACATTTCTTTCATCTCTCAGGCCTTGAAGCAGTAATTTTTTTTAAAGATTTAACAACGAAAAACCCACAGCTTCCTCCGAGTTGTGGGTTTTTTGTTTTTTCAGGGCCGCTACTGATATCTCAGAGGACGGCCTGGTTCAGCAGGATCCGCGGGTCTGATCGGTTGAGCTTTAATAGCTCCTTCAGCAGGGCAGTCGCGGGTCGTGCTTTCAAGTCGGGCCATATCACCCAGTTTGTCCCGATGTGCTTCCCCTGCACAGGGCAGAAGAGGGGATTCCTTCTGAGTGTTGGCTGGTTTTCGTTTCAGTTCCTCATTTGTCACTGTGGCGCTGGACGCGTTTTGATCAGAAGTCATGCGTTCAGGAGCCCCTTTGACAAATTGAGGAACGATCATCAGAAGAGCCGTTAACCACAGGGCAAATTTCATAACGACCTCCTTTGCATCTTTCATTATAACTCAAGTTTGCAGGCTGGTATTTCTCAAGTGCAAGAGGTGGGCTGCGAGGATTGTGATTGTTAAAAGACAGGAATTTTGATCGCCTTAAGTCGGGCAAAAAAAAAAGGGAGGTTTGAGACCTCCCTTTGGAACTTTTAGATCGTCGCGTGAACGCGGTGAGTGTCATCCATATCGTCAAGATAGTTCAGGAACTCTTCGACGTCTTTTCTTTGCTCGTCGGAAAGTTCGGTGATGTTCTTGGCTTTGTAAGACAATTCCCCTTTGGTGATTTTCCAGCCGCGGGAGGTTAGTGCCTCACGAACGGCATCCAAATCGTCTGCAGCGGTGAAGAACTCATAAGTGCCTTCGTCTGCGAAAACTTCATTGGCGCCAGCTTCAATGGCTTCTTCGTCCGGATCAAAAGAACCGTCTTTGGTGCCTTCAATCAGACCCACGCGATCAAACATCCACGCTACGGAACCAGTCTCACCCATGTTTCCTTCATGGGATTTAAAGGCGTGACGCATGTCTGGTGCGGTTCTGTGCTTGTTGTCGGTTTGGCATTCCACGATCACACCCACGCCATGAGGACCGTAGCCTTCATAAGTCAGCTCTTCGATCACCTTGCCGTCATCCAAAAGGCCCGCGCCTTTTTTGATCGCGCGTTCGATAGTGTCATTCGGACAGGAAACTTTCTTGGCAGCATCGATCGCCATACGAAGACGAGCATTGGCATTGGGATCAGGGCCACCAGCTTTCGCAGCAACGGCAATCTCGCGCGCAAGTTTGGTGAATATTTGGCCTTTTTGTTGAGCCTTCTCAACTTTTCCGGCGTTTTTCCATGATTTACCCATATATCTCCTTCTTAGGCTTGGGACATATTGCACCAAATCAGGAAATATTTGGCAACAAAGGGAGCGGGATGTAAAAGGGGCTATGTTCAGTTTTTTGGTCCCGGATGTGTGGGAAAAAATAGACAATATTGAAAAGTCCTGTGAGGAGGCCTTTAAACTCACTCAGCCCTGGACACAGATGCCTGAAGATCCGGCACGGGACGTCCTTTTGCTGCACCCGAAGCTTCACCCCCCTAAAAAGGGCTTTTCTTCAGCCGAAGGGCAGGCGCGCATGCTGCACGATCTGGCCAATATTGAGCTTCAGGCCATGGAGCTGGGGGTAAGAACCCTGACGGAGTTCCCGGATGCTCCGCAGGGCTTCAAAGAAGAACTGGTGGCCATCACTTTGAACGAATCCGAGCATCTGCGCATGTGTCTGGAGGGTATCGAGTCCCTGGGATTCAAATGGGGGGACTGGCCGGTGCATTCCGCGCTTTGGCGTGCCGTGAGTGCTGAAGACTCATTGTTGGACCGTATTCTGATTGTGCACCGGTACCTTGAAGGCAGCGGTCTGGATGCGGGGGACACTTTGATCCGCCGACTGGAAGGACTGGGGTCCAATGGTCCTGTCCAAAAAATCGTAAAACAGATCAATCACGATGAAATCGGGCATGTGAATTTTGGATCAGAATGGTACCGCGAAATCTGCCGTCAGAAAAAGATGGAGGCAGGCGAGGATTTCTTCACGCGCATGGCGGATTTGCGCCTGCGCCTGCCAAAACGTATTGAGCCGGTGAATCGCGTATTGCGTTCCAAAGCCGGCTTTACGGATGAAGAGATTCAGTACTTTGAAAACCTGCGCCTTGATTTCATGAACAAGGACAAAAAGAACTAATCCAAATCGTGATAATATGACAGGGTCATGGAGGCGAAGCTGTGGAAGTTGTCGCGCTCCTCAAATTCCGGTGACACCGTCACAAATCTCCAGATAAAGCTGAAGTTCATGTATTGAACACCGTAGCCAAACTCGGTTTCGGCTACAAAGGGCTTGCGGGTCACGTGCGGACCATTGTGGAATATGCTTCCGTCGATAAAGATATTATGACCCACCAGATTTCCGCGAGCGGCTCCGTAAACATAAGCCCGCCATGGAAGGTCGCCGTTGCTTTCGCGCGGGTCCTTGATCATGTCGCCATCAGATGCAGAGGGTCGGGTGGGACCAAAATCGTTGGGGATATTCACTCCCAGCCGCCCAATCACGCCGGTGTGTGCGGCAATCAGGGCATTCCCCAGGGACGCTCCGGCATAGGGAATCACATCAAACATGCGTCCTGTGGTTTTATCCAGGACATCTACAAAACGCACCTTCTGAAAATAAGAGACTTGCACGATGGGCTCGGTGTCGAGTTGATTGTCCCAGCCTTGCGCTTCGGGCACATCGACAATGTGGTGGAACCCATTTTGAACCTGTTCCCCCATGGCAGGAGGTCCGACGATTCCTATATCCAGTTCCAGGCTGTGACTGTGGGTCTCTGTCTTGTAGTTTGCAGTGAACCCCAGATACAGCCAGGCCGCATAGGGACGGTCATCCAGGATGGGCTCTTTAATGTCGGTGTTTTCCGGTGTGTAGATTTTCTGATTGAGCGAGATCCCAAAATTCGTGGTGGATTCCGTCAGTTCTTTTTTTAGTGATTTGGACCAGTCCGTCAAGGTCGGCGCCCATGATGGAATGGTGTCTTCGGCATAGATGTAAGCAAAGCGAAAACCGCTGGAGTAATCGTCATCCGAGTTCGGTCCGCCCATCCGGCGCGTGTCGTTTTCGATTGTTGCGCTGTAGGATTCCCCGCGACTGGCGGCGCCAGCCAGCGGGTTGAGTCCTGCAAAAACAAATGCTGCCAGCAGCAACGTTTTAATCAAGACTCTCGTCCTCTT
Source organism: Bdellovibrio bacteriovorus (assembly GCF_002208115.1). Taxonomy (NCBI): domain Bacteria; kingdom Pseudomonadati; phylum Bdellovibrionota; class Bdellovibrionia; order Bdellovibrionales; family Pseudobdellovibrionaceae; genus Bdellovibrio; species Bdellovibrio bacteriovorus. Next base: position 1,930,716 of record NZ_CP020946.1, on the reverse strand, counting down.
CCAGGAAGCGCCATTGGCCTTCGGGCAACTGACCCAGACGGATTTTTCCGATGCGCACACGCTTTAGACCTGTGACTTTCAAACCGACCAGCTCGCACATGCGGCGGATCTGACGCTTTTTTCCTTCCTGCAAAACAAAGCGCAGCTGATCTTCATTCAGCCATTCCACTTTCGCAGGTTTTAGCTTTTTCCCATCCAAGGACAGACCGAAATTCAAAAGCTTCAGTTTATCCGGCGGCAGTTGACCCTGCACCCGCACGATGTATTCTTTTTCGACCTTGGATTCTTCGCCGATGATCTTTTTGGCGATGCGTCCGTCCTGGGTGAACAGCAGCAGCCCTTGTGAGTCAATATCCAGGCGACCGGCGACGGCCAGGCCTTTAAAGTGTTCTTCTTTTAGGCGGGTTTTGGAAGTCCCGAACTGATTCTGCGGGGTGATCAGTTTGATTGCGGGCTGATACGGTGGTTCCGGCTGGGCGGAAACATAACCCACGGGTTTATTCAGCAAGATCGTCGCCAGACGTTTTTGCTGTTTCAGCGCCTGAGCTTCCAGGGTGATTTTAACATCCGGACTGACTTTGGTTCCCAATTGGCTGACAACCTCACCATTGACCATGACCAGTCCCCGGGAAATATAGTCATCCGCCTCGCGGCGGGAACAGATGCCTTTTTCAGCCATCAGTTTGGAAAGGCGTACTTTATTGTCTTCGCTCATAGGCGGATCTCCGTCCAGATGTTGTCCATCTCGTAAAGGCGCAGATAAGAAATCTCTTCGGACTTCACCTGACTTTTTAGTTTATCCAGAAAATACAGACAGATGTTTTCTGTCGTCGGGATGTTTGTTTTAAATTCCGGAATCACAAAATTTAAATGCTCGTGATCCAGAACAGAGGTCAGTTTGTTTAGAACAGACTGATAATGCTGCTGCTGTTGTTGCCAGTTGCTGTTCTGACAATGAAAGCCTGCTTCCAGCACATAGTTGTGCCCATGTCCGTACTGCGTGTAGCAGCGGGCAAAGGTTTCGCGGTTCTTTTGCTCGTCCCATGCGGGTTGAGCATAAAAGTGCGCGGCGCTGAAAGGGCTTTTCAGGGTGATAATCATGTCAGATTAATCCCGCCGTCCACGGACAGCACCGCTCCGGTGGTCCAGGAGGAAAGATCCGAGCCCAGGAAGTAAACCGCACGGGCAATGTCTTCCGGTTTGCCAATGCGGCCCAGCGGCTGCAATCCGCCCATTTTTTCGAGGGTCGCTTTTTTCTGATCTTCCGGTAAAGCATGGAACTGATGAATCGGGGTGTCGACCAGGCCGGGGCACACGCAGTTGGCGCGGATATTCAGCGGTCCACCTTCCAGGGCCAGGCTTTCTGTCCAGTTCACCAAAGCGGCCTTCACCGCCGAATAAGCAGACGTCGGGCCTTGGGGGCGCAGCCCCAGTGTCGAGGAGATATTCACGATGCTGCCGCCACCTTGTTCTTTGAAGTACGGGAAGAAAGCGCGAACAATGCGCAATGGTCCCAGCATGTTAACTTCAAACTGACGGCTCCACAGTTCATCCGTTCCGGATTCAGTGGTGTTGCTTTCATAGATGCCGGCATTGTTCACCACGCATTCCACGCGGTGGATTTTAGCCCCCATAACCTCGTCCAGGCGCTTGTTCAAAGCTGCTTCATCAGACAGGTCACAGGAAACAATGGAGGCGCCACTTCGGCATTTCAAAGCCACGTCCTGCAGGCGCTCTTTGTTGCGACCCATAAGATAGACAAAGTATCCGTTTTTGGAAAATTCGATTGCGGTGGCGGCACCGATGCCACTGCTGGCGCCAGTGATAAGGACGGCTTTTTTCAAGTTGGACCCCCGGATACCCCACTCCGACGAAGTCGAAGTGCTAATGGATTTGAACTGGACTTATGGTAGCAAAAGAGGGGGCCGAAGAGAAGTTATGTCCATGCGCGAAGCGACGTCTATCGGAATAAAGTTCTTCTTTGTCGGTCTTTTGATCTTCGGGGCCTTTTTCAGCCATTTTTAACCCCGGCCACGCCGAGGAGGCTGGAGTGCCGGCATAAAAAAAGCCGGGTGGGAGCCCGGCTTTCAACGGATGAATTCGAAATAGGAACGGCGTTAAGCCACTTTTTTGGCTGCCGTATAGTGATAGAACTTCTTGTCGAAGTCCGGCGCATTCATGCCTTCTTTAGTGATCAGGCCGGCTTTAAACCAGTCAAAGTGCTCTGCGCAGAAACCTGCTTTATCGGATTTCTTTTTGCAGCCTTCGCCGCAGCAGCGAGCAGATTCAAGGGAAACTACATTGTTCGGGATCTGTTTATCAAATTTTTTGTCAGCCATACGTGTGACCTCCAGATGAAATCTTAAGCTGGTTGATTGTCTTAAGACATAAGACTTATCGGCGTTGGTCGGGCGGACTTTAGGAAATCTTCTCAAGTTTAGAAGTCTCAAGTTGAGACACGTATTGGCGATTTTACGAATGAATTAGGCCTCTGGAGTGAAGCCTAATAGTTAGATCAGTTTTAAGAAGCGTCCCAGATCGACGGGTTTAGAGAATAAATAACCCTGACCAAAACGAGCGCCCAGCGTTTCAAGAACCAGCGCCTCTTCATGGTGTTCGATGCCTTCAGCGATGACTTCGATATCCATGGCGTGCGCCAAGTGGATGATCGAACTGACCACCGCTTTGGATTTTGGATCGCTCAGGATTTTCATCACGAAGGAACGATCGATTTTCAGGAAGCTGATTGGCATCTGAGTCAGGTATTGCAAACCCGAGAAACCCGTTCCGAAATCATCAATGGAAATCGCATAACCCAGACTGCGGCACTGGTTCAGAGCATCAATGGCGATCGCGCCATCCATCATGATTCTTTCGGTCATCTCAAGCTTGATGTTCTGGGTGTGCAGATCATGCTTTTCACGCAGGTCTTCCAGGTTGTTCACGAAATCAGAATGCGTGAACTGACGGCCGGAGATATTGATGCTCATCATGAAATCATCAGCCATGCGCTCTTTTTTATTCAGACGCAGCTGATCCTGAATGGTGCGAAGATCTTTTAAGGCCTGATTGATAATCCAGTGACCAATCGGAATCACCATGGATGAATTTTCAATGATATCGATGAAAAGATTCGGGGAAACCAATCCATGCTGCGGGGAGTTCCAGCGCAGCAGAGCTTCGCAGCCCGTGATGGTTTTGTTTTTCAGGTTCACGATCGGCTGATAGAACAGTTCAAATTCCTTGTTCTGGAAGGCCTGGAAAATCTGATTTTCAAGTTTGATCTGATCCAGCGCGCTTTGGGTGCCGTCATCACCGGCGCCGGAATTGTCGAACTCCACTTCCGAGATGCGGGACCCGCCGGGGCCGCCGATGTTTTTGCGACGCAGGCGTTTTAACAAAACACGCATCAAAAGCTGAACGACTTTGTCGGCAGTGGAAACACGCTCCAGAACCTGTTGCTTGGTGACGATGGCTAAACGGACGTCTTCCAATGCGCGCACACTGGCAGAACGGTTTTGGTTGTCGATCAGGGCCATTTCGCCAAAGATTTCGCCTTCCCCCAGGATGGTTAGGGGAATCTCCTCTTTGTCTTTGGTGAGATAAATCAGCACTCGTCCTTTTTCGATGATATAGGCGCAGTCACCTGCATCGCCTTCGCTGAAAATGATCTGATCTTTGTGGATGTCGACGGACTGAGCTGCTGCATTCATATGAGTTTTATTCTAAGGTCTTTGGTGCAGGTTGGACAAGTCCAGCTGATTCATTTGATTCAGTTTCCATCCCGTAAATTCGGGTTTGGCCAACATCGAGAAATGGATGGCGCCCAGCGGGATCAGCAGATGCTTTTTCATCAGGAAATCCATGCCGGCCTGACACCATTTCTTCTGATCTTGAGGCTTTTCGGCCTTCGCCAGTGAGGACAAAATGCTTTCATACTCTGTCGACTTCAGGCGGATGTAGTTTTCCGGGCTTAACGGCGCAAAGGTCTCCAAAGCCGCAAGGCAGGTGGGACGATCCGGAGCCACGCCTTTACGGAACAAGGCCGGAGGATTCTGCTGCAGGATCTGCAGATAGACTTTGTTTTCACGGGACTCCAGATGGGTTTTCAGGCCCGCATTTTTTAACCACTGGTTTTGCATCCACTCGGTGGCGCGCTTGTGATCTTCACCCCCAAGGCTTGAGAACATCAAAGTAAAGGTTGAAGTGTTCTGAACCTTGGGAACTTTCTTTAAGTCAAAGTCGTAACAGGGCGCTTTTTCCGGAAACCAGGAATCCGGAACACCCATGCAGCCGGGGCGACCTTCCGAAGAAAAGATCTTTTGCAGCTCCACGTAGTTTAAAGAGTACGTGAAGGCCTTTCTCAGGTCTTCCTTGTCGGCAAGCTCAGGTCCAAACCCCAGATAGTCCAGGCGGGTGACTGCAATCCAGTGAAAGTCCGGGCGTTTTTTATGGCTGGGAATGAACAAAGTTGGAAGTCTGCGCAGGAATTGCAGCTCGTTCTTTTCATAAAGCTGCAAAGCCACGGTGTCTTCCTCAATGAACAAAAACTCCACGTTCGGGCGCCCGGGGTGTCCGCCTTGATAGTTCGAATTTGTTGTCAGGATGATCTTTTGGCCCTTTTTCCATTCAGCCAGTTTGTAGGGACCTGAAAAGGCGCCCAGATCTGCTTTGGTGGGGGCCAGCAAAAAACTTGTAAGATTGTATTCAAAATCAGGGTCCGGTTCCTGAAACTCAAAACGCAAAGTCTGGGCATCCGGAGCAGAAATTCCCAGCTCGGTGATTTTGGCTTTGCCAGCATAATAGTCTTGAGCCTTTTTGATTTTGAAAAGCAAATCCGCGCGCGGGGCTGCGGATTTGGGATCCAGAATCTTTTTATAGGTGCGCAGGAAATCTTCGGACGTCAGCGGGGTGCCGTCGCTCCAGCGCAGGTCCTTTTTCAGGCGGCAGGTCAGGTTCTTTTTCTTGTCACGGGTGCAGCCGCTGCCCAGATCCGGAACCAGGCCCTTTTGATCATCAAAGGTGAAGATATTGCGATACAGATTTCCCAGCAGGTAACTGGAGGCCGAGGTCTTTTGCCTGTTCGGGTCAAGGCTTCCCGGTTCGTTGGAAAGATGCAGACGAAACGCCTTGGTGTTGGCGAAAGAAAGCGCAGGAAAAGCCAGAAGAAGTGCAAGGATGATTTTCATGCCTTTAAGGTTAGCTTAAGGGCGGGATGAATTGAAGCACGAAAATTACCGGGCAAAACCATAAAAAAACGGCAGGGGATGCCTGCCGTTTTCCAAGTTCAACTTAAGGAAAGAACTATTTGTCCAATTCCATTTTTGCAATCGTTTGTAATTGCATGTTGGTTGTACCTTCGTAGATCTGACCGATCTTCGCGTCACGCCAGAACTTCTCAACCGGATATTCTTTGGTGAATCCGTTACCGCCGAACAGATCGATGGCTTTGGAAGTGATTTTCTCTGCCGCGCGGGAAGAGTAAAGTTTCGCCATGGCAGCGGCCTCGATGAAGTCCTGGCCCGCGTCTTTCAGACGAGCAGCATTGTAAACCATCAAACGAGCTGCTTCCAGTTCAGTGCGCATTTCTGCCAACTGGAACTGAACACCCTGGAAGTGAGCGATTGGTTTGCCGAACTGCTCACGGCCTTTTACGTAACCCAATGCCGCTTCGTAAGCGCCCTGAGCGATACCGATCATTTGTGCGCCGATACCGATACGGCCTTCATTCAGTGTTTCAATCGCGATTTTGTAGCCTTTGCCGACTTCGCCCAAAACGTTTTCTTTTGGAACTTCGCAGTTTTCGAACAACAGTTCGCAAGTGGAAGAAGCGCGGATGCCCAGTTTGTCTTCTTTTTTGCCAACTGTGAAGCCTTTGAAGCCGCGTTCAACGATGAACGCCGTGATGCCTTTGTAGCCTTTTTCAGGAGCCATGTTGGCAAATACGATGAAGATGTTTGCTTCGTTACCGTTGGTGATCCAAAGTTTGGAGCCGTTCAGAACCCATTTGTCGCCTTTGTCTTCCGCTTTCAATTTCAATGCGAAAGCGTCGGAACCGGAAGAGGATTCAGACAAAGCGTAAGCGCCCACGGATTTGGAAGCCATCATGCCTAGGTATTTTTCTTTCTGAGCTTCCGTGCCCCATTTAAGGAACGCGTTTGTGGTCAGGGTGTTTTGAACGTCAACAAGAACGGAAACGGAACCGTCCACACGACCGATTTCTTCAACGGCCAGGCAGGCCATGAAGAATGTGGAGCCAGCGCCGCCCCATTTTTCAGGAGTTTCGATGCCCATCAAACCCATTTCGAAAAGCTTCGTCAGGATCTCCGGTTTCATCTGAGCTTCTTCGTCCATGTGAGTCACATGAGGTTTGATTTCAGATTCTGCAAAAGATCTTACAGCATCACGGAATGCCAGTTCGTCTTCAGAAAGCATAGTCAGCGCCGGACGCGCATTTGTTGTATCAGACATCTTATTTCCCTTCGATCGGAAGCCCTGCCCTAGGGGCCTACACCTAACCCTTCGCCTTCGGACAGTCCTCGCGGACGCCATCCCTTTGGGATGTGCTGCTGCGGAACTTGGCGCAGGGCTAGGTGTAGGCCCCTAGGGCAGGGCTTCAGTTCTTGTTAAAACGTATTCAGAACCGTTTTAAATCTGTTTTAAAACTGTTTGTAAAAACGGGGGTCACGGTAACGTTTTTGGCAGATTTATTCAAGACCTTGGAATGATGGGAGCTTTTCTCTTAACAAGCTGTGTTAAGCTGAATTGCACTTTAAATGTGCAAGTGTTTTATCGCACTAGACATGAGTCTAGGTGTGTTTTAGCGTGAGGTTGTATGGACATGATGGAAATCGGCGCCAAGATTGGTGTCTACTTTATTCCTTTTCTTTTTGCACTTTGCTTCCACGAGTTTGCGCACGGTTGGGTGGCGCGTCTACGTGGGGATAACACTGCGGAGCAAATGGGTCGTTTGACCCTGAACCCGGTGGCGCACATGGATTTGATCGGGACGTTGATTCTTCCGATTGCGGCTATTGCGTTTTCTTCGCCGATCTTTTTTGGTTGGGCGAAGCCGGTGCCGGTGAATTCCCGCAACCTTAAAAACCCTCGTGTGGATATGTTCTGGATCGCCTTGGCGGGGCCGTTGTCCAATATCCTCCTGGCATTTGTCGGGGCTTTTGCGATTGCCCTGGTCGCGAAGTACTACTCCTTCGGTGTGTATGCCAAAGGGGCCGTGGCGATTCTTCAGACCTTTATTGTGACTAATATGTTCCTGGCTGTTTTCAATCTTTTGCCGATGCATCCGCTGGATGGTGGCAAGGTGCTGGCGCGCTTCCTGCCTGCCAGCTTGAATTATAAGCTTGAACAGAATGAGCACATCACCAGCATGGTTTTGATGGTGTTGGTGTTGACGGGGATGTTGCGCTTCCTGGCTGAGCCGGTTTTCTGGAGTTCTCAGCGCCTTATCAACCTTGCGTTGAGTGGGGTGGGAGTTTAAGGCTTTGCCGCGGCGCAAACGCGTCGGGTGGGGCCTTTAAAGAGTTGTTGAATAATCCAAAGCCGCTTGATTCAATCTTCGGCGTTTGGACGGGGACTGCGATGTGCGTTCCGGTTTTAGTGAAAGGGTAGAGGGGACCATCTTTCATGAGTATTACAGTACAGTTGCCTAAATTCGAAGGACCTCTTGGACTTCTTCTTTACCTTATCCGTAAAGAGGAAATGGACATCATGGACATCAAAGTCCATGAGATCACCAAACAATACCTTGAATATATCAAATTGATGAAAGAACTGGATCTGGAAGTTGCCGGGGAATTCGTGGCTATGGCTGCGACTCTGATCCAGATTAAATCCCGCATGCTTTTGCCTCAGTACGACGAAAATGGCGAAGCCATTGAAGTTGAAGATCCGCGCAAGGAACTGGTTCAGAAGCTTCTTGAATACCAGAAGTACCAGGAAGCAGCGAAGCTTCTTTATGACCGCCCGCTGGTGGGTCGTGATGTGTGGTTGCGTGGAACCCGTGAAAAACTGGATGAAAAAGAAGAGGAAATCATTCTTGAGGACAACGCTCTGTTCTCTTTGATCGCCAGCTACCGTCGTATCTCCCGTGCTATTAAAAAGAAAGTTCACCAGGTGGCGGCGAAAGCCCAGTCCATCTCCAGCCGTATTCTTGAAATCAAGGACCGTCTGATTGTGGGGCAAAGAACCACAATGATGGAGATGGTGACAGCGACCGAAGATCGCGCGCGCCAGGCGTTGATCACGTTCCTGTCCTTGCTTGAACTGGGTAAGATGGGCTTTGTAGGTCTGTATCAGACGGAAGCTTATTCTGACATCTGGGTTGATACCAAAAAACCGATCGAAACCGACGTTTTGAGCCGGGTTGAAGAATATGATTCCATGCGCGCTGATGAAGTCGCGGCAAAAATGATGGAAGAAACCAAAAAGATCGACGCTGACGAAGATCTTTTGGCGGATGTTGAGGAAACTGAAGAAGAAAACAACCAGCTGCAAATGGACTTGGGTGCTGGTCTCACAGACGACATCGCATTTGTTGACACAAATGTGGATGATATCGCCACGGACGACGAAATCTTGGCTGCTGAGAGCGAATTGTTTAAAGATGACGTGACGGAAGTGTAGAGGGGACCATGTCTGAAGAAAAAGAAGATTTGATCAACGAAGAAATGAATCACGCTGAGGAATCTGAAGGCTTCGAAAACGAAGCTGACGTTGAAACCGACGAGCTTTCCGCTGATGGTATTGAGTCCGACGCCTCTGTATTCCTGCAGGAAGAAGAGGAAACAGAAGGCTTCCTTCCGGAAGTGTCTGACGATGAAGTTGATGCCCTGGAAGCCTCTGAAGAAGAAAGTGAAGTGTCCGTTGACGGCACTGAGCTTGACGGCTTTGACTCCGCTGAAATTGAAGAAGTGGAATTCGTTGAGGAAGAGCGTCTGGAAAGCATCGTGGAAAGCGTGCTGTTTGCTTCTGACCGACCGGTGAGCCTGGCTTCCTTGAAACTTTTGTTCAAAGGCACCAACATTCGTGGCGACAAAATCCGTCGCGCCTTGGATCAACTGGCAGTTGAATACGCCGGCGGTCGCCGTGGTGTGACCCTGGAAGAGGTTCCGGGTGGTTACCAACTGCGCACTAAAATTGACAATATGGAATTCCTGAAGCGCACATTGAAAGCGCGTCAGTTCAAACTTTCCGGTCCGGCTTTGGAAGTTCTTTCCATCGTGGCTTACAAGCAGCCGACGGTGAAAGCCGAAGTGGATGAAATCCGCGGCGTTGAGTCCGGTCACTTGCTGCGCGCTTTGATGGAGAAAAATCTGGTTTGCTTCGAGGGTAAATCCGAGCTTCCAGGCCGTCCTATGCAGTACGGTACGACCAGAAAGTTCCTGGAGATCTTCGGCCTGAGAAGCTTGAAAGAGCTTCCAACCCTGTCCCAGATTGATGAGCTTTTGCCGGAAGGTATTGATGAACAGCAGGCGGAGGAAAAACCGACTCTTGCGACCATCACTGACAGCATGTCTGAAACTTACATCGGTTCTTACTCGCAAGGTGAGGAAGAACTGATGAAGATCCAGGAACAGCTCGAGGACATCGCGACTTCCTCTAACTTCTTTGAGGAAGAAAAACGCCGTCAGGCTGAAAAACGTGATCAGGAGCGTGCACAGAACATCCGTGATGCTTTGGCATTCGGTGAACCAGTGTCCACTCGTGACCAAAACTGGCTGACGAAGTACGATGAGGCTTTGGCGGCAGGCACTTCTTTGGTGGCTATTGCCGCTGAAAAGAAAGCCGCAGCTTTGGAAAACATGAAAAAGCCGGCTGTGAATGCTGAAAACGGCGAAGAAATCTCTGAAGAGGGATCTGAAGAGACTTTGGAAGCTTCTATGGACGAATCTGCGGATGAGTCTGTTGATGAATCCACCGACGGGGATGATTCCGAGCTGGAAGAGGCTGTCGTAGCATTTGATAACGACGAAGATCTGGATGAGGCTTCAGACGATCAATTATTCGCTGACTCTGATGATGAATCTTCCGAAGAAGAAGAGTTGCCATTCCTGGGTGAGGCGGACGACATTGATGAAGAAGGTGAAGCTTCTGTTTAAGACTCTTCTGAGTCTGTGGATCGTATATAATATCTTTGTGATGTTGGTGATGCCCAATGTGGGTGCCTATTTCGGGCGGGTGACTGCAAACGTGGTCACCCCCTACGCCAACACAGTGGGTTTGAATGCCGGGTGGAATTTCTTTTCCCCCGAGCCAGCCCATCCCATGTATCTGAAATACACCATCAATTATCTGTACACCGAAGGTGAAAATGCCGGCGAAGAGGCCAAAGAGCCGGTTTATGGTTTTTTCCCGTTGGAAATCGCTAAAGACGATCGTCCTTTGCCGAATATCACCCGCAAGCGTGAATGGGCCTTGATGCGCTATATGGTGCTGGATCCAAAGCGTCTGCGCGTGCTGATGGGGCCGTGGTTGTGCCGGCAGTATCCGGGGGCCACCTCGGTGGATATGGAACATGTGATTGAAACTATTCCGTTCCTGGATCAGGCCGTGCGCTTCCGTGAGGACAGCGTCAGTGATCTTTCCAAAGAGGTCCAGTACATCCGTGAAAGCTATTCCTGTGCCGGCGGGGATGAGGAGAGCCTATGATCAAGAAACTCTGGGCTCATTGGGATCAGTTCTGGTTTGCACCGCAAAGTCTGCTGGGGCTTGCTTTTATGCGAGTCATGTTGTGTGCGACCCTGCTTTATATGAATCTGACCCGCTTCTATAATTTGGAATTTTACACTGATTCCAGTTGGATTCCTCGCACGCGGGCGCTGGAAGTCATGCCCGAACTGGGGCGTCCGCTGTTCCTGTGGACCTTCTGGCCGGACAGCATGAACTTTGTCATGAACCTGGTGTTGGTGGTGCTGTTGGCGCTGTTGACGGTGGGGATTGGCGGGCGCTGGCTGATGGGGATTGCGTGGATCATTAACGCAGGCTTCCTGCAAAGAAACTATGCGGTGAATTTTGGCGCGGATGTGATCGGGGCCTTGTTCCTGTTCTATATGTCCTTCACGCAAAGCTGCGAACGCTTGAGCGTCGTGAATCTGGTGCGAAAGAAAAGCTCGTTTAAGCTGAGCGACACCGTCAGCTCGATGATGATTCGCATGATGCAGGTTCAGATTTCTGTGATCTATGCTTACACCGGCTGGGAAAAACTTAAAGGTGGAAGCTGGTGGGATGGAACCGCTTTGTGGAGTGTTCTGGCCAATCCGCAAATGACAACGATGGATTTTTCGTTTCTGCGCCATTTCCCGTGGGTGATCCCGGTGATTGGTTATGTGACGATTTTGTTTGAGATCTATTTCCCGGCCATGGTGGCCTGGCCCAAGACAAGATATCTGTGCCTGTTGTTGGGACTTTCGTTCCACGCGGGGATTGGCATCTTCATGGGGCTGATTCCGTTTGCCACGGTCATGGTGTCGACGTACTTCCTGTTCCTGGATCCACAGCTTCTTGAAAAGACTCTTGTGAAGACCCGCTCTGTGGTGCGCATTTAAATGAACAAAGCCTTGATCGGAAAAATCGTGAACGGACTGCTGGTGGTGGCGGTCCTGTGGGTTTTGGCCAACCGCCTTCCGGGTATTATTGAAAACTTCAAAAAACAGAATCAGCCGGCCCCGTCGTTTGCGGTGCCGTTACTGGATGGAAGCTTGTTCGAATCACAAAAAGCTGGCAAGCCCCTGGTGATTGTGTTTTGGGCCACCTGGTGCGGGCCTTGCGAAGTGGAGTTGTCCCGGGTGCAAAAGCTGGTTGATGATAAAGTCATTCCCGCAGATTCCGTGCTGGCTGTTTCAAGTCTTGAAGACCGGGATCTGGTTCAATCAACGGTGAATCTGCGCAAATACAGCTTCCTTGTGGGCGTGGATATCAGCGGTCATATCGCCGGACAGTATGGGGTTCGGGCCACGCCGACCACCGCTTTGCTGGATCAGAATCATCAACTGACCTGGATCACGACGGGGTTAAGCCCCTTGCTGGAAGTAAAAATCCGGGGTCTTTTTAAGTAAACCGGCATTTATCGCATTTTGGGACGAAGAATCCGTCTCAAAACTGGACCTGATGAAAAAACTCGTTTAAGCGTCCCCGCACCTCATTTATTCTATAGAGGTGGGGGAGCTCATGAGATCAGTACGATATTTTGCAGGACTTTCAAGTCTTTGTCTTCTGTTGGCGGCCTGTCAGCCGGTGGAAGGCGATTCTCTGCTGACTGATAAAAAAGATGATTCCAGCGCCCACACTTTGGATAAAACTCCGAAATCAGAAGAGCTGACGGTTCAGCTTTTTTCTCCGACCATTAACATGAAAAACACAGACACCAAGGCCGAGATCACCGGCGAGTGCTATGTTTCGACTTATCCGTCCCACAGACTGATTGTGATGAATGGTTCCACGCAAATGGCTTTGGTGGATACGAATCCGGCCACTGCTTCCAATGCCAACTATGCCACTTGTAAAAACGGGCGCTTTAATTTTTCTTTGAATATTTCGACTTTGGCTTCCGGGGTTTACAGCATGCGAATCATCATGCAGGCTTTCGATGCTGACGGAAATGCCGTGATGAACGAGGCTCGTGCAGCTCCGACGTTCACTCTTACAAAATAAAATTGAATTCGTTTTTAAGCTTTAAAGGCGCCTCTTGATCCTTGGTTTCAAGAATCAGGGTGTCCTTCAGTTGCAGATCGCGGATGAAGTCCGCGCGCCGATGCAGAGGAATTTCTTTTCCCGTCACAGTTGAAAAGGTCGAATTAAAGGGAGTGCTGAGCAGTCCCTTTTCCTGATGCTCCACATTTGTCAAAACCGCAAGAATCTCCAGTGCCAGTTCTTTCTGGGTGGAGTTCGCTGGAATCGCGGCCCCCCACATCAAAAGGGCGCTGAGGAACGGGTGAGTGCCGCCGCGGAATTCACGATTCAGCGGGGTTTCCACCGCGCCTTCATCGCTGGTTTTGCTTAATTGATCCAGTTGCAGGGTCAGGATTCTTTTCGTGTTGATTTGTTCAAGCAGTCCCTGATCTTTCCATGTCTGGAAGTGTTTCAACAGCAGGTCTTCGTCGGCCAGCAAAAACAGGAATGTTTCTTTTTTGTTTTTCAGATAATCCAGGAAGGTTTCATCCAGCGGAGTATCAATGCCGGTTTTCATCCAGTAAATGGGCAAAAAAGTAAAGGTCTCGGGATTGCGGCTTTTTACAAAGTCAGTGGAAACCCGCTGCAGAAGTTCGCCTTGAATGCCCGCCACGTTGGCCAAAAGATTCTGGTGTGCCAGAGTGTTGGCCCAATAGGAAGGCAGGAAGATCAGATCCGCCGACGGGCTTGCCACCACATTTGCCAGCATGGATTCCCAGTCACGGGTCACTGTGACGGAAAAACGCACATGAAGTTCTTCTTCCAGTTCCTGACGCAAATTCATCGGGAACAGGACTTCATCCGTGGTCAGTACAGAAATTTTTCTTGGAGTGACAAAGTAGCTTCTGGAAATGCCTTGGGGCAGGACTCCGTGCAGAAATCCCACCCCCATGCAGATTAGAAAAAAGAAGATCCAAAGAATGTTGCTTTTCACGCAGCCTGATTAAAAGGCTTCATCAAACGCAACGGCGCCGGATACGCCTGTTTGGTAAGCGGAAACGCGTCTTTCGAAGAAGTTTGCAAGTTCCTGCATATCCTGAAGCTCCATGAAGATGAACGGATTCTTCACGTTGTAGCGTGGAGCAATGTTCAAGCTTTCCAGGCGTTGATCAGCGCAGTACTCAAGATATTGTCTCATGTCTTTAGCAGACAAGCCGGCAACACCCAGGTTCAGTACGTCGTGAGCAAATTCCATCTCGCATTCGATGGCGTCTTCAAGCATTTGTACAACCATGTCTTCCATTTGCTGGTTGAACAATTCTGGCTCTTCTTTACGAGCTGTTTTAACAACTTCGATTGCGAAGGCCATGTGCATGGACTCATCACGGAAGACCCAGTTGGTGCCAGACGCCAAACCAGCCAAAAGACCTTTGGAGCGCAGGAAGTAAACGTAGGCGAAAGCAGCATAGAAGAACAGACCTTCAACGCAAGTTGCGAAGCAGATCAGGTTCATCAGGAAGCGGCGACGATCTTCGATCGTGTTCAGCTCATTCAGCTCGTTGATGGAATCAATCCATTTGTAGCAGAAGTCCGCTTTCTTTTTGATGGACGGGATGTTTTCAACCGCAGCGAAAGCTTCGGCGCGCTCATCCGGATTTGGAATGTAGTTATCCAAAAGTGTCAGATAGAACTGAACGTGCAAAGCCTCTTCGTACAGTTGACGGGACAAGTACATGCGACCCTCTGGAGAGTTCACGTGCTTGTAAAGGTTCAACACCAGGTTGTTACCCACGATGGAATCGCCTGTTGCGAAGAAAGCCACCAAACGACGGATCAGATGTTTTTCTGATTCAGTCATTTTGGAGTGCAGGTCCACAAGGTCTGTAGAGAAATCAACTTCATCCACAGTCCAGGTGTTTTTGATCCCGTTTTTGTACATTTCGTAGAAAACAGGGTATTTCATCGGGCGCAAAGTCAGGTTAAAGCCAGGATCCAAAATCATAAAAATCTCCAAAAAAAGTACGCGCTTTAAAGCGCTGGTTCAGAGGCCCGCTTTCGCGGACCTCTCTCCGCGGCTACCGCCGCCGTTTACTGACAAGCTTCGCAGGCTTCTGGGTTTTCCAGGGAGCATGCGATCACTTCTGCGTCAGAGTAAGACTTCTTGGCTTCTTGAGCAGGAGCTGCGTCCATCATGCTTTCAGAAGCAGTTGGGTTCGCAGAGTTGCTGGAAGCTTTCACAGTCGTTTTTGCGATTTTGGTCGCAGGACGAGAGCGAAGGTAATAAGTCGTCTTCACACCTTTTTTCCATGCATACATGTACATGGAGGAAAGTTTTCCGATAGTCGGGCTTTCCTGGAACAAGTTCAAAGATTGAGCCTGATCGATGTAAGCGCCACGGTCGGCAGCCATATCAACCAAAGACTTCATCGGGATTTCCCAAACCGTGCGGTACAATTCCTTGATTTGTGGAGGAATCATAGCCACGTCCTGGATAGAGCCGTCCTGAAGTTTGATTTCGTTGCGAACTTCTTCAGTCCAGATGCCCATCGCCTTCAAGTCACCTACAAGGTACTTGTTGATCTGCATGAACTCTCCGGAAAGAGTCTCACGTTTGAACAAGTTGGAAACCTGTGGCTCGATTGCTTCGTAGCAGCCCACGATGGAAGCGATAGTTGCTGTTGGCGCAATCGCGATCATCAAAGAGTTTCTCAAGCCGTGCTTTTTGATTTTCTCTTTCAACTTCTCGAAACGCTCTGGTTGAGAAGGTGTCACGCCCCAAAGGTCGTATTGCAACAAACCTTTAGCCGCTTTAGTTTGCTCGTAAGCACCGTGAGGACCCAGTTGCTCAGCCAATTCACAGGAGGTAACCAGTGCATTGTAATAGATCTCTTCCTGAATTTTTGCAGAAAGATCGCGAGCCGCTGCAGAGTCAAACGGAAGCTTCATAAGGAACAAAGCATCCTGCAGACCCATCACGCCCAAACCAACTGGACGCCATTTGTGGTTGGAGTCCTGAGCTGTCTGGATAGGGTAGAAGTTGATATCAACAACGCGGTCCAGGTATTTCACAGCCGTGCGAACAGAGCGAGCCAGTTTTTCGAAGTTGAACTGACCGTTTTCCACGTGGCGAGCCAGATTCACAGAACCCAGGTTGCACACGGCAGTTTCTTTGTCAGAGGTCACTTCAAGGATCTCTGTGCACAGGTTGGAAAGGTGGATCACATTTCCAGCTTCGCCAGTCTGGTTGGCTTTCAGGTTCGCATGGTCTTTGAAAGTCATCCAGCCGTTACCAGTCTGAGCCAATGTTTTCATCATACGGCTGTAAAGGTCGCGAGCTTTGATTTGTTTGATGTAAAGTTTCTTTTCCTCTGCTTCGGCGTAAGCCTTTTCGAACTCTTCACCGTAAGTGTCCACGAAATGAGGAACCACTTTCGGGTCGAACAAAGACCACATTGCATCGGCTTCAACACGCTTCATGAACAAGTCTGGAACCCAGTTTGCCAGGTTCAGATTGTGCGCGCGTTTTGCCTCGTCACCGGTGTTGTCGCGAAGCTCAAGGAACTCCTCGATGTCGCCGTGCCAAGTCTCAAGATAAACGCAGGCAGCGCCTTTGCGTTTACCACCCTGATTGACGGCCGCAACGGAGGAATCCATTGTTTTCAGCCAAGGGATGATACCGTTGGAGTGACCGTTTGTTCCTTTGATCAAAGAACCACGGGAGCGAACGCGGGAGTAAGCCACGCCGATACCGCCGGCGAATTTGGACAGAAGGGCGATGTCCGTGTATTTTTGATAGATGGCAGACAAGTCATCGCTTGGGGAATCCAATAGATAACAAGAAGACATCTGCGGACGCATAGTGCCGGAGTTGAACAAAGTCGGGGTGGACGGCATGTAATCGTGAGAGGAGATCAAACGATAGAACTCGACAGCCTCTTCCACGGATTGCGCCAGACCGCAGGCAACACGCATGAAGAAGTATTGAGGAGTCTCAAACACCTGACGAGTTGTTGGGTTTTTCAAAAGATAACGATCATAAACAGTTCTTAGACCGAAGTATTCGAAACGGTCTGTTCTGTACGGTTCGATAGCCGCACAAAGAGCTGCTTTGTTGGCTTCAACGAATTTGTAAGTGTTCTCAGCAAGAAGACCTGCCTGGAAGCCGAAGCTTACAGAGTCTGCGAAAGATTGAATCTTCTGAGAACGAACTTCTTCGTCGATGTAGGTGGAAAGAAGGCGAGCGGCCAGACGGGAATACTCTGGATCTTCACCGATCAGCAAAGAAGCTGTCTGGATACAAAGGTTATCCAATTCTTTAGTGGATGCGCCATCGTAAAGACCGCTGATGGCCTTAGTGGCAACACGCAAAGGATCCACCTGAGTCAACCCCTGGCAGTTCTTGGTTACGCGCTCAACGATTTTCGTTACGTCCACTGGCTCCAGTGTGCCATCGCGCTTTTTAACTCTCATGATGTGAGCTGTTGTTTCCAACATGGCTGTATCCCCTCTGCCCAGTTCCGTTTGGGCAAAAAAATCCCGCCCCAAATCTTCACCCCTCGTAAAGACTTAGGTCTGGTTAGTGCATATATAAAGTTGTATGGTAATTGGTGAGAACGAAGTTGCTAATCCTTAGCTGTTTCCCTTGAATCCCCCTTAGTCGCCTTTCGGCTTGCCACTATATCTAGTGGTCTCTAATTGGTGACATATCCATATGCCGGGTATCTCTCTCAATTCCGATCTTGTAATTCTTTCGGTGATGTTTCAAGAACAATTTTAAAAATAACGCCGATTTTTTTGTGACGTTGCCCATCAAATAGGCAAAAAAAACTTCCTCTTGACTGAAGTCGCGTGCAAACAAAACTGGCAAGAGGTTGTAATTTTACCTCGTAAAACTAAAGTCCAGTGCTGAAACCTTAAATTTGGGGGCTTAAAGCTGAAATTTCCCTGTACTGATCTTACACAATCTTAAATTGTGTAGAAACTAGGCACGAACTGCGTCTGTTCTTTGTGATTTTTCGAACAAGCGTTTCTGCAATAGCAGGTCGGATTCGTTCAAAGCAGCGAAATTCTGGGACTGATAAGAGCCATGCGCGCGCAAAGAATCAATAATGTGCTGGTGAATGCCCATCTTGTTCCTTGTCCATTCCGGCGCCACAAGCTCATCCCAGCGCGAAGAATAAGCCGCCAGACGGTGCAAAGCCAAACGCGGAGAAAGATGCTGCAGGAACAGTTCCACACGGCGTGTGTAGGTGTCTTTGTCAATCGGGCTGAATTCGCCCTTGTGATACATCTCTTCCAAAGGTGTGTTTTTCAAAACGTGCAGATTGTGCAGTTTCACGTTGGTGATCGGCAGATCGTTGCAGATCTTTGCTGTTTCAATGATCTGTTCGTCAGTTTCCGTGGGGCTTCCAAAGATCAAGTGAATACCCAGATCCACCGTCGTGGAAGAGGCGATTTTGTGGATAGCCGCGATGGAGTCCTCTGCCGTGTGACCCCGGCGCATGAATTCGAGCTGGTCATTATAGAAGCTCTGCACACCCAGTTCGACGGCCACAAACGACTTTTCGTGATACTCCTGCCACAGGTCCAAAACGGACTTGGAAAGGCAGTCCGGACGGGTGCCCACGGTGAAGCCTTTCACCCAAGGGTAAGACAGCGCCACATCGAAGTTGTTTCTAAGAGCTGACACTTTGGTGAAGGTGTTGGTGTAGGCCTGGAAATAGATCAAAAATGCCTTGGCGTTGTACTTGTTGCTGATAATACCGTGGTATTTTTCGATCTGTGCGCGAAGTTCCATGGAAAGGCTTTCGGCATTGGCGGCCGAACCCCAGACATCACAAAACACGCAAGTCTGCATGCCCTTCAGGCCACGGCGGTTCGGGCAGTCGTCCACGACAGCCACGGGCACCTTATAAACCTTTTCGCCAAAGAGTTTATTGTAGTGCTCACTGATAGTATGATAGGGAACCCCTAACCAGCCTTTTTCCATAGGCACTTTTACAGGTTTATTCTGCAGGAAGTCAATCAAATGAAGTCATGGGCCGATATTGGGTTTGAAATCGAGATCACGGGGGATGAAAGCCCCAGCTTGCATCTGTTGGAGTCCATTGACGGCGCCACGGATCGCGGCGAAACCATGCATCACTCTGGCGGTGCTTGCTCGGAGACTTTGATGATCTATGGCGAGCCTGCAAAGCAAGTGCTTCAGAAAGTACAGAAACCTCATTTTCTGGTGGTGGGCCTGGGGCTTGGTTACATTGAATTGGTGATCGCACGTGAGGCTTTGCTTTTGGGAAAAACCGCGGACGATGTAGGCTTGATCACAAGTTATGAAAGTGTGCCTGAGTTGCGTGAGTTTTTCGTTCAGTGGTTGCACGATGACCGCGCGAATCTTCATCCCGAAGTTTTGCAAACCTACGACGGCGTTTTGCAAAGTGTTTGTCGCAACACCGAACTTGATCCGCAAAATCTTAAGTTTTTCTTGAGAAATCATTTTTCGGACGTCAGTAAAATCAGCGGCGCTCTTGATGCGGACGTTGTGCTGGTGTCGAAATATCACTGCATTTTATATGATGCCTTTAGTTCGAAGACCTCTCCACATCTATGGGAGGAAGAGTTCTTAAACAAGGTTCTGCGCGAGGGGACAGAGGAAAAAAGTCTTCTGACCACCTATGCTTGCAAAGGAAGTTTGAAGCGCGCACTGAAGGCGCAAGGCTTCGAAGTGATTTTGCGCGAAGGTTTTCAAGGCAAGCGCAACTCCACTTTGGGTCTGAGAAACATCTGAATTTGTAACGTTGGCTGGGCCGAAAAGGCCTTGCTAAATATCATCAATAAATCTTTACTTAGTTATGTCTTTGATTGCGAACGTTTCAGCTTTGCTGCTTTTAACGTCGGTGGCGTCAGCCAAGCCGATTGTGATGGCCACCTTCGCCATTCCTTTGATGGTGGAAAGTCCAGAGAAAGGTCTTTTCGTCAATCTGACCCGTGAAATCGCCAAACGCAATTCCCGAGAAGTTGAAATCCTGGTTTATCCCACAGGGAAAACCCTGCTGGCGTTCACTAACAATAAAGTCGATGGGTTCTTCCCGGCTTTGGATGTGTATGTGCCTCAAGCCTCTGCCAAAAGCAGCGCCTTTTACCGCAAGGTGGATTATATCTTCTACAAAAAAGACAAGCCGCTCAGAAGCCTGAAAGACCTTGAAGGGAAAAAAGTCGGTCTGACTTTCCGTTATCCCTATGTCAGAGAACTTATAGGCAACAAGAAAATCCGCTTTGAAATGGCAGCGGATGATGTCTTGAATATGAAGAAGCTGGGGAAGGGTCTGATTGATGCCTTCGTGGTCGAAGAGCGCTCTGGTCTTAGGGCACTGCAACTGAGCGGACAGAAACAGATTGAGTTTGACCGGAATCAACCGTTGTCGGAACAGGTTGTGTACTATGCGTTCCAGGACAACGAAAATGGTAAACGCCTGGCGGATATTTTCTCAAGAACTATAGAGACGATGAAAAAAGACGGCAGCCTCGATCGGGTCCTGACCGAGACTGTCGCCACCACACCTTAGTTATTCCACAGTTCCCAAGCGGATCTCGGCATCAAGGACAATGTATAATTGCGCCTCTTCGCCCAGGCTCCACTGCAAATCATAAAGTTCACTTTGGCGAGGGTATTTGGAAATCAAACCTTGCAACAACCCTTGAGCTTCCTGACGGAAGGCACCTTGTGCAGCACGGGACTGTTTTGCCTGAGGCTTCAGGGTTTCCGCGCGGAATCTCCAAAGATCAAGCTGGAAGTTTTCATAGTCATGAAGTCCTGTCCCCAAGCGGGCTGAGATCATATTCAAACGCTCCTGGGCCTCTGTCAGGTCGATATAAGCGATGTCACGCTGACCTGCCATGATGTTTTTGGCAGCTCGCAAAACCTTGATACGCGCCCACATAAACTCGTAAGGGAATTCAAACACGCCATCCTGAGCTGCGGTCGCAGACGCTGTTTCAAGCAGCGCCAGAGTGCGATCAAGGCCGGCAATGCTGCTGTGATCCTGTTCGTTGGCGAGATAAGCCTTCACATAATATTTCATAGAGTCATACCAGGCAGGCTTCGTTGGATCTTCCCACGCTTTGGTGGTTCCCAGAATCTCAACCGGAGCTCTTTGCCCCGGACCCAGCAGGCGGAAGCCGACAAAGTGAGAGCGGTTGGTTGGGTAGGTTTCTGCCACACTCATCCACCATTGCATGCGGCCGGGCTGCATCACATGGGTCGCGGCGGTGTAAAGTTTGGTGGTGGTGCGACCAAAGGATCTTGCCCCCACCAGTTCGTCGGTGTGACCACTTAAACGATTGATCACCCACTGGGCATCAATCTTTCCGAAGTCTTCATTCAGCGTGCGCTCCACATGCGCCAGGCGGGCGCGGGTTTCCAGGGTTTTATTCAGGCTGTATTCATAGCCTTCCTGGCTGGTTTTGCCACCCAGGAAGTGATTGCTCTGGCCCAGGAATTTGTTCTTCGCACGACGAGCCACCACAACAGTGTCGCCGCTCAGTTCAATGGAAGCGGATTCATCTGTCTTGGCGTCAGAAATAAAGAACGTCCACGCCCCAAAGCCCTTGCGGGTCTGGATCATGGCAATAGCTTCGTTAAGACTGCGCGCTTTGAGCAAAACAGAATGCAGCAGGTAAGGGGCGATATCGGATTCACCACGATCATAGCGAATCTGGGTGCCCTCGGTTTGCAGCTCATGCAAGCTCACAGACAGGCCGTGGTTGTTGATACCACTGATGCCGCCGGCATAGTGCAGACCCGCAGATCCCAGACCCACAGACGTGGTTCCGTTTTTCTGACGGTTGATCACGATGACCTGTTCAGGTTCATAGAAACCCAGAAGGCCCGTGTCGAAGTTGCGACCATGAAGGAGGGCCCCATCCCTGGAGCTGCTTGCAGATGCACTGATCCCTGTACAACCCATTTTAATGGATCTCAAACCCTGAGCGAGCAGTTTGAAGGGCTTCGCCAGAGTGTTCCCGATAAAATAAGGCGCGCAAGAGGCAAAAACCTTCATGGCTCCTTTACGGGGGCTTTCGTCCATCTGTCTTTGCATGGAATCAGCAAAGATAGAGAACTCCACCATGTAATTGCTTTCTTCAAACGCGTTCCAAGACACCTGGCTTCCGGCGTCTTTTAATCCGCGGTGCAGATTCTTCAGGCCCGCCTTGAATTCATCAGAAACGCTGGCGCGATAGTTGTCGATCACACATTTTTTAATCAACAGCAACTGGTCCTGGGATTTTTTGTCCAAAGCTGAAAACGCGCGTTCGGTTCGGACCTGAACACCCTTCAAGACACCAGCCTCGATTTCTTTTTTCAGGAAATAGCCGTGGAAATAGGCGGTCTCGGAAAAACCACCCTTCAGGTCCAGAACGTGCACGGATTTGGAAGTGCCCGGAGCCTGACAGACAAAGTGTTTTTGACCTTGCAGTTCATTTTTAAGAACACAGTCCGCAAAAGCCGAACCGGGAAGTAAAAGAGCCAGAATAAGAAGACGCTTCATAGAATCCCCACAGAAAGGTAAATTGAAAAGCAGAAGAAACCGCAGGCAGCCACGATTTCGATTTTTCTTAAGAATTTTTTAATAGGTCCGTGCAGTCTTTTTAGCCCCCACAAAAGAGCCAGGAAGCTGACCACGAAGGTCAGAAGATACACGACAACTCCCAGCCACAGGGATTGGGCCTCACGCAGGTGAACGAACAAACCGGCATAGATCAGAACCAGATGGAAGTTGGAAAGTGTCAAAGCCAGACTCTTGGTGAATCCCTGATGGGGGATTTCAAGTGGGGCTGGCTGTTCTTTGGAAAGTAGAACTTTCAAAGAGTAAGCTGAAAGTACCAAGGCGGTCATTGCGGTCAGAGTGACCTTAAGCCATTCCTGGTGAAACAATGGGCTTTTTAGCAGGGCCATCGCCAGAAGGATGTACGCCACATCCCCCAGTAAAAAACCTGCAATCGAGGACCAGGGCCAGGTGCGGCGGGACACCAGGCTGCGAATGATGCTGAAGCTTGCCGGCCCCAGCGCAAACGCTGATAAGAATCCCACTGAAATCATCCACAGAATCATTGTGCAAGTCCTGTCTGTTCCAGGTTGTTGCGGATGAAGCTCAGGTATTCTTCAGCAGTTTCAAACGTGGTTTTCATTTTGAACTGGCCGCGGCTGCGGTTTTTTTCGAAATACGCCTGCAAATAGTCGGCGTTCATGATTTGCACTTGGGCCGGCCCCAGAACACCCACCTCACGGCAGTCATGGTAATCGCCATTCAGCTTTTGCATCTGCTGATCCAGGGTTTGGGCCAGAGCGTCCGGGTTGATGTCGGCATTTTCCGGTACGAACAAGGTCCAAAGATAAGAAGCTTTGCCTTCGTTCAGAACCGGCGAAAGGAAGAAGTGGCGCATGTCCACATTCAAAGAGTTTTTGGTGTTCAGATAACAATCCAGGATTTCATCGTCGCTGACTTTTTCCGCCGCCAGGTTCATGCCCGTGGATTTACGACCGACAAATTCGAAAACCAGATCGCCGTTATTCAGGTCAAAGCTGACAACGTCTTTCATGCAATAGTGAATCATTCCGTTGGGAGTGCCCACGTTCAAATAATAAGCCACGCCCATTTCGATCTGGTGCAGGCCGACGTTCTTTTTCGGTCCATTGACCGGCGTGAAGGAATAAATCAGGTCCGGGTTCAGGAAGTAACGCTGACGGCCGTTTTCATACTTTTCGTATGGCAAGCCGATAGCCGCTTCTGTGGCCGCGTAAACGCCGTAATAGTTCAGTTCATGACCCACCAGGCGGTCGATACGCTCTTGGTATTGTTTGATCGGGGTGGCTGCGTAAACGAAAACCTTCAGGTTTGGCCAGATTTCGTTGATATGAGTCTTGCCGGTTTTTTGCAAAACCGCCTCAAAGATCGAGATAATGTAAGTAGGGATTCCGCTCACCACTTGAATGTCCTGCTGGATGGATTCGTTGACCAGCATTTCAATCTTTTTATCCCAGTTGGAAATAGCCAGCACCTCCCGGCAAGGGAAGGTGTTCTTGGCCAAAGCCTTTGGAACACGGGTGGACAGAATCCCGGAAATATAACCAAATTTAAAACCATTCTGTGAATACAGATAAGGATCGGAACCAAACGTCAGGCGACCGGCTTTCAGCAGGTTCAGATTGGGCTCCAGAGTGGACAGTTTGCTTGCGATACGCTTTTGCGATTTGATGAACATGCGGATCATGCGCTCATTATAAGGAACACGTTTGGAGTCTTTGCCGGAAGTGCCGGAGGAAAGACCGAAATAATCCGCTTTGTCTTTAAAAAGAATGTCTTTATGGCCTGCGGCAATCATATCGACATAGGGCGCATATTCGTCGTAACCAAAAACCGGAACGTGGTTTACAAATTCTTCGTATGAATGGATATGGGACAAACGCAGATCCTTATAGATGCGTGTGCCCACCATAGAGCGCTTCAGACTGGCAAAGTTCTTTTCCTGTTTGGCAAGCAGGTCCTGGTGATTCACGGTCATTCTTTGACCGTATGTTTTCAGATACTTTTGACCCAGGGACTGGACAACATGATTCACTGCGAACATAAAATTCTCCTTCGTTGGAATGAAGGCAATCTATTTCGATTTAGAGCCGTTGTCGCTTTAACGCGTTGACAGTAAATGAGGGTTTTTGTCGAATTCGGCGGCTTCCATTGACAGAATTCGGGTGTTTTTGTCAAAATTGCAGGATGGCAACTCAATCGAAGGAAGAAATTTATTTTGCGGTCTGTAACGCTATCCTGAAGATGGAAGTGGCCAAAGGCCATTTACAATGGACCTTGTCTGATATTTCCAGAGAATCCAACGTCACCCGGTCCCTGATTTACTACTATTTCGGTAAAGAGAAGGACAAGGTTCTGGAAGAAGCCTATAAATTCGTCATCTCTCATATCTTCAACATGGAACGGACCAAAACAGTCGGCATTCGCGAGCGTCTGCGCGACGTCCTGCGGGATGTGAAAAACATGCCTTACTTGTTCGTGCTTTATTATCTGGAGAAAAACGCCGGCACCCAGTTTGGCAAGATGATCAATGAG
This sequence comes from Bdellovibrio bacteriovorus, assembly GCF_002208115.1. Lineage (NCBI taxonomy): Bacteria > Pseudomonadati > Bdellovibrionota > Bdellovibrionia > Bdellovibrionales > Pseudobdellovibrionaceae > Bdellovibrio > Bdellovibrio bacteriovorus. The sequence continues at coordinate 1,905,973 of NZ_CP020946.1, read as the reverse complement.
GCCGAGGCTTTGCTGATGAAAGCGATGAAAATCGAGTTCCCGGATTTAAGTGAAATCCAGATTCTGGAAATCTATTTAAAGGAACTTGGGGCCATTGCCTTCCAGTTGCCGCCGGAACGAGTCAATGACCTCTTTGCTGACTACATCAAAAAGAATTAGTCTTCTGCCAGCGCTTTCGGTGTAAAGCGTGCGGCAGTCAGGCCCTGGTCGATTTTGACCTGGGACAGGCCAATCACCGTGGCTCTTTTGTTCTGCACATTTTTGATACTGATTTTTGAAGCCCGCATTTTGTTGCCTGCAACCTTTTTGTACCCCGTGAAATCCAGGGTTTTCAGAAGTTTTCCCTGTTTGTCGTAACACTCGACCTTCACCGGCACATAATCCGTGGCGGAAACATAGCTGATGATTTTGGAATAAGACGGGGAGGTCGTGTTCACATCGGATTCAACGATCAGATATTTCTTCCCGCCGATCTCGGCTTCTTTCTTAATAACAGTTTGTACGCCCTGATCGCGATTGAAATCAAAGTCCTCGGTGGAAAGCTCAGACCCCAGAATGCCCCCTTGCCCGGATTCCCCGGTCAGGCGGCGCGTTTGTTTGGTGGAGGGCAGGTAAATCCATTTGTCCTCCTGTTCGCCCTTCAGGGTGGCCAGCAGGGCCGTGCCCTTTAAGTCCTGGGGTTTTTGCATCCGCACTAAAAGATAGTGCTCTTTTTTCTGCGGACTGAAACGCCAGATCTTCATCTCGCGGTCTTTGCTGGAGCCATCGGCTTCGATGATTTTCATCTTCACCACGAACTGCTCATCCCGGGAACGCAGGCGCTGACTCATTTCCTCGCCCAGTTTTTCTGTCGTCGGAGGCTGGGCGTGAGTTGGAACAGGGGCCATTGCCACAAGTATTGTCAAAAGTATCACTGCGGTTGTTGCCATGACTTTCTCCTTTTTCCACGGTACGGGAGCCAGCAACCAAGGGCAACTTTTCAACAGCGTTGGAAGAAGAATCAAATCCCCCACCAGTCCAGCGAGCATTGACAAAATCATATAGAAGCCAAAGATCCTGTTCATGGCAAAATATGACGCCATAAAGACGGAGAAGCCCGCCAGCAGAATCAGACTTGATATCAGACAAGGGTTTCCTTCACGCCATAAGGTGCGCTCGATTTCCAGCTCTTTGCTGCTGGATTTTTTCTGCATGTATTTAAGACGTTCCAGCAGATAAACCGTATTGTTGAATGCCAGTCCCAGAGCAATCGAGAAAATAATCGCAATGCTTGGTTTGATGGGCGTTTCAGAAATTGCAAGGAAGCCCAGCAGGGCTGCCGGTGGCACCAGGTTCGGAATACACGCCACAATCGCCCAGCGCACGGATCTGAAAACAAAGACCAGCACCAAAGCAATGGCGATCATCGAATGCCAGAAGCCAAAGATCAGTTCCTTGGATAGTTCGTTATTTAAGTGGTGAATGGTGGATCCCATGCCGGTCACATCCACCTTCATTTGAGGGAACGCGGTCTGGGCTTTTTCGCGGATCTGATTCACCACTTCCTGCAGTTGGTTCGAAGGAAGATCAAAGGTGCGAACTGAAATACGTGTATTGGATGAATCCGTCGTCAGGAAGTTCTTAAGCGGACTTGCACTGCTTAAAGAGTAAAGGAAAAAGATCTCAGCGGTCGAGGAGCGACTGGCGGGCAGGCGGGAATGATGAAGATTTGCCGCGGCCACCAGATCCGGAAGCCCCACAACACTTCCCACGCCATCAATACTCCGCAGTTCAACGAGCAACTGATCCAGACGCGCCAATAATTGAGGTTCATTCCAGGAATCGGAAGGCCCGCGGACTTCAATGTCCACCGGGATCATTCCACCCAGTTCGCGATCGATGGTTTCAGTGGACAGGCGCACCTGATGGTTGGCGGGCAAATCATCAAACAGCCTTGCAGACCAACTGAGTCCCTGGCCTTTGATGGCCAAAGCAGAACACACTAAAATAATTAAAAAGGCCCAGACGCCGGAGCGACGGAACAGATACAGTCCCCAGCGTGCTTTCGCCCACGCCCAGTCACGCGCTTTTGGACCCGGCATAAAGTAAAGCATCGGGAATAGCAGCAATGTGGTGACAATCCAGCCAATGATGATCGCGCCCGCAGCCGTCAAACCGTAGTCCCGAATCAGTGGCACTTTCGTTACCAGCAGACTTAAAAAACCAATCATGGTGGTCGTGGAGGCAAAGAAATTCGTTCCAAAGAGTGCTTTGAAAGTATAAATGACCCGTTCCTGATGTGTCAGGAACGGCTGGCTTTTTTGTTCTTCGGCGTACCTTAAAAGAGTATGAATAACCAAAGAGACCACATCCACGGTGGTCAGAATTGGAATGGTGCTGGAAAGAACAGAGAACGGATATCCGGCAAGTGCCATTGCTGCCAGGACCAGAATGTTGGCACAAAGAATGATCACAAAAGAAATAATCAAAGGCGACCAGTTGGCAAACACCAGACCCAGCACCAGGAAACAGGCAATAAAACCCAGAACAACAAAGTTGCGGATCTCCGTGGTCAGCAAGGCCCCCACGTCGGTTTGTACGGCCGGGGTTCCGCCGATTTCAACTTGAGCAAATGGCACCGAGGCCGAGGCGGTCACCGCCAGATTCTGACGAAGATGCTGCAGCTCTTTGGTGTTCATCGACTTGATGTTCACAATGACTGAGGCCGTGCGCGCGTCTTCGGAGATAAGTGTCGGTGAAATCAGGGGATTGGCCAGGGTTTCCCGTTTCCAGTTTTTTTCCGGCAGATTTTGCAGCAATGGACCTACGCTCAGGCCATCTTTGTTGTTTACGGCACCTTGGACTGTGGCCAGACTCAGTGTGCCTTTCACGCCAGGAAAGTTTGCCAGCAGATCTGTCAGATTTTTCAGGCTTTCAATCTTGTCTTTGGCAAACCAGGTTTCGCCATCATCCTTCACTTTGGCCGTGATGATAAAGGGCTGAGCTTCAGAAAGCTGAAAGACCTGTTTGGTGTGTTCGTCTCTTTGTAAAAGCGGGTTATCAGTGGGAAGGAACTGCTTCAAACTGTATTGAGTTTGTAAATTCGGAAGCGCGAACAGACTAAGGATGGTGGCGAAAAAAACAAAAAGAAGAGTAGAAATGCAGACTGTTTTGACGGAAACTTTTGAAAATAATTTGGCGATTGTCGTATTTATCATTGGAATGTCTTCTTTCGATTCTGCTTAAAAAAGTTCCTTTAGATTTTTCAGTTGAAGCCGTAACTTAGAAACATGATGTCTGACATGATGAGGAAACGAAGTTCTATGATGACAACAAAACTATCGGCCACGCTACTCACATTCTTAATAACTGTACCCGCACTTTCTAGAACTGTTGTGGAATCAGAGTTTGAGTTGAAACTACCTAGACAATTTCAACAAAGTTTAATTGAAGAAAAGTGGAAAACACTCACGACTCGCGAGTTCTCCGCAAACTGGCAATTTCCTGATCAGCGAGTCGTAAGTCAGGAGATCCCGGTCGACATTAAGGGGATTTCCATCAATATCAAGACCCGCCTTGAAAAGCCCTCCTTAAGCGGATCTCAGAGTGCGCTGGAGCTGTCCTCCAAAGGTCTGGCAGCCGAGCTGAAGATTGCAGAGGTCGTGGTGGACCATGTGGTCGAGCGCAACGTCGGGGGCATCATTGGCCGCTTCCGTGTGCAGGCGCAGTGCAAGGACATTGTCCTGAATCTGAAATCCGGCGAAGGTCAGTTTGCAATGAAGGTGACTCCGAATGTGGGAAGCACGCAGGCGGGTGCCAATGTTGATTTTGTGGCGCTTTCCTGGAACCCGGGGGCGTGGGTGGTTGCTGGCAATGTTCAATGCTCCGGTGCCGAGGGTTTTTCCGACGTCCTGATGAATGAGGTGACCAAGATCACCAATGACTCGGCCGGCTTCGTTGAACCTCAGAAAGAACTTATCAAAAGCTATGTGCAGAAATACCTCGAAGGTGTGAACTTTGATTTCTCAGGCAGTCGCAAGCTGGTGATGGCTCGTCCGGACATAGAAGTCACAATGTCCGTTCAGGATTTTCAGGATCTGGGAACAGAAGGGCTTCTTGCCAAGGGGATTCTGGAAGTGACATTCACGCGTGTTACTGAGGACTCCCGCAAGACATTGAAGTTGGACAAGGAAACTGCGGCGGCTTCAAGTTCAGCTTCTTTGCGCCTGCCGAAGGACTTTATTAATGTGATGCTGAGCGAAGCTTATAAAGGAAACACGTGGCTGCATCAGATCAGCTCCGGCAAACTTCCGGGTTTTTCCACGATCATGGGTTCACGCTTTGTGCAGTTGTTTATCTGGCCGGAGCTGATGAATTATTCCAAGTCCGCAAAATTCATGTTTGATCTTTATTCTGATAAAGATGTGCAGATCACGGGCGAAGGTGTGCAGTACTCTGTGAAAGCTTCCATGTATGCAAAGATGCGGGCTCCAAAATCCGGTACCTATGTGCCGTTTATGAATTTTTCTTTGCCCTTCGCCTCCAAGGTGACCTTGAAGCTGGATGACGGAAAGGTTCAGGCGAAGTTCGTAAATCCGACGCTGGGAATGACGGGGTCTTACGATTCCACCTATATTTCCCGGTACAGCCCGTCCCGTCGCTTTAAGTCCTCGACGATCCGCGATCGCATCATTGATTCTTTGTGGGGGCAGTCGGTCCGTATGACTTTGCCGGAGATCCCCGTGGCAGAAGGTCTGTCCTTGCAGGTGAATAAACTGCTGACGACAGGATCCTCTGATCTGGTCCTGCAGTTGACGCCGTAAAATCAGAAAGAGCGGCTGAGAGACAGGGAATAGGAATCATTTTTTCCATAAACCCCTAAGGGGGTGTCGGCGGATCCCTGAATAAGGTCCGCCGTGGCTGCCAGCACCCAGGCATCAAAGAAGCGGCGACTGAGGGAGTACTGCTGATAGGTGCTTCCATGGACGCTGTCATACAATCCTAACAGATTAAATCCCCAGACTTCTTTCCAAGTCAGTCGTCCGCCAGCCATATAGGCGCTGCGGAAAATTTCTGTGATGGAAAGGTTGGAATCATTCTTTTTTTCTGTGTTCACAAAAGAATACTGAAGTATGGCAATCAGAAGTCCGCTTTCCCCCAGATTAAAAGTCTTTTCAAGACCCAGGACATTCTCATTGGTCCATTCCTGCAAGTTGGGATTGTCCTCCAGGCTTTGGGTGTAGCTGCCGACGGCTTTAAAAAGCATATTCCATTGATTCATCACCAACGAAAGACCGCCCTGGCGAATGCGATAGTTGTAGGTGTTCAGCAGCACGTCCGGATCCACATCGATCACCGTTTTTGGTGAAACCTGCACGATGGTGCCTGTCACCACCGGCTCCACAAAAGGAAAGCTGGAGGCGCCTTCATAACCCGTCAGGGCGACGTCGATAAATTCCCCGCGACGCTGCAGACGGAAGGCATAGTTGTTATCCAGGGCATTTCCCAGATTCTTTCTTGATGAATAGTCGTAGCGAAGGTTCTCGGGAAGGTTCAACACCAGATCATTGTCGGCAGTCTGGGGTACAAAGATTTCCCTGGGCAGCCAGCGGCTTTCTGTGCCGGGCAATATGGAACCGCGATTTTGTGGAATATAGACCAAGTCCAGCTCCCAGTTTCCCAGGCTTTGTGAATATAACAAAGACAAAGCCCCCAGCTTTCGGCTGCGTAAAGGGTCGAAATACTGTTTGGAGTTTACGATATCCACCGGATTGTAACCATCGGTCACACCCCAGGTGAAAAGGTTGTAGCCTGCCTGCAGGGAGGAACTGTCGGTTTGATAGCGGATATAGGCTTCTGATGGATCAAAGAAATAGCGTTCTTCTTCGGAGTTGTTGTTCGGAGTGGCTACAAAAACCGGGCGCAGAAAAAAACGCCAGGATTCGAGGTATTTCCAGCGATAGATCGGGATCAGTTCCAAATCATAAAGTTCGGAATTGGTGTCTTCACCGTACTCTTCAGGGTAAACCGTGGCCTCAAGTTTGGAATCCAAATGCAGACTCCACTCTGTCTTGCGGGCGGCAAAGACAGAGCAGGGCAGGATGAAAATAGCAAGAAGGGAAAGAAGCCATGACATTCCTGATAGATCATCATAGCACCGGTCTTTTTTCTATTTAAAGAGTCTTGATAGATGGCAGTTTAAACCATGGCAAACTTGCGCACGTATTCGATGATCGAGCTTTTGAACTCTTCCGGCAGCCCCACGAAGCGCAGGCCGGCGTAACCGTCGTTTCCGACATAGACGACTTCGCAAGTCGTGTTGATAGTCACAAACAGGTTCGGACTGGTCAGAGTGCCTTTGAAGCGTTCGCCAATTTGCAGGTTTTGGGCATCATTCACTCCCAAGCCCCCTTCGCTGATGGAAATAACCCGGCAACTGAATTCGCCTTTGGGGCTTTCACAAGCAAGGGTTCCCACCATCGGTACGCGGGGATGCGATCTGCGGCTGATGCCCAGATCGTCAACAATGCGGGGGATGGAATAGATTTCCTTCCACACATTCGAGTTGTCAGAACAGACATCAACGGCGGAATAGTCGGTCATGCCTTTCAGGAAGGAAATCAGGGCGGAGTATTTCATCGGCGGACGGTCCTTGCCTTCCACGCGAACTTTCCAAAGTCCCTCGGGTTCATTGGCGGCAATCGCCACCTGACTTGAATCCTTCAGTGACTGACGCCACTTGATCGGAGTCATCCATTCGCTTTGACCGCGACCCCAGATCTGGGCTTCTTTGGCAGAGGCCACACGGGATTCCACTTCCTGAACATCGAAAGGGCCGTTGACCTGTCCATCCGTAAGCACGAACCAGTTTTTTGGATTCACGATGAAGCTCCTCGCAGTTGAGTCTTGTGTTTTATTACAGCGAAAGGTATATGACTTTGTCTAGGAGAATTACTCATGAAATATATCATCGCCGGCACAGACCGTCCCGATTCCAACACACTTAAAGTTTCCAAAATCATCCAGGGAATCTACAAGGATTTGGGCGAGGCTGTTGAAATCATCGATCTGAAAGAACTAAAGCAGCATCTGCATGACGACATTCACTATGGAAAACCTTCTGAAGCTTTGCAGCCATACTTGAACAAGGTTCTTGGCAGCGAGGGCCTGATTGTAGTGTGTCCGGAATACAATGGCTCTATGCCGGGCATTCTGAAGTACTTCATTGATCACTTGAAGTTCCCAGAGTCTTTCGAGTACCGTCCGGTTTGTTTTGTGGGTTTGGGTGCGATGTTTGGAGCACTTCGTCCGGTGGAGCATTTGCAAGGTGTTTTCGGATACCGCAATGCCTTTATCTTCCCAGAGCGCGTCTTTATGATGAACGTCTTTAAGATCATCAATGCCGAAGGTAAACTGACGGACGAGTTGATGATGTCCTTGTTGGTCAAGCAAGCCAAAGGATTCCAGAAGTTCGCAGCGGCCCTAAAAGCCTATAAACTGGATGCGAACTCGTTTATTGAGAGTAAGAAGTCGACGTAGGTTGTCGGCTGGCGATCAATCTGTCATGAACGCGGCCCTCAAAATAGATCAATCCTAAGATCAAGAGGGCTGCCAAAAACCATTTCGAGCGAAAAAGCGCATTCCGTGCCATACATCTATGGTCTCAAAAAGCCCAAAATAAAGGCAACTGAACTTCCTGTAATGTAGTCGATACGCGTCAAATCTTCATGGGGACTGCTGACAACGGTAGGGATCTTATCTAGACTAAAACCTTGTTTCGACAACTTAGACGGGGTCTTTTCTATCGAAAATCCGGGTCATCACAAAAATAATTCCAATGTTTTAATGCTCGCTTTAGGCGCCCTTGGTGTGGTGTTTGGGGATATCGGTACGAGTCCTCTGTATGCCATGCGCGAGTGCTTCGGTGAATACGGCCTGGCACCCACCCCGGAAAATGTGATCGGCATCTTGTCGCTGATCTTCTGGACGCTGGTTCTTGCCATCTGTATCAAGTACATGGCTTTCGTCATGAGAGCAGACAATAAAGGGGAGGGCGGTATTCTTTCCCTGATGGCTTTGGCCGTGCGCAGCCAGCACTCGAAAGATGTTTCGCGACGTCGTTGGGTGATGACCATCATCGGTCTTTTTGGTGCGGCTTTGCTTTATGGTGACGGCATGATCACACCGGCCATCTCTGTCCTTTCCGCGATGGAAGGTCTGACTCTCGTCGCTCCTCAGTTCAGTCCGTATATTATTCCGCTGACTATCTTTGTGATGAACGCTCTTTTCCTGATGCAGAAATACGGCACGGCCCGCATTGGTGTGATCTTTGGTCCGATTCTTCTGATCTGGTTCACGGTGCTGGGGCTTTTGGGTATTCGTGGAATGGCGGAAAATCTGCATATCTTTGAGGCTCTGCTGCCGCATCATGGGATTGAGTTCATGATGGCCAACGGCATGGCAGGCTTCCTGGTGCTGGGCTCTGTGTTCCTGGTGGTGACCGGGGGTGAGGCTCTGTACGCGGATATGGGTCACTTTGGAAAAAGACCGATTCGTCTGGCTTGGTTCTTCGTGGCTTTGCCGGCATTGGTGCTGAATTATTTCGGCCAGGGGGCTTTGCTTCTGAATAATCCGGAAGCGGTTTCGAATCCCTTCTATATGCTGGCGCCGAAGTGGGCGTTGCTTCCGATGGTTATGCTGTCAACCATGGCGACGGTTATTGCCTCTCAAGCGTTGATCACGGGTGTGTTCTCGATCACGCGTCAGGCGATTCAGTTGGGCTTCTGTCCACGTGTGAATATCATCCATACCTCCAGTCAGGAGATCGGTCAGATTTACGTGCCGATCGTGAACTGGTCCATGTTCATCGGGGTGATCTGGCTGGTATTGACGTTTAAAACCTCCAGCAATCTGGCGGCGGCTTACGGTATTGCGGTGACGGGGGCGACCACCATCACAACAATCCTGGCGTTTGAAGTGGCCCGTCAAAAGTGGAAGTGGAGTCTGTTAAAGTCTTCCGCGATCTTCGGATCTTTCCTGATTATGGATCTGGCGTTCTTCGGGGCGAATATTCATAAGATCCCGCACGGTGGTTGGGTGCCGCTGGTGATTGGTGCGATCATTTACCTGTTGATGACGACCTGGCAAAAAGGGCGCCAGATTCTGTTTCGACGTCTTAAAGAGCGCTCGATGCCGATTGAGGACTTCTGTCAGAAGCTTCTGCGTGAACCGCCATTGCGTGCTCCGGGGACGGCGATATATATGGCGGGTGACCCGTGGGGTGTGCCTGCGCCATTGCTTCACAACATGAAACATAACAAAGTCCTGCATCAGCGCGTGGCCATTTTGACGATTCAGACCAAAGAAGTGCCGTTTGTTTCCAAGCGCGATCGTATTTCCATTCAGGAAGTCATTCCAAATATCTACCGCATTATTGCGAACTACGGCTTTATGGAAATCCCCAAGATGAAACATATTCTTGAGGCCTGCCGTCAGCGTGATATCAACTTCAATGTGAATGAAACGACATTTGTGCTGGGGCGAGAAACTATCATCGCGGAAAAAGGACCGAACCGTCCGGGCGAAACAGGTATGGCGCACTGGCGTGAACGTCTGTTTGCAATCATGTCCAAGAATGCCCAGCGCCCGACAGCGTTCTTCCGCATTCCGCCAAATCAGGTGATCGAAGTGGGAATTCAGGTCGAGATCTAATCCTCATGGAGCAGGCGCACCACCTGCTCCCGGACATTCATGCCGTCCTTATAACCAATTTCAATCAGGTCAGCGGAATAGGATTTTTCAAACAGCAGAAAGCTTGCGATCTCGCTGGCTTCCTGCAAAGTCCCCAGGCCCCGCAGAAGATAACGGATCATGGGTGGCAGTTTTTCGGTTTTCATTGAGGCGACCTCGCCCAGATCCACCGATGGTGAAATCCATAAGTGTTTCACTGGCTTTACCGACACATGTTCAAGCTCACTGGCAGAGATTTTCTGCAGGTTTAAATTAATCCTTTCAAGTCGCTCGATGTCGGCCTCCAGACCATCCATCATGACGGTGTTCAGAATCACGCTGACAATCCGGGCGATGGAGGGGGCTTCTTTGGTGTTCACCTGTTTTGAGGCGTAACAAATATCTTGTTTCTTGCGCACACCAATGGCGATCAGTTTTCTCGCTCCCATGTAGATGGCTGGTGCGCATGGGGACTGATTGCGTATGCTGCCATCCCCAAAAAACCGTCCATCCACTGTCGTGGGCGGAAACAGCAGGGGGATGGACGCTGATGCCATCACATGATCGGCGGTGATTTTTCCGGCAAGGCCCACTTTGCGCACGCGGGTCCAGGTGGGGATCTTTTCCTCTCCTTGAATAAAAGTGACTGTGGAAGTGGTGAAATAGTCCAAAGCCGAAACCGCCACGGCTCGGAATCTTTTGGCGTCGATGTTTTTTTGAATGTTATTGAAATCACAATTTTTTCGGATCAACTCATACAGAGGCTTGGTTTCCAGCAGCGAGCGATGAGGAGAGGACTTTTTCATTCCCCCCATGGACAGATCCATCAACCATTGTATGCCCCCTTTGGATAAAGAAAAAATATCGCTGACATAAACCTGCTCCGCACTGATGCCTGTCCATAGTTCAGTCAGCTTGGCGGTGGCGCTGCCGATATGGCAGTTGTCGGCGGTGGTTAAAAAGGCCGTGTTGATAGCACCTGCGCTGACGCCGGTGTAATAGGAAAACGGATAGGCGATGCCCTCCTGGCGACTGATCTCTGCCAGGGCATTGATGACTCCGGCTTGATAGGCTCCGCGTGCTCCGCCTCCGGATAAAACAAGACCGAGGGATGACAAAGGGGGCCCCCTTTCTTTTGTCTTTGATTTTAAGAGACATTAGGGGGCGCGGACAGACGTTTTCTGGACTTGCAGAAAAATACAGATAAGCGATACTGAACTCGAACAAGGCCACAGTAATCTTTATTCGGTTGCTGGTCCCATTGAAGGGAAACCTGCCTTGTAAAAGGGAAACCTGCCTTGTAAAAGGGAGTCAGAGCGACTCCCTTTCTAATTTCTGCATTCAAAGAAATTCATAAAGATCCCATAAAATTCCAAATGAAATTTAACTGAAAACTCCACCTTGAATATTTCCTGAATACTAAGGACTGCATTGAATGCCGGGGGCTCCAAAAGTCCTGCCGATTGGATTTTGGGAGGGGTTTTCTTTTCTGTGTTGATCTCTGTTACATTATGCGGGAAAGTTTTGATGGTTAACAGTGATGTTAAACAACGGGAATTGCGAAGGAGAAAATGCAATGTTTAAAACTGTTTTTGCTGCGTTCGTATTGGTAGCTGCTGCTCATGCACAAGCGGCAGATGTTTATAAAATTGATACTAAGGCCAGCACTGTGGCATGGAAAGGCACCAAAAAAATGGGCGACGCCCACAATGGTGGCATTTCTGTAAAAGAAGGCCAGGTGACGGTTGATAAAGGTCAATTGACGGGTGGTAACGTGGTTGTTGATATGACGACGATTACAAACGAAGACGTGAAAGATGCAGGCTACAACAAAAAGCTTGTAGGTCACTTGTCCACTGAAGATTTCTTCAACGCAGGCAAGTTCCCGACGTCCACTTTCAAAATCACTTCCGTAACTCCATCCAAAAACAAAGGTGAAGTTCTGGTAAAAGGTGATTTCACAATGATCGGTGGCACACACCCGATTGAGTTCCCTGCGAAAGTGACTGTTGATAAAGGTGTTGCAACTGGTGAAGCTGTTGTGAAAATCGACCGCACTAAATGGGGTCTGAAATACGGTTCTGGCAACTTCTTCAAAGAACTTGCTGGTGACAAAATCATCAACGACGAGTTCGAACTGACTTTGAAACTTGTTGCGAAAAAATAGTTTTCTTTAATAAAGACAACGTAAAAAGGCATCACGAAACCCGTGATGCCTTTTTTTATCAGTTGAACACGAACTGACCGGCCTCGTGCTTTTTGTGGGGCACTTTTTCTCCGCGCATTTCCTGCACGCTGAATTCTATGGTTTCACACATCTGATTTAATGCCAGATCATTGTCTTCGGTGCCAAAGGGCTCTTCGATCTGATTCACGATCGCATCCAAAGCCATGAACGTATAAGCCACAAAGGTGCAGATCGCCGGGGTCATCCAGCCAATGCTGTCCATCAGTCCAAAGGGCAAAAGCACACAGTAAATGTAGACAGTGCGGTGCAAAAGCACAGCGTAAGGATAAGGAATGGGCGTGTTGGCAATGCGCTCGCATCCCCCGACAATGTCCGACATGTCATTCAGATTCTTATCAAACATCCCGGCCGTGATGCTGTCCAGTCGTCCGGCCTCTTTTTGATCCTGAACCCACTGTCCCAGATGACGAAGCAGGATCGCCGCCTTGTATTCAGCCTGTGACAATTCGTTGGCCAACTGGGGAACCAGGCGTTTCAGATCGGCGGTGGCGTCTGTTTTTCGCAACTGGTGTTTTGTGCAATAGGCAAAAGCGATGATCAACTGAAGAAACTTGCGGCTTTCCGCGTGATTGGCGTCAAGACCTGTGAATGTCAGCGCCTGCCGGCTTAAGGAACGGGACACATTCAGCAGGGCTCCCCACAGCTTGCGACCCTCCCAGAAGCGGTCATAGGCCGCCGAATTGCGAAAGCCAAGAAAGATCGCCAGCGCGATCCCCATTAAAGTAAAAGGTGTGGGATTCAGTGAAACCTTCACCGAAAAGAATACGCCATGGAAGTAAATCACCAGAGCTGAAAGAATGAAAATAAAAATCAGACGTGGCAGGATTTCGGGCAGAACCGAACCCTTCCACACCAGCAGCATTTTAAACCAGTTGTATTTGGGCCGAATGACCATTGTGAACACCTCGATGGAATAAGCCTAGGCCTCCGGGGATTATCTGTCAAAGAGCTGGGCGACAGGGGGCGCAAAGTGTTCGAACCGGGGTGGAGTGTTTTATCCTGAGACGCGTTTCAAGGTGAGAATAAGGAAGGATTTCCCGCAGTTCTGCGGTTCTTGATTGTGGCGAAGGCTTTGCACTTTCATCGTTTGTTCACCGAACAAGGAGTGGCTTATGACGAAAACAAAAATGATCTTTGCAGCTTTGCTCGCAGGCAGTCTGATGATGACCGCCTGTGCGAAGAAGGATTCTGAATTTGCCGCGCGCTATGCGAAAAACAAAATGGGTGCAAGTGTTGTTGATGGCGCCAAAACCCAGGAGGCCGGAGAGCAGGCTGCGGCTCAGGGCCTGGAGGCCGACATCGTCGGAGTCAAAAGATACTGGACTCCACAAGGACAGCCAGGTCCCCGCGTGGTCATGGCCACCATCCTGATCAACAACACCGAGTTCCCTGTGACCAGTCATCACTATAGCACCGAAATCGTGGATGGCAGTGTGGATGTGAATGGATACAACATTCGCTATCACGCCATGTGTGGAAATGACGAGTGCAATCCTTACTATGCCGCGATGGAGGTCTATCAGAACGGACGTATTGTGATTCAGGAGGGCATCCGTATTTACTTTGATAAGACCAAGCCTGAGCATCAGGATCTTTATCAGTGGCTGTCTCCGGGCAATGAGCTTCCTTTGTTGGGCTCAAGCCAGACAGATCCTCGCGGGATGGTGGGGTATCTTAATCAGGCCGTCACCGGTGGCAGCTCTTCCAGCCTGATCAAATAAGAACTCGAAGAACAGACTATTTATAGGAAGAGTCGCGCAAGGCACTCTTCCTTTTTTCGTTTTGAATCTCCAGATCCAGCAGTTCCGATAAAAGGTTATGGCGGCTTTTCACCTGGCTGTCGATCTTGGCCAGACGGGTGGCGAGGTTGTTAAACAGCCGTTCGATCTCGGAATCGTTTTCCAGCCGACCTTCCTCTTCTTTGATCTCTTCAATTAGACGCTCGACGATAAAAAGAGCCCCATTGAGGTTGACTCCGACATCATGCAGAAAAGCCCGTTCCCGGGTGAGTTCTTGAGCATCGGCCATAAAAACCTCCTTCATAAGAGTATTCAAATCTCGGATGAGGGCTGCAACTTGTAGGTTTACATGGGCCAAAGTGGCACTGAATTTTCTTCATGGGCCGCTGTCATTTGAACAAGATGAAAGTGTAATGATACAAAAGGATACCACCTCATAATGGCAAAAATGTCCTCAAATCAAAATTAAGCGATACTGATGGAAAGATTTTTTAAATATCAGTCAAGATTTGCTTTGCCGCTCGACCAAAGACGTGGCACCTTACTTGCTTATTGGCCTATGTGGCTCCAAATTGGGACCATTTTTGGCAAAAAGGATCTGGGGGGATAGTCCGGGGTCCGAAACAGATAGTGATTCGAAATTAGAGTTTAAAAATTAAACGTCGAAAGACGGAAAAGAAAAAAGAAACATAATTAACCATATTGAAAGGGAAAACAGTGAAAACACAAATTTTGATGTCACTGATTTTGGCGGGGTCTTTGGTTTCTGTTGCTGCTCAGGCAGAAGAACAAAACCAAAATGCAAACACTAGCACTGTAAAAGTGTCTGATGTTCAAAAGTCTGAAGAGAAAAAAGAAGACATCGATCAGGAGATCACGAATGCTCGTATGCGTTCTGAGCTTGGTTCCAAGTCTCAATGGTCTTTCAAATCCAGCCTTGGTTACAACGGCGGCTCTTTGCAAAAACCTTTCGATTCTATCCGTCCTAACTACCGCGCTTCTGCGACAATCGAGTCTTTGACTGCTTTGTCCGGTAACGTGGGTGTGAACTACCGTGTATCCAAAGGTGGTAACCTTTCTTTCGGTACTGGTGTAGTTATCATGGCTCCACTTGAAGGCGACATCACTAAGGATTTCCAAGATCCACGCGCTTCCAGAAAAGGTGCTGATGTAAAACGTACTCAAGTTTCCACTCCATACATGGACTACAGCCACGGTTACCGTGCAATGGACATGCAGATGATCTCCAGCGTGACTTACTCTCACTACACTGAAGAAGATCAAACTGATTACTACAACCTGATGGGTAACCTGTCTGTAAGCCAAACTGTGCTTGCTGACTTCGGTGATTCCAAATGGCAAGGTGGTTTGTCTTTGTCTCTAGATAAAGATATCGCTAAAGGTTCTTTCAACGTTCCAGGCGATTTGCGCTATGACTACGGCGTGGGCTTGTTCCCATTTGCTGAGTACGCTTTCAACGACGACTACTCTTTCAGAACAGTATTTGGTTACTTCCAATTTGCTAAGTACGAAGACAGCGGCGATTTGATCCAAATGGAACCATACCAGTCTGTTGGTGTTGGTATCTCCGTTACTCGTGACATCTACGTTTATCCAAACGTACAGTTCACTCCTAAAGATGTTCGTGCTGACAGAACAAACGTAGCAGTTTCTGCTAACTTGAACTTGTTCTAATTCCCGACGGAAATTAGGAAAACTAAAAGGCTGCCCCTCGGGGTGGCCTTTTTTATTTCTTAAACATAAAGACGTTCATCTTGGACGTTTCGGAAAATAAAAAACCCGCCTTTGTGAGCGGGTTTTGTTTTTTTATGATTTATAGTTGAGCAGTGACAGTGGGCAGAAGTGGAAGCGGGTCAATGGGGCCCCGGTCCTTTCTGACTTCAAAGTGCAGGTGGACCCCGGTGGCGCGTCCTGTGCGGCCCATGGCGCCGACAACCTCGCCCTGGCGAACCTTCTGTCCTTCAGAGACCAGGATCTTGTCAAAGTGGGCATACAGCGTTGCCCAGCCGTTGCCAGACTCGATCAGAACCATTTTTCCATATCCCCGGAACTCACGACCCGCATAGATCACGGTGCCAGCCTGAGAAGCCAAAATAGGCGTTCCTTTAGGTGCTGCCAGATCAATACCCAGATGCGGGCGGCGTTTGTTAGGTAAAAAACCACGGGTCATACGTGCGCGATCCACAGGCCAATCAAACGTCAAAGAAGACGATTCAATCAAGCGCGGGTTGTGGTCGGAGGCTGCTACCCGGGTGTTAGACCCGTTGGGCGCCAGATATTCGCGTGAAAGGGGTGTGTGAAAAGTCGTACAGGAACCCAAAGTTCCCAACGTGGCAATGCATCCTGCAATTTTAACGAGCTGATTCCATCCTGGTGTCATGGATTGAGTATACGACATAAGCCCTTGGATCCAAAGAATTTTTTGACCAAAGGCCAGCTTAAAATAAAGGCATTTTCACTGGTGAAAACCACAAAAAAAGCCCCCAGTTTTCTGAGGGCTTCGTAACACTTTGTCAGCTTGAGACTGAATTTAGTAAATCGGGAACTGCTTGCAAAGCTCTTTTACTTCTTCATGCACGCGATTTTTCACTGCAACATCTTCAGCATTATTCAGAACTTGGCCGATCCACTTCGCGATTTGCTTCATTTCTGAAGGACCCATTCCACGCGTGGTCAATGCAGGGGTTCCAATACGCACACCACTTGTGACAAATGGAGAGCGCTTTTCATTTGGCACAGTGTTTTTGTTCACAGTGATGCCAGCTTCATCCAAAGAATTTTCTGCAAGCTTCCCGGTGATTTCACGGTCGCTTAGATCCATCAAGATCAAATGATTGTCCGTACCGCCAGTCACAAGTTTGAAGCCTGCAGACAGAAGTTCTTCAGCCAGAACCTTGGCATTGCTGATAACTTTGCCGGAATAATCTTTAAACTCTGGTTTAAGTGCTTCGCCGAAAGCCACAGCTTTGCCGGCAATCACGTGCTCGAGCGGGCCGCCCTGGATGCCAGGGAAGATGCGGGAATTCATGATCTTGGCTTTTTCTTCAGAGTTCGTCAGAATCATGCCGCCACGGGGGCCACGCAAAGTTTTGTGAGTTGTCGTAGTGATGTAGTCAGCGTAAGGAACCGGGGACGGGTGATGACCCGTGGCCACAAGGCCCGCAAAGTGCGCCATGTCCACCAGCAACTGAGCGCCGACTTCATCTGCGATTTCTTTGAATTTCGCAAAGTCCAAAGTGCGCGGATAAGCACTGTAGCCTGCGATGATCAGTTTTGGCTGAGTCTCTTTGGCTGTTGCGCGGATTGTATCATAATTCAAACGACCCGTTTCCTGATCCAACTTGTAAGAAGCCGCCTTGAAAAGCAAGCCACTAAAGTTCACCGGAGACCCGTGGGTCAAGTGACCACCGTGGGACAAATCCATTCCCAGGATGGTATCGCCCGCTTTGCATGCTGCCAGATAAACACCCATATTAGCCTGAGAACCTGAGTGCGGTTGTACGTTGGCATATTGAACGCCGAAAAGTTTTTTCGCTCTTTCAATCGCCAAAGACTCGACGGTGTCCACATTCACACAGCCACCATAGTAACGTTTGCCTGGGTAACCTTCGGCATACTTGTTTGTCAGGATAGATCCTTGTGCTTCCATCACGGCTTTGGAGGTGTAGTTTTCTGAGGCGATCATTTCCAGTCCGAACTGCTGCCGTTCAGATTCTTTGTTGATGGCGGCCAGAATTTCCGGATCCACTTGGGCTAAGCTGAGTGAAGTTGAATGCATAGACGGACTCCTTAGCACAGGTTCGTGTGCTTTGATTTTAGTCGTGATGTTAAATCAGATGATGAAAGTATCCCTTGAAAGACAGGAATTTAAAAGTCTCAACAACCAGTGTCGCTTGAAAGCTTGGCAACACGTTGCTGGTGGCGTCCACCGGCGAAGGATGTTGAAAGGAACGTCTGGATCATCTTCACGGCATCATCAGGGGAGGTGAAGCGTTCGCTCAGACAAATAATGTTCGCATTATTGTGTTCGCGGGACAGGCGGGCGATATCGTTATTCCAGCAAAGAGCCGCACGAATTTGTGGGAACTTGTTAGCGCGAATAGCCATGCCCTGACCAGAGCCGCAAATCAAAAGACCCAAAGCCGGGCCTTTTTGAGAATCAGTCAGATTGTTCTTTTGATTTTGAAGTTCCACTTTAACAACTTCACGGCATACCTGGTCGGCATAGTCCGGATAGTCGACAGAATCAGCAGAGTGAGTGCCCATGTCCTTCCATTGAATTTCTGGAAGAGCCGCCATCACTTTAAGTTTTAAATCCAACCCAGCGTGATCGCAGCCAACATAGACAATCATTTTCTATCCTTCGTATTTCGAGAAGATCATGGAGGCGTTGGTTCCACCGAAACCAAAGCTGTTATTGATGACATTGGTGATTTTACCTTTACGTGCCTCATTAGGAACGTAATCCAAATCACAGTCTTCGCTCGGATTTTCCAAGTTGATCGTTGGAGGAGCCACCTGGTCGCGAATTGCCATCACACAGAAAGCAGATTCAATTGCGCCAGCTGCGCCCAACGCGTGACCCATCATGGACTTGGTGCTGGAAACCCAGACCTTTTTCGCATGATCACCCAGCAAGCGTTTGATTGCCGCGGTTTCAAGGCCATCACCCACCGGCGTGCTTGTGCCGTGAGCGTTGATATAGTTGATGTCTTCCGCTTTCAGACCAGAGTCTTTCAAAGCCATGGACATCGCCGCATAACCACCAGCGCCTTCCGGAGCCGGGGAAGTCATGTGATAAGCATCGGAGGAAACTCCGTAGCCTGTGATTTCGCAAAGAATATTAGCGCCACGTTTGACGGCGTGCTCAAGGGATTCGATGCAAAGAACCGCCGCACCCTCTGCCAAAACAAATCCGTCACGGTCTTTATCCCAAGGACGGCTGGCTTTTTCAGGAGCATCGTTGCGGGTGGACAGGGCGCGCATGGAAGCAAAGCCTCCAACAGCCAGTCCGCAGATTGTGCTTTCTGCGCCACCTGCAAGCATCACATCAGTCACACCGTCGCGAATATAGCGAACTGCATCCCCGATAGAGTGAACGCCTGAAGCGCACGCGGAAGTCACAGAATAGTTAGGACCTTTCAGTCCCAGTGAGATCGTCACCTGACCCGCGGCCAGGTTCGTGATCACAGAAGGGATGAAGAACGGACTGATACGGCCCGGTCCTCTTTCCTTCATTTTGATGGCGGTTTCTTCGATGTTCGCAAGACCACCGATACCGACACCAATAATCACTCCCGCTTGATTCTTCACTTCTTCGGTCAGTTCCAGCTTGGCCATTTCCACGGCCATTTTGGAAGCTGCGATCGAGTAGTGAATGAACTCGTCCATTTTCTTTTGCTCTTTTTTCTCGATGTATTGGTCTGTATTAAAACCTTTTACTTCGCCGGCAAAAGTCACATCAAAGCCTGTCGTGTCGAATTTGGTAATCTTGGCGATCCCAGACTGACCACGGGTTGCAGCTGCCCAGCTCTCCTCAATGGTGTTACCAAGGGGAGTGACTGCGCCTACTCCGGTGACGACAACTCTTCTCTGTGGTTTGGATGGACGTTCAAATCGGGAGTTCATAATGAATTAAGCTTTTCCTTTTTTCTCAAGGTAAGAAGCTACGTCTTGAACTGTCTTCAGCTTTTCAGCGTCTTCGTCAGGGATTTCAAGATCGAATTCTTCTTCCATTGCCATCACAAGTTCAACGATATCCAAGCTGTCTGCGCCCAGATCGTCGATGAAAGAAGCTTCCGCTTTAACTTTATCTGGATCTACGCCAAGTTGTTCAACGATGATATCTTTAACCTTTGGATGAATAGCCATTTATGCCTCCTAATAGTGCGTTCAATATTACTTAAATTACAAGTCTAGTCTAGTGTTAGAACTCTATCATGTCGCTCTTAGGCGAGATGAAGTTTTTCGCGAGTTTATTCGCGAACTTAGTTCATATGCATTCCACCGTTCACGTCCAGTGTGTGACCGGTGATGTACTTGGATTCATCGCTCAAAAGGAAGCGCACGGCTTGCGCCACGTCGGATCCTTCGCCGATTTTTGCCAAGGGAATTTTCTCCATCATTTTGGATTTTACGTCTTCAGAAAGAACATCTGTCATTTCTGTTGCGATATATCCAGGGGCCACGTTGTTCACGCGCACGTTGCGGGAACCCAGCTCCAGCGCCACGGATTTGCTGAAAGCAATCGTGCCGGCTTTGGAGGCGGCATAGTTCGCCTGACCGGCATTGCCAGTCTCGCCAATGATAGAAACGATATTTACGATGGAGCCTTTGCGGGCTTTCATCATGGGTTTGGTGAAAGCTTTCGTCACCAGGAAGGTGCCGCGCAGATTGGTGTTCACCACGGAATCGAAATCTTCTGATTTCATGCGCAGAAGCAAGCCGTCTTTGGTGATGCCGGCATTGTTCACAACGCCGTCGATATCGCTCCATTTTTCCAGAATGTGATCTACAGCAGAGTTCACAGATTCTTCGTTCGCGATATCCATTTTGATGTAAAAGTGACCTTCACCGGTCAAAGAGTGAGCCACTTGTTGAGCGGCCTCTTCGCGGGAAGAGTAAGTGAAGGCGACTTGAGCGCCTTCATCAGCAAGAAGCTTAACGATAGCAGCGCCAATTCCGCGGCTGCCACCAGTGACAACAATTTTCTTTCCTTGAAGCGACTTTCCGCTCATGTGCAAAATCCTTTTAAGCAATAACCTGTGTTGTTTTCAGCACACTTTGACCGAACTCCGAATAAAGCTCAAGAAATTTTAATGACTCGTAGCTTTCAGAAATTCTTCAATAATTTTCACATCTTCGATGGAAGTTGTGGTCATGACTTTGAAGAAATCTCCGTCGATCTTTTTCAGCAGACCTTGAAGGACTTTTCCTGCGCCACACTCGATAACTTGAGAGTGACCCATGCCCTTAAGGACTTCCATGCTCTGAGTCCAGCGCACAGGGGCTGACACTTGGCGAATCAGATTTTCGCGCAAGATGGAACCATCGGTTTCAGCTTTGGCGTGGAAGTTTTGAATGATCGGGAAGGCCGCCGTTTCAAATTTCATCGCGGTCAGGACTTCTCTCATCTTGTCTTCGGCCGGCTTCATCATTTCACAGTGGAAAGGCGCTGAAACCGTCAGTGGGATCAGCTTTGCGCGTTTTGGAGCTTCCGCAAAAATCGCCTCTGGCTTGAAGTTGTCTTTCAGCCAGTTGATGGCCTTTTGTGAACCAGAAATAACGATTTGTCCTGGAGAATTGAAGTTGGCAGCTGACAATGGACCCACGCCAGAGTTTTTCACCACGTAGTTGCAAAGAGTTTCAACCTGATCAGGTTCAAGCCCCAGGATCGCGACCATTCCGCCTTGACCCACAGGAACGGCAGACTGCATTGCCTGTCCACGGGTTTTTACGGCACGCATGGATTCGTCAAAACGAGTCACAC